>NZ_JABWRM010000005.1:0-321737 GCF_014268955.1 Pseudomonas sp. RW3S2 | reverse complement strand
GGCAAGCCCGCTCCTACAAATGTGGGAGCGGGCTTGCCCGCGAAGAGGCCCTTGAGGCGACTATCGTTATTGCAGATGTTCCTTCAGCGCCTGCGCCGCCTGATTCATCGCGCTACGAGTTCCGGGCACCTGCCCCAGCACGTTCAGCAATCCGAAGTCATGGATCATGCCGTTGTAGCGCACGGCAGTCACCGGCACACCGGCAGCATCGAGCTTGCGGGCGTAGGCTTCGCCTTCGTCACGCAGCACATCCATTTCGGCGGTCTGCACCAGTGCTGGCGGCAGGCCTTTGAGTTGATCCAGGCTAGCCCGCAGTGGCGAGGCATGGATGTCATCACGCTGGCGCGGGTCGGTGGTGTAGCTGTCCCAGAACCACTGCATCATGTTGCGCGTCAGGAAGTGCCCTTCGGCAAACTGGTTGTACGATGCATTGTTGAAGTTGGCGTCGGTCACCGGCCACAACAGCGCCTGGAACCGCAGCTTGGGTGTACCCGCTTCCTTGGCCTTGATCGCCACCACCGCCGCCATGTTGCCGCCGACGCTGTTACCGGCCACGGCCAGTCGGCTGCCATCCACACCGATTTCCTTGCCGTGCTCGGCCACCCAGCGGGTCGCGGCGTAGGCCTGGTTGATCGCGGTGGGGAACTTCGCTTCTGGCGATGGCGTGTAGTCGACATAGACTGCCGCCGCGCCGGAGCCGACCACCAGATCATGGATCAGGCGCTCGTGGGTCGGGTAGTCGCCCAGCACCCAGCCACCGCCGTGGAAGAACATGAACACTGGCAGCTCACCTTTCGCGCCTTGCGGGCGCACCACGCGGATGTCCAGCGGCTTGCCGTCGATCTGCAGTGTGCGACGCTCGACCTGGATACCCGAAAGATCGACCTTGACGCTGGCCTGCGCACCGCTGAGCACGGCCCGTGCATCTTTGGGCGCCAAGGTTTCCAGCGGCTTGCCGCCACCGGCGGCCAGGGCATCGAGGAAGCCTTGGGTGGTGTGCTCGACGCCGGCGCTACCGGCGGCGAAGGCGCTGTTGACGGCGAGGGCGAGCAGGCCGGCGGTCAGGGTGCGGGACAGTTTCATGGTTCAAGCTCCTCTGGGGTCGGGCCGTGGGGTTCAGTTCTGGTTGGCGGTGGTGGTTGGGTGGATGTAGCTGACCTTCTGCACCTGGCCGCTGCTATCGCGGTAGGTGAGGGTGGCAGCGGAGGCATGGCTGCGAGTGCTGTTCGGGGCATCGACCGCGATGACCTGGGCGATGTCCAGGTTCATGCCGTAGTGGTACGGCGTGGCCTCGATGGACTGGGCGAAGGCGCCTGCAGTGGTGCCGAGGGTCAGGGTGGCGATGGCGCAGGCTTTGCGAAGGGTGGTCATGATCGTTCTCCAAGGGTTCTGTAAGGGATCAGCGACTGCTTGCTGCTTGAGTCGAATATTGCGCGCAAATATTTAGCGCGCAAAATATATTTCCGCTATGGAGAAGATTGAGTGGGGTTATCGGTGGTGGTGCGGGCGTCGAGTCAACTGCCAGGGCGATATTGCAGGGCCTCGGCCAGATGGGAGCGGGCGATGCGCTCGGCCTGTTCGAGGTCAGCCAGGGTGCGGGCGACCTTGAGCAGACGGTGGGCGGCGCGCAACGAAAGGTTGAGTCGCTCGCATGCGCCTTCCAGCCATGACTGGTCGGCGGCTTTGAGGTCGCAATGTTTGCGCAGGCCTGGCATATCGAGAAACGCGTTGGCACAACCCTGGCGACGCTGTTGCCGCTCGCGGGTCTGGGCGACCTGGGCAGCGACGCTGGCGCTGGTCTCGCCACTGGGCTGGTGGCTGAGGGTGGTGCTTTCGCGTGCGACGGTCAGGTGCAGGTCGATGCGGTCGAGCAGCGGGCCCGAGAGCTTGTTGCGGTAGCGCTGGATCTGCTCAGGGCTGCACCGGCAGCGGGCTGCCGGGTCGCCCAGGTAGCCGCAGGGGCAGGGGTTCATCGCCGCTACAAGCTGGAAGCGCGCAGGAAAGCGCACCCGGTCCCTGGCCCGTGAAATCACGATCTCGCCAGACTCCAGCGGCTCGCGCAGCACCTCCAGCACACGCCGCTCGAACTCGGGCAGTTCGTCGAGAAACAGCACCCCATGATGGGCCAGGGTGATTTCCCCAGGCTGTGGCCGACTGCCGCCACCGACCAGTGCCGGGCCCGACGCGCTGTGATGAGGGTGGCGAAACGGCCGCTGTGGCCAGCAGTCGATCGGTGCCTTGCCGCTGACCGACTGGATGGCCGCAACCTCCAGAGCCTCGTGCTCGTCCAGCGGTGGCAGCAAGCCCGGCAGGCGGCTGGCGAGCAAGGTCTTGCCAGTGCCGGGTGGCCCGGTGAACAGCAGGTTGTGCGCCCCCGCCGCCGCGACCAGCAGGGCGCGCTTGGCCGCGATCTGCCCCTGTACTTCGCTCAGGTCCGGATAGGGGCGCGCGCGTAGCATCAAGCCATTGGCGGCATAGGCTGGCAGCGGTGCCTGGCCATTGAGGTGCGCTACCAGCTCCTGCAGATGCCCGACCGCATACACCACCAGCCCACTGGCCAGACTCGCTTCCTCGGCATTCTCCCGCGGCACCACCAGTGCCCGCCCGGCCTCCCGCGCCGCCAGCGCCGCCGGCAGCACGCCCTGTACCGGGCGCAATGCCCCGGATAGCGCCAACTCGCCCAGGCATTCGAAATCGACCAAGGTCGCCACCGGCACCTGGCCGTTGGCGGCGAGGATGCCCAGGGCGATGGCAAGGTCGTAGCGCCCGCCATCCTTGGGCAGGTCGGCGGGGGCGAGACTCTGGGTGATGCGTCGGGCCGGGTATTCGAGGCCGGAATTGACGATGGCACTGCGTACCCGGTCCTTGCTTTCCTTGACCGTGGCCTCGGGCAGGCCGACCAGGGTGAGGTTGGGCAGACCGTTGGCCAAGTGGGTTTCGACGCTGACAGCGGGCGCCAGCACCCCGACCTGGGCGCGGCTGTGGACGAGGGCGAGAGACATGGACACTCCTTGGTCACTGGGGATGCCGCGTCCTGCGGCAGGAGCAAGGATAGCCAGGGGCGTGGGCAGTGGCGGGTGAAGAGTGCGACGAGATTTTGCCAAGGCATGGCGTTTTTTTGTTGAGTGGACACAGTCCGTCAGGCCCACCGTGGCGCAGCAGCGTGAAGATACTTTTTATGTCATATGGCAAGTATTCACTAAGAAAATTGATTTCTCAGCAATTTTAAAAAACATAACCCTGTTTCTGGGTAAATAGAACGCAATCCAGACTAAGCGCTTTCAGCATAAATTGGATCCAATATCAGATATACGCTCACCTCACCCAGCGCCAGCACGATCGCTTACAGGCCAAGGAGAACGCCACCATGATGTTGAAGAACCCTTCCACTAAATACCGCCATTTCAACGTGGTTGATCTGCCGGACCGCACCTGGCCTGGCCAGGTACAGAAAGCCGCACCGGTCTGGTGCAGCGTTGATATGCGCGACGGCAACCAAGCCCTGATAGAACCGATGAACGCCGAGCGCAAGCGCCGCTTCTTCGATCTGCTGGTCAAGGTCGGGTTCAAGGAGATCGAGGTAGGTTTTCCGGCGGCTTCGCAGACTGATTTCGATTACGTCCGTGAGCTTATCGAAAGCGGCGCAATCCCTGACGATGTCACCATCCAGGTCATGACTCAGGCGCGTACTCACCTGATCGAGCGCACCTTCGAGGCGCTCAAGGGCGTGCCGCGGGCCATTGTGCATGTCTACAACGCCACGGCCCCTGTGTTCCGCGAAGTCGTGTTCGGTGTCGACCGCGCTGGCTGTATCGATATTGCCACCCAGGCCACCCGTGAGATCAAGGCGTTGATGCAGGCCAATCCGCAAACCCAGTGGACCTACCAGTATTCGCCGGAAACGTTCTGCTTCACCGAGTTGGACTTCGGCCTGGAAATCTGCGACGCGGTCATCGCCGAGTTCCAGCCAACGCCGTCCAACAAGATGATTCTCAATCTGCCCACAACCGTCGAGGTGTCGACGGCCAACGTGTTCGCCGACCAGATCGAATGGTTCTGCAGGCATGTGAGCCAGCGAGACAGCGTGATCATCAGCGTGCACCCACACAATGACCGCGGCACCGGGGTGTCAACTGCCGAGCAGGCGTGCCTGGCGGGTGCCGAACGGGTCGAGGGGACGCTGTTCGGCAATGGCGAGCGCACCGGCAACGTCGATATCCTGACCTTGGCCATGAATCTGTATACCAGCGGCATCAGCCCTGAACTGGACTTCTCGGACATCACCCACGTTCAGCGTGAGGTCGAGTACTGCAACCAGTTACCTACCCATCCTCGTCATCCCTATGCCGGTGAGTTGGTGTTCACTGCGTTCTCCGGCTCTCATCAGGACGCGATCAAGAAAGGCTTTGCGCGCCGCCGCGCAAACCCTCACGGTTATTGGGAAATCCCCTACCTGCCGATCGACCCTGCCGACATGGGGCGCAGCTATGAGGCGGTGATCCGGGTCAACAGCCAGTCGGGCAAGGGAGGCGTGGCGTATCTGCTGGAGCAGCAGGGCATCGTGCTGCCGCGGCGTCTGCAAATGGAGTTCAGCGGCGTGGTGCAGCGGGTTGCCGATGCCGAAGGCCAGGAAGTGACCAGCGATATGATCCTGGCCTGCTTCACTGAAACCTATCTGCAGCAGGGCAGGCCCTACACCCTGACCCAGCCCATGCTCACCAGTGACCGAGCAAGCACCTACGTCAGTGCTCAATTGCTCGTTGACGGTGGCCGCCTGCCATTGACCGGGGAGGGTAACGGGCCGCTCGCCGCGCTGGTCAACGCCTTTGCCGCACTTGGCCTGAATTTCGACATCGCCGACTACCATGAGCATGCGGTACGTGATGGCGCCCAGGCCGAGACGATCGCCTATGTGGAAATTCGCGTCAACAACCAGCTGCTTTTCGGTGTTGGTAAAGACAGCAGCATTCTCCAGGCTTCGCTGCAGGCTTTGGTCAGTGCCGTGTGCAGGGCTACTCGCCAGGGCCTGCTCGAGCCCTTGGGCAATACCATCGTCACGGCCTGAGGCGATATCGGCATTGGAAGCCTTGGGAACAGACTGCGGGCATGGTGCGGTGGTGGCCAGCCACGAGGTCCGCATGGAAGGCGATGTGTACATGCGGACCTTGCAGCTCAGTTCACGCATTGAACACTGTCAGATCATCCTGGTTTCCGGATTTTGGTCTTCGAACCTGGCAGTTCTTCAGTCAGGCGTGCGCTCCTGCACCTCCACCAGCCCAGCCTCCAGCCCCCGCACCATCACGCCCTCGGGCACCGCTGCACCGGTCGTCACCGGAATCTGCTCGACCGCAGCCTGTGGCGTCGCTCGATACACCACGTAGCGTCCCCCCTGGCCATCATCGCGCAATGCGTGCGGGGGAATGGCGATACCCTGTTCGTCACGCTGCAGAATGATCGACAGGCGTGCGCTCATCCCCGCGCGCATGGGGTGCTGCAAGGGCTGTGCTGGCAGGTCGATCGACACCTTCACTGGGTACTGGGCTCCGGCGCCTTGCGTATCAGCCGTCTCGCTCTGGATACCGATGGCGGTCAGGCGACCGCTCAGTTCACCGGAAAAGCCGTCGCCATTGATCTGCACCGGCATGCCTTCGTGCAGTAGGCGCAGGTCGGTCTCTTCCACCCGGCTCAAGGCCTGGAAGCGCTCCTGGCCTATCACGCCGAGCAGCGGTACCCCCTGGGTAACGGCGACACCCGTTTGCAGGGGAACGGATTTTCCGCCCTCTTGAGCGGCCGGGCGAACCACATACCCGGCCAGCGGAGCGAGCAGTTCGCGTCGTGCATACAACTGCTCGAGGGCCTGATGGCGCGCTTGGGCGTTGGCCAGTTCCATTGCCGCGATGCTGAGCTCCTCGCCGTGGCCGTGCGCAAGTGTTGTAAGCAGATCCTCGTTGGCGGCGGTCAGGTCCTGGCGCTGGGTGTTCACCTGCTGAGCCAGGCTTTCGACCTCCATTCGCGCGACGATGCCGCGCTCGAACAGCGCCTGGGTATCGCGCAGGCTATTCTCGCTGCGGGATAGGTTCTGGTTCGCGGCCGCCACTGCGCGCCGTGCGCGGGCGACTTCTGGGCTGGAGCTCCAACGTTCCAGGCGTTGCGCCTCTCGACGGGCCTTGAGCAGCTCAGCCTGTGCCTGGCGCAATTGCACTTGCAGCTGCGCAGGGTCCAGCGTCACCAGCACCTGGCCTTTCTCGACGTGCTGGCCCTCCTGTACGCGCACGTCGGCGATCAGCCCATCGAAAGGTGCAGCGAGGGTGATGTGGTCCATTGACTGCAGGTGGCCTACCAGGCCCAGGCGATTTTCCAGCAGGCGCGGTGCTACCTGCACCCACTGCGCTTGCGGGGAAGCGCCCGGCTGCTCATCCGCATCGCCGTAGCAGCCCGGCAGATTGGCGAGGGCCAGCACCAGTAGCGCGCGGCCGCCAGTGATCGAGCAAAACCTAGTCATTCAGTGCAATGTCCCAACTGTCCAGCGTGGTGCCCAGGGTCTGGTCCAGTTCGGCCTGGGCGTTCATGTAGCTGATGAGCGCACCCAGGCGCGTATTCTGCGCCGTGCGCAGGTCGTTCTCGAAACTCAGAACCTGGAAGTTGCTTGATCGGCCGACGGTGAGTTTTTCTCGTTCGATCGCTAGTTTGCGTTGCGACAATTCCTGCGCGCGCAGGGCAATCTGGTACTGGCGCCAGCGCACGCCGATGTCGCGCACGGCATTGGTCACGTCCCGCTGGAGTTGCTGACGTGCTTCCTGCAACCGGACTTCCTGGGTTTCCACCCCGACACGCGCATGTACTTCAGCCTGACGGGTACTCAGGTCACCGATCGGAATTTCCACTTGAACACCCACATAATTCTCCCAACTGCGCGCGCTGCCGTTGAGGTTGTTGCGTTCACGTACCTGGGCGCCACCACCGACCAGAGAGACGTCCCACAGGCGCTCGTTACGCGCCACCGTCAGGTTGATCGTTGCTTGCTCGCCGGCAATCAGTTCGATGAGGTAGGTCGGTTGCAGGGCCTGAGCCTGTTGAAGGGCCAAGGAGGTGTCGATATCGATCGCGTCTGCATGGACCGTGTCGCTGGCGACGATGGGGGTATCGAGATCCAGCGCCAGCATCTGCAACAGAGCCAGGCGCGCGGCTTGCTGTTGATTGCGGGCGTCTTCCAGTCCGAGCTCCTGGGTGGCGACTTCGGCTTCGGTCTGGACTATCTCGAAGGCTGCCATGCGACCGGCAGCAATCATTGCCTGGTTCACCTCGAGCAATTGATTGGCCCGCTGCAGGGCGTCGCGGGCAATCTGCAACTGCTCCTGGGTCTGCAGCAGAGTGTGATAACCGATGATGATTCGGGTGATGGTCTGCGCCACGGTGTCTTTCAACGCCAGCCGGTTGACCTGCTCGCCCAGGCGGGCCAGTTGCACCGGTGCCGTGGCGACATCCCTGCCGGCACCGCGCAGCAGCGGCTGGATGACCGTGATGTTGGCGCCGTCGTTACGGGTCAGCCCGGCCAGTTCGGCCTCGGTGTGACGATAGGTCCAGCCCAGGCTCAGGCGGGTGCCGTAAGGAGTCAGCAGGGTCGTAGTGGGTGTGATATCCCCTTGGCGATAGCGGTCGGCCTGGTTGTGATTGGACAGGTAGTTGCCGCGGATGAGCAGCTTGGGGCTGAAACGATCCTCGGCCACCCGCAGGTCGAACTTCTGAGCAATTCGATCCAGATAGGCGCTGCGGATCCCGCGGTTGTCGCGCAGACCGAGGTAGATCGCGTCGCTTAGGCTCAAATCAATGCGCTGTGCCTTCAGCGAGAGGCTGGAAACGGCTGGCGAAGGTGCGCTCGACCGGGTCGCCTGGGAAGGCGCGAGCGCCAGGCTGGCCAGGGCAGGCCCGGTGCTCATGATCAGCAGTAGCAAGGCCAGGCAGCGCTCAATCATCGCGCAACGCCTGTACCGGTTGCAGGCGGGCGGCAGACAGCGCCGGGCTCAAGCCGAAGAACAGCCCGGTGAGGACTGCGCCTCCGATGCCAAGTGGCAACGACAGGGGGGCGAGGCTGAAGTCGGCCCAGCCAGACAGCAAAGTAAACAGCCACCCCGCGCCCGCGCCCAGCACTGCACCGCAAGCTGCGCCGGTCACGGCCAGTACCACCGCTTCGAGGAGAAACAGCCAGGCGATATCTTGCGGGCGGGCGCCTAGTGCCATGCGCACGCCGATCTCGCGGCGGCGTTCGGAGACGTTCATCAGCATCACGTTCATCACCCCGACACCGCCCACCAGCAGGGCAATGCCGCCCAGCCCTGCCAGCAGCCAGGAGAACAGCCGCGACTGCTGGGCGATACCGGCGAGCAACTGCTGGGGAGCCTGGACATCGATCGTGCGACCGGGCAGTGCGGTCTGCAACCGCGCCTGCAGGCGAGGGGCGACGGCAAGTGGGTCGGCACCGTCGGCAGTGCGCGCCAGAACGGTACCCACCTGAGGTGCGCTGACCAGCCGTCGCATACCTTCGAGCGGGATCAGCAAGCTGTCGTCGATCGACAGCGGCAGCAGTGGGTTTTGTCCGATGCCGTGCAATACGCCGATCACCTGGAACACGTAGCCTGCGATCTGTAGCTGTGCGCCAGGCATGACCGGCATGCCCTGTGCGGCCAGATCGGCGGCAAGGCGCTCGCCCAGTACCGCATGGGTGCTGCGGCTGTCGTAAGGGCTGATGAAACGCCCCTCTATCAATCTCAGGTCGAGTACTTCGGCCAGTTGCGGATCTACCCCGGCTAGCAGCGCGTCGTGTGTTCGTCCGTGCAGACTCACGCGTACCGACGACAGGCTCAGCGGACTGATTGCACGCAGTCCCGGCTCGGCTTCGCGCACGGCTTGGGCGTCGAAGGGCTGCGTTGCCTGTGCCGACAAGTGGGCGCCTGCAGGCCATTGCACGTCGGCGACCAGCAGGTTACTGCCCATGCCCTTGAACACCGCCATCGCCTGGCGCTGGGCGTTATGCCCAATGTTCAGCAGCGCAACCACGGCTGCGCAGCCGACTGCGATACCGAGCAACGCCAGAATGGCCCGGCGTCCCAGGCGCTGGAGGCTATCGAATGGTTCAGAAAGGCGCTGAGCGAGGGATGGGCCGTAGGCTCGCGTGCTAACCATGCACGACCTCGCGTATGCAGCCCTCGACAACCTGCAGGCAGCGTTGCAGACGACGGGCAATCCCCAGGTCATGGGTGACGATGATCAGGGTGACGCCCTGCTCACGGTTGAGAGCCAGCAGCAGTTCGATGATGTCTTGTGCAGTCTGGCCATCGAGGTTGCCGGTGGGCTCGTCGGCGAGCAGCAGTTGGGGCTCACCGACGAGGGCGCGGGCAATGGCCACTCGCTGGCGTTGGCCCCCGGAGAGCTCTGCCGGGCGGTGGTGCAGCCGTTCGCCGAGGCCTACCCGCCGCAACTGCTGGCGCGCCGCCTCCCGTGCCGAGTTGCGTGGCTCGCCACGGTAAAGCAGCGGCAAGGCGACATTGTCGAGGGCATCCAGACGCGGCAGCAGGTTGAAGCCCTGAAAAACGAAGCCGATGTGCTGGTTGCGCATCACTGCGCGGGCGCCATCGGTTGCCAGGGTCATGTCGCGGCCTGCCAGGTGGAGGTGTCCTTGGGTGGGCTGGTCGAGCAGACCGATCAGGCTGAGCAAGGTGCTTTTGCCCGAGCCCGAGGCGCCAACGATGGCGCAACTTTGGCCGGCCTTGACCGACAACGAGACATCACGCAGCACGGGCCGCGCGGCGCTATGGGAGCTGTACGCATGCGTCACGCCTTGCAGGCGAATCAGCGTCTGGTTGGGTGACTCAGGCATCCATTGCCCACGATCCTTGGGAATCTGTTCAGGTATTCCCACTCAATACGATGGGCACCTGGTTGAATAAATTCAGGTGTCTTGCGTTGCTGTCTTGTCGGTGTATTCAAGGCGTTTTGCCAAGACCAGATCGAGCAGCGATTGGAGTTGATCCTTGCTGTGCGATTGTTCTTTTTCGGCGTACTGGATGAGTTTGTTCAAATCATGTTCGTAGTTGTCGGGAAGCTGGGCTTCCATGATCGGCGGCAGGCCCTTGTAATAATCCAGGATGCCTTGAAGGGTTTTAGGTGACATGTGCCCGTCGCGGTTGTACTCGTCCATCAACTTCTGCGAAACCGCCCTGGACCAAGCCTCTTCTTGTGCACCGGTCTCCACCAGCGCTGCGCGCCGTTCGTTGACTGTAAATGCACCGCTGTCGTCATGCACGACTAGAGAGAGTTGTTCCATGGACATGCCCGCGAACGGGTTGGAACCTTTGTTGTTCAGGAAGGCAGTTGCCTGACGTGCTTGCTCGAGGCGCTGTGGGTCGTCCGAAGCGGGCGTTTCGGCATCGCGTTCGACCTTGGACTGCTCGAACGCCGGGCTGTGAATAGCGCGGGTTACCTGCTCGGCGATGGCTTTCAGGCCGCTACGGTCAGTACTGGCGTCGCGCTTTGCCGCCCGTGCTGCTGCGTCGCTGAGCAACTGCGCCAGTGGCGAGATGCTGGCGTTATCCGAGTTGCCCGTTTTCTGGGGCGCCGCGACCGAGGCCGTGGCGTCAGGCTTTTCATCTGGCTTGCCAGTGCCTTGAGTTGCGTTGAGGGTTTTTACCTGTGACGCCGGCAGGCTGTTGACACCATCCATGATCGTCTCCGTATCTCTCTGGGCAGCGGGGATGCTGCGTCTACTTTGGACCCGTTCTGCCCCGGATCGCTCCGGGGCAGAACGTTCAGCGACTTACTTGATCGTGAATTCGACGTTCCACGAATAGTTCGACAGGCTGGTCGAGGTGATGGTTGCGGTGCAGCGAGCGCCGCCGCTGGCATCGGCATCCTTGGTCCATTTCGGGATCTTGGTGATGGTGCCACCCAGCCCGCCCGGGGCAATCGTGTTGACGAACGAGGTACGGAACACGCAGGACTTGCCGCCGATGGCGTAGCGCACGAAGGCGGTGGTGATGTCTGGGCTCAGGGGGCCGGTCACGACGAAGGTGAAGGCCTGGTTCGGCAGGATCGAATCTTTGGGCTTGGGCGTTGCGCTGGCGTTGGTCAGGGCTTCGTTGTTGCCGATCATCGAGTACTTGGCTTCGGCAGTGCCCAGGTTCTTGACGGTGATCTGCACGGGAGGGCCTGCATGCGCTGCACCGGCAGCGAACAGGGAGGTAACGGCCAGGGCCGCGAAGATCCGTTTCTTGAATTGCATAGCGTATTTTCCATGTGTTGACATTTTCGTATGTCGCACGACGGACGACAGTCCGCCTTGCCCGGTCTGCAGCGTTACGGCAGCTGCATGTCCTTTCCGGTCACTTTGCATCGGTGCCTTCCATGGGTTAGCTCGACTTGCGCAAAGTCCAGCTAAATAAATCCTTCCAGTTGAGGCAGTTAACGGCACAGGGAGGGAATACTTTAGTGTCGGATTCTTGAGCGGCCTGAGACTTCAGTTCGTTGAGGTGTGCTTGTGCAGCATTTGCCTGGGCCTCGATGCCGAGGCGGTATCGAGGCTTGGTCGTGAGGTTTCAGTCACCAGCGTTACGGCTGACCTCAAGATCATTCAACAACGCTTTGGCCAGGGCGCTGAGGTAGTGCAGGGCGGTGATTGCCGCAGGGTTTGCCTCCCCTGTGAACTGATCGCTCAGATCACGTGTACAGCCCACCAGCACTGAGATTTCTTCGATGGCGCGCTCATAGGGGATACCGGGCTGTACGCGAAACATCTCGAGAAAGGTGGCAACACCTGCGGTGGTGCGACCGGATTGGTTACCGCTCATGTTCATCACTCCTTGACGGGCTCAGGGTCACATCCGGTTCAGCGCATGTTCGATCAGCGCGCGAGCCGTTTCGGCGGAGTGCGCGGCGTTCGACAGCATGTGCAGGCCGGGTACACCGGCATAGGTGCGGCAGTGTTCGTCGATGGTTTCGGCGACACCGCGCAAGAGCTCGCTGGCGTGTGCCAGGGCGTCGGGAGGGGTCATGTCGGTTTGGATGGAGAAGTAGGGGTTGTTGATGAGCTTGAGGCGGGGTGGGTCGGGGACGAGTTTCTTCATGGTTCAACTCCTGGACGACATCTGGAGCTGCCACCAGAACCCTTCTCACGGATTAGGGTGGCAGCCGTGCACGAGGTGAGAAGTCCGTGGTCCAGGGACACGGCCAGGTCGAAACCTGCTCGCGCACGGCTACCATGACGGGAAGCCATTCCTGAAACACTTGGGCTTCTCACACCCAGTCGCCAATGTGGGCGACCCAGCGAAGTTATCCCTGAGGCATTTCCCCGACAATTAAGAGGCTTCCGCAAAGCGCGTAGGATACTTCCCAGGGATTATGGGCTGAAGGCTCCGGGTGCAATTTCAGATCTTTCATACGTCGGTTGCCCCATGGCTCGGCTTGTAACACCGGTCAGGCGGTTTTCGTGCTGTTTCAGGGCTATCTGCGTTGTCTGGTTGGCGGCCGCTGCGCGCCCGATCGCGGGACGAGCCCGCTCCCACAGGGGTTCTGTAGATCCATCGGAACCGGTGCAGTACTTGTGGGAGCGGGCTTGCCCGCGAAGCAGGCACCGCTGTGAATGGCACCTGCTGCGCTGTTGTTCGCGGCGCCTCGAAGAGTCCGCCCTACTAAGCAGGCGTTGCTGGCCTCGACCCCAAACAACACCACCAACACCACACTCAACACAAAGGTCACGATCACAAACTGCACATTGCGCTGCGCTGCGCCGGCCTGGGCGGGTGGCAGGTCGTGGGTGAGCGAGAAAGGGCTCGCTCATCACGCTTTTCAGGCGTTGACGGCGCCAAAAGGTACTTGGCCCCGGTCACCGCGTATCACGCGACCGGGGCCAAGATTCGGAATATCAGGTGACTACGCGGAAGGACGGCCTCGAAAGCGAGTCTCCTGCACTGAAGCAGAACAACCCAGATGCTTGCGATTTCCCTTCATATGACCTTGGCATGCCAGGCCTACGCAGCTCCGCCGACAAATTTTCTGCTGTCGCCGTAGTCAGGTGCCATGTTAAATCAGTGGGCGGAGCAAGCGCAAAAATGCGGGACGCTAGCCGGTTAGGCGCAGTTTTTCTCAGCCTCCAGACAACCGCGCCTCAACCCCAAACAACACCACCAACACCCCACTCAACACCAAGGTCACGATCACAAACAGCACATTGCGCCGCGCCGCCCGGGCCTGGGCGGGTGGCAGGTCGTGGGTGAGCGAGAAACGGGCTCGTTCATCAGGCTTTTCAGGCGTCATGGCAATGCTCCTCTCGCTCGGGTTGTCGTGGTTGCCTGCCGCAGATCACCTGCACACCAGCGCCGCGAGCCCTGGCCAGCAGCTCCTCGGTGTCGTCGCCCCCGGGCAGGGCGAGCAACAACTCGGGGCGGCTGTCGGTGAACATGAACAGGTTGCGCAGGCGCTCGGCCTGCTTGCCGTGCAACTGCCAGTTGGGCGGGTAGCGCACCAGGTCGGCGCCGTGCTCGCGTGCCCAGCTTTCGATCTCGCCACCGAGGAACTGGCTGCCGCCGTGAATCAACACCTGGATCGGCCGCTGGCGCTGGACATCGTCCAGGGCCTGGCGGCAGCGCCGGGTGTCGGCGTAGTTGCGTCCCGCACAGATCAGTACGCGCATGGTCTGCTCTCCCTGCTGGCTCAGAACCACTGTCCGAAGCGGCGGATGTAGAGGGTTTTCATGGTCTGAGCGACCACGCAGTAGCCCAGCAGGGTGGCGACCAGCCAAGGGAAGTATTCCCACGGCAGCGGCACCAGACCGACCATCGCGCCCACTGGCGAGAACGGGATGTAGATGCCCAGCGCCATCACCAGGCCCGTGGCCAGGATCACCGGCAGCGCCGCAGTGCTCTGGAAGAACGGCACCTTGCGGGTGCGCAGCATGTGCACCACCAGGGTCTGCGACAGCAGCCCTTCGATGAACCAGCCGGACTGGAACAGCGCCTGCATCTCGACACTGTTGGCGGCGAACACGTACCACATCAGGGCAAAGGTGGTGATGTCGAAGATCGACGACGTCGGGCCGATCCACAGCATGAAGCGGCCGATGTTGCGAGCGTCCCACTTGCGCGGTTCGCTGAGGAACTCCTTGTCCATGCGGTCCCACGGCAGCGACAGCTGGGAGAAGTCGTACATCAGGTTCTGCAGCAGCAGGTGGATCGCCAGCATCGGCAGGAAGGGAATGAACGCACTGGCCACCAGCACCGAGAACACGTTGCCGAAGTTGGAACTGGCGGTCATGCACAGGTACTTCATGATGTTGCCGAAGGTTTCGCGACCCTTGAGCACACCCTCCTCGAGCACCATCAGGCTTTTTTCCAGCAGGATGATGTCTGCCGATTCCTTGGCGATATCGGTGCCGCTGTCCACCGAGATACCGACGTCGGCGTCACGCAGGGCGGCAGCGTCGTTGATGCCGTCGCCGAGGAAGCCCACGGTGTGACCGTTGGCCTGCAGCGCCTTGAGCACGCGGGATTTCTGCAGTGGGGTGAGCTTGGCGAAGACGGTGCGTTCTTCGACCTGAATCTTCAGGGTGGTGTCGTCCATGCGCTCGATGTCCTGGCCAAGCAGCGGCAGGCCGGGCTCCAGGCCGACTTCGCGGCATACCTTGCAGGTGACCACCGGGTTGTCGCCAGTCAGTACCTTGACCCGCACGCCCATGTCGCGCAGGGCGGCGATGGCCGGGCCGGCGGTTTCCTTGGGCGGGTCGAGGAAGGTCAGGAAGCCCTGGATCACCAGGTCGCGCTCGTCGTCGGTGTGGTACTGCGCCTTGCCTTCGCTTGCCGGAATGTCGCGGGTGGCGACCACCAGCACGCGGAAGCCGTCGCGGTTGAAGGCATCGGCGCTGGCCAGCAGGCGCTGGCGCCGACGCTCATCGAGGGCCACGACGCTTTCGCCTTCCTGCACATGGGTGGCGATGGCGAGCATTTCCTCGACCGCGCCTTTGCTCACCATCAGGTGATCGCCCAGGGCGTTCTTCACCACCACCGACAGGCGACGGCGAATGAAGTCGAACGGCAGCTCGTCGACCTTGGCGTAGGCGTAGGGCGCCTGGAATGCGCGGTCCTGGGCCGCGAAGTGGAGTACGGCCTGGTCCATCAGGTTGCGCACGCCGCTCTGGTGGTGGCTGTTGAGCCAGGCCAGCTCGAGGATGCGCTTGTCGCGCTCACCGTCGATGCGCACATGGTGCTCGAGGATGATCCGGTCCTGGGTGAGGGTGCCGGTCTTGTCGGTGCACAGCACATCCATCGAGCCCAGGTTCTGGATGGCGTTCAGGCGCTTGACCACCACCTTGCGCCGGGCCATGGCCACGGCGCCCTTGGCCAGGTTGGCGCTGACGATCATCGGCAGCATTTCCGGGGTCAGGCCCACGGCCACGGCGAGGGCGAAGAGGAAGGCATCGCCCCAGTCGCCCTTGACCAGGCCATTGATCATGAACACCACCGGTACCATCACCAGCATGAAGCGGATCAGCAGGCTGCTGACGCTGTTCACGCCGCGGTCGAAGGCGGTCTGGCTGCGCGAGCCGGCGATGGCCTTGGCCAGGGAGCCGAAGTAGGTGCGTCGACCGGTGGCGACCACCACGGCGCGGGCGCGGCCGCTGACCACGTTGGTGCCCATGAAACAGATGTTCGGCAGTTCGAGCAGGTTGTCCTGGTCAGCGCTGTCAGTCGTGGCGGACTTCTGCGCGACATTGCCCAGGGTGTCGTACTTCTCGACCGGCAGCGCTTCGCCGGTGAGCACCGCCTGGCTGATGAACAGGTCGCGTGATTCGAGCAGGCGGATGTCAGCGGGAATCATGTCGCCCGCCGAAAGCTGCACGATGTCGCCGGCCACCAGTTCGTCCATGGGCACTTCGCGCAGGCGCGGCGGCTGGCCGAACTGTTCGCGGCGCAGCACGGTGGCCGTGGTGCGCACCATCGCCTTGAGGGCGTCGGCGGCCTTGTTCGAGCGGTACTCCTGCCAGAAGCGCAGCAGGCTGCTGAGGCTGACCATGGTCATGATGATGATGACCTTGGTCAGGTCGGCGTCATCCGCTTCACCTGCGCTGATCGGCATCCAGTAGTCGGTGACGAAACTGATCCCGGCCAGGGTCAGCAGGACGTAGATGAAGGGGTTGTGCAGGGCCTTGAGCAGTTGCACCAGGGCGTGGGGTTGCTGGTCGTGGGCGACCTGGTTGGCGCCGTCGCGCTGCAGGCGCTTGGCGGCTTCGTGTTCGGTCAGGCCATGCTCGCTCGCATCGAGGTTGGCGAGGGTGACGGACAGGCCATTGCGCGCTTCACGGGCGGCGCGGGTGGACAGGCGGGTTTCGCGTTCGGCCTTGGCCGGTGGGGTGTTGCGGTGTTTGACGGTCATGTTGCTGTGCTCCTGCCGCTGCGGCGGCACGACACACAGACGTTTCACTCAGGGGGTGAACGAAGGCATGTCGGGTCGCAGAAAAATGCTTGGTTTTTCCGACAGTTGTCTGTCCGCTGCCGAGAGTCGGAAGTTGTTTCGGCAGCGAACTTTCTACTCGCGCATTCCATGTTTGTATTCCTCGTTGATAAACAATGGGCAATAACCGTCCGGCGAACTTTCAAGGTTGAAAGTTCGATCAGAAGTTACTGTTCTATATCAGTTGTTCAGTGGAACGTCTGAGGGCTCAGGCGAGCGCAGAGGCGTGCCAGCAGCCCCCGTCTACCTGGAGGGTCCTGGCTGTCGTCGTGGTGCCAGTGCAGGCGCAACTGGAGTTTTCCGTGGCAGGGGTGTGCCTGCCATACGGCACGCAACTGCGGGCCGCACACGGCGGCGGAGGGCTGGGCTGGAGCGCACGGGCCACGGGGCGGCCAGGCGCGGGCCTGCAAACGCGCCAGGCAGGCGTGCAGGCGATTTGAAACGAATGACGTGAGGTTCATGAGCTTGCCTCCAACCGGCGGACACCGGCTGGGGCAAGTCACGGCGGAGCATCAGGCTCTGGCGCGGCTTGCCCGACCAGGGTGTCGGGACCGGTGTTCCGGTTCAAGTGCCTGACCGGGCCGTGCGGCGGCGGTCAGGCAGCGACTAGATACTGTGTCCATTGAATTCTTCAGTGAATGGAAAAAAGGCCCCTTTTCTCAGGGCGAGCGAACTTTATTCAAGGGTAGTATCGAAGTCAACCGGGGAGGTGAACTTTAAATAAGTTTCATCTTGTTTGAATGCTCCCTATTCTTCGTAGGAAGCGTTTGATGTTTCCGGCCGGCCTCTGCGCGGAGGCCGGCCGGATATCCCTAAGGGTGGCTAGTCCTGGGCCGGCGGCGCCATGCGCGCCTCCAGCTCGGCCACTTGCTTCTCCAGGGCTTCGAGGCGCGCGCGGGTGCGCGCCAGGACCACCATCTGGCTGTCGAATTCTTCACGGCTGACCAGGTCCAGCTTGCTGAACGCGCTCTGCATCAGGATCTTGAACTGGCTTTCGAGTTCGGCGCGCGGCTGCGCGGTGTCGCCGCTGAACAGGCGCGAGGCCTGGTCGCTCAGGGCGTCGAGAAGGGCTTTGGGCGCGAGCATGGGTCGGGTTGTTCCGTGCGTGTGAAAGGTGGGCAGTGTAGCACGGCGTATTCCGGGGACTGGATGCACACTTTTTGAGCAGCTCGCTATGACTCTATGCACCAGAATCGTGCAGCTTTCGCCGTACTGGCCATGGGCTAATCCCGAGCATTGCACGCAACTACTTGTTTTCTGGCCTTTTGCCGGATCTGGCAAGGTTTCTGCAAAGGCCTCTGTGCGCCATGCACTGATGCAGTCCCTTGTGATCGGGCAGTGTGCAGGCGGAGCCGCAAGGGTCCCTCGTCACCCGCCGAAAACGTGCGTCGGTGGGGGAATGGAGCCGACGACGCGTTACAAAGCCAGGCGCTGCGCTTAGACTTGAGACGGGTTTGTTTTCCTGGGGCAAGTCCACCAAATCGGGAGAAGAGTTTCATGAAGCTAGTCACTGCCATCATCAAGCCGTTCAAGCTGGACGACGTGCGCGAGTCGCTGTCGGAAATCGGCGTGCAAGGCATCACCGTGACCGAAGTCAAAGGCTTCGGCCGGCAGAAAGGCCATACCGAGCTGTACCGTGGCGCCGAATACGTGGTCGATTTCCTGCCCAAGGTCAAGATCGATGTCGCCATCGATGACAAGGACCTGGACCGGGTGATCGAAGCCATCACCAAGGCGGCCAACACCGGCAAGATCGGCGACGGCAAGATCTTCGTGGTGAATCTGGAGCAGGCGATCCGCATCCGTACCGGCGAAACCGATACCGACGCGATCTAAGCGACACAACAAGCCTCACCAAACCCAAACGCCCCAGGAGAAAACAAATGACTCTGCGCAAGATCGCAGGGCTAGGAGCCCTATTGTCCCTCGTAATGCCTGGCCTTGCCCTGGCAGAGGAAGCAGCCGCCCCGGTACTGAACTCCGGCGACACCGCCTGGATGCTCACGGCCACGGCGCTGGTACTGTTCATGACCATCCCGGGCCTGGCCCTGTTCTACGGTGGCATGGTGCGCTCCAAGAACCTGCTGTCGGTGATGATGCAGTGCTTCGCCATCACCGGTCTGATCAGCATCCTGTGGGTCATCTACGGCTACAGCATCGCCTTCGATACCACCGGCATGGAAAAGGGCGTGCTCAATTTCAACTCGTTCATCGGCGGCTTCTCCAAAGCCTTCCTCGCCGGTGTGACGCCGTCTGGCCTGACCTCGGCCACCGCGCTGTTCCCTGAGGCGGTGTTCATCACCTTCCAGATGACCTTCGCCATCATCACTCCTGCACTGATCGTCGGTGCCTTCGCCGAACGCATGAAGTTCTCCGCCATGCTGGTGTTCATGGGCGTGTGGTTCACCCTGGTCTATGCGCCGATCGCGCACATGGTCTGGAGCGGTGACGGTGCACTGATGTGGGACTGGGGCGTACTGGACTTCGCGGGCGGCACCGTGGTGCACATCAACGCCGGTATCGCAGGTCTGGTGGCGTGCCTGGTACTGGGCAAGCGCAAAGGCTACCCGACCACGCCGATGGCTCCGCACAACCTCGGCTACACCCTGGTCGGCGCGGCCATGCTGTGGATCGGCTGGTTCGGCTTCAACGCAGGTTCCGCTGCAGCGGCCAACGGCACTGCCGGCATGGCCATGCTGGTGACCCAGATCGCCACCGCCGCCGCCGCGCTGGGCTGGATGTTCGCCGAGTGGATCGGCCACGGCAAACCTAGTGCCCTGGGCATCGCTTCGGGTGTGGTCGCCGGCCTGGTCGCCATCACTCCGGCTGCCGGCACCGTCGGCCCTATGGGCGCCCTGGTAATCGGCCTGGCGTCGGGTGTGATCTGCTACTTCTGCGCCACCAGCCTCAAGCGCAAGCTGGGCTACGACGACTCGCTGGATGCCTTCGGTGTGCATGGTATTGGCGGTATCGTCGGCGCGATTCTCACCGGTGTGTTCGCAGCACCGGCCCTGGGCGGCTTCGGCGCGGTCACCGATATCGGTGCGCAGGTCTGGGTCCAGGCCAAGGGCGTGATCTTCACCGTGGCCTACACCGCCATCGTCACCTACGTGATCCTCAAGGTGCTGGACGTGGTAATGGGCCTGCGGGTCAACGAAGAAGAAGAGTCGGTCGGCCTCGACCTGGCTCAGCACAACGAGCGCGGCTACAACCTGTAACCGCCCTGCAGTAAAAAACTTGCCCGGCTTGTCCGGGCATTTTTTTGCCTGATTTTTACCGTTTCGCCGGTAGGCAAACGGTTTATCCGGCACGTTCGTGACGCAGGCAGAAAACTTACAGAAAAGCGGGTACTGATGGAGCTTTGTTTTTTCTCCCGGCGCGCTAGAATGCGCGCCGGAAGGGTGTTTGCAGTGCCTTCCACACACTTCGCCACGCTTTGCTAGGCTTGCCAATAGCGCAAGGCCAGCAGCGGTGGCTCAAGGATTTCGTCAGATCCCGCCAGGAGCTGGGATCTGCTGGGTGAAACGCCCTCACCAGGGGCCGTACATCCAAGGCAGTGGCCAACCCACGGCCAGTTGAATTTTCACTGGTGGCTGCCGGTCTACGGCATCACTGGTCTATAACTAACCTGCTTTTCGCAAGTCATGAGGTAGAACATGAGCGACGACGATCTGGAAAATGATGACCTCGAAGTAGGCGACGAAGACGAGGGTGATGAGGCCCTTGACGCGGCATCCGACGACGGCGCGGAAGACGCCGGCGACGACGACAGCAGCCCTGCACCTGCCGCCAAAGGCAAGTCCAAGGCGGCAGTCTCGGTAGACGAGATGCCGAGCATGGAAGCCAAGCAGAAGGAGCGCGACGCGCTGGCGCGCGCCATGGAAGAGTTCCTGGCACGCGGTGGCAAGGTCCAGGAAGTCGAGGCCAACGTGGTTGCCGATCCGCCCAAGAAGCCGGACAACAAGTACGGCAGCCGCCCTATCTGAGTGGCTGGATACAAGAAAGCCCGCCGTCGCTGCGGGCTTTTTTGTGGGTGGAATCCGACGTGCCCCGCGATAGGGTCGTCAGCGCCAGCGTGCGAGCACGTCGGGCAGTTGCGACAGGCGCTGGATCTCGGCATCCGGCGCCTGCTCGCCGGCCCAGGCCTTACCCTGGGGGTTGAACCAGATCGCGCGTAGGCCGGCGCGTTGGGCCCCAGCGATGTCGTCCCCCGGGTGATCGCCGATGTGTACCGCCGCACTGGCTTCGACCTCGCCGCGCTTGAGCGCTTCGCGGAACGGCGCCGGGTCCGGCTTGCCGATCCCCAGGTCCTCGGCGCACAGGGCGAAGCGGAAGTAGTCCGAGATCCCCAGCCGCCGCACATCGGCATTGCCGTTGGTCACGACGCCCAGCACATAGTGATGGCGCAGGATCTCCAGCACCGGTTGCACTTCGGGAAACACCTCGATCTGATGCCGGGCATGCAGGAATACCTCGAAGGCTTCATTGGCAAGCTCCTGGGCGTGTTGCTCGCTGTAGCCGACGTCGGACAGTGCGTGGAACAGCACGCGCCGGCGCAGGGCGCTGATGCGGTGCTTGAGGCCCGGTTCGGCTTGCACCAGGCGTTCGCGGATGGCATACAGGTGCTCGACCGGCACACCGCCCAGGTTTGGGGCATTGGCGGCAAGCCAGTCGCGCAGGACGGTCTCGGCACTGGCGATCACCGGTGCGGTGTCCCACAGGGTGTCGTCCAGGTCGAAGGTGATCAGCTTGATACTCATGAGTCGCTGCCTTTGCTGCGTTTGGCCCGTGGATGGGCGCTGTCGTAGACGGCGGCCAGGTGCTGGAAGTCCAGGTGGGTGTAGATCTGTGTGGTGCTGATGTCGGCGTGGCCGAGCATCTCCTGTACCGCGCGCAGGTCCTGGGACGATTCGAGCAGGTGGCTGGCGAAGGAGTGGCGGAGCATGTGCGGGTGCAGGTGCTGGCCCAGTTCGCGTTCGCCGGCGACCTTGACCCGCAACTGGATGGCCCGTGGCCCCAGGCGCTTGCCTTGGCGGGTGACGAACATCGCCCCGTCGCGTGGCGCGCTGATCCCGCGCAGTTTCAGCCACGCCTGCAGCGCCTCGCGCGCCTTGCGCCCGACCGGCAGGACGCGGGCCTTGCCACCCTTGCCCTGCACCTGGACCAGCCCGCCCGCCAGGTCCAGTTGTTCGAGGTCGAGGTTGGTCAGTTCCGACAGGCGCAGGCCCGAGGAATAGAACAGTTCGAGAATGGCCTGGTCACGACGGGCGATGAAGTCGTCGTCGACGCCGCCGTCGAGCAGTTGCAGGGCGCGGTCGGTGTCGAGGGTCTTGGGCAGGCGACGCTCACCCTTGGGCGGGGTCAGGCCGTTGGCCGGGTCATGCTGGCAAAGCCCCTCACGGTTGAGGTAGCGATACAGGCCGCGCACCGCCGAAAGCAGGCGCGCCAGGCTGCGCGATGATTGGCCGTGGTGGTGCAGGCGCGCCACCAGCTGGCGCAATTGCTGGATCTGCAGGGCCTGCCAACTGGCGATGCCCTGGGTGTTGCAGAATTCGACCACCTTCTCCAGGTCGCGGCGGTAGGCCAGCTGGGTGTGCTCGGACACCTGGCGCTCGTTGCGCAGGTGCGCGCAATAAGCTTCCAGCTGGCGTTCCATCAGCGCACCGAGCGCAGCGTCTGGGTGAAGCGCGGAACCACGCGACCGAGGACTTCGGCGATGTAGGTGAGGAACAGGGTGCCGACGCTGCTCTTGTAGTGCTGCGGGTCGCGGCTGCCAATGGCCAGCACGCCGTGCAGGCCCTGGTGCTCGAGCGAGGCGACGGCACTGGAACCGACATCCTTGCGCTGGTCTTCGCCGAACAGGAAGGCCAGCTCATGCTCGCGCAGGTTGCCGCTGACCGTCTTGCCGCTGCCCAGCAGGCCACCGATGGCCTGTTGCGCCTCGGCACCGCTGACCCAGCGCCCGACCGGCGCGGCGTTCTCACCGAACAGGATCAGGCTGACGAAGGGCACCTGGAACTCCTGGCGCAGGCTGTCTTCGACCGCCATCACCACCTCTTCCAGGCTGCTGGCGTCGAGCAGGTCGAGGATCAGGCGGCGGGTCTTGTCGAACAGCCGGTCGTTGTCGCGGGCCACATCCATCAATTGCGACAGGCGATGGCGCATCTCGATGTTGCGGTCGCGCAGCAGCTTGAGCTGGCGCTCCACCAGCGACACGCTGTCGCCGCGCTGGTGGGGGATGCGCTGCTCGATGAGCAGTTCGTCATGCTCGGCGAAGAAGGTTGGGTGGGCACGCAGGTAGGCGACCACCGCCTCGGCGTCGAGGTCGGCGGCTTGCTCGGGTACAACCTGTGGCTGATCGGTCATGGCGGATACTCGCTTAGAGACGAACCTGTCCTTCGTAGACGCGTACGGCCGGGCCGGTCATCAGCACCGGTTTGCCGGGGCCGGCCCATTCGATGCTCAGACGCCCGCCCGGCAGGTCGATGGACACGGGAGAATCCATCCAGCCCTGGGCGATGGCTGCTACGGCGGCGGCGCAGGCGCCGGTGCCGCAGGCCTGGGTTTCACCTGCACCGCGCTCCCATACCCGCAGGTTGGCACGGTGACGGTCGACGACCTGGATGAAGCCGGCGTTGACCCGCTGCGGGAAGCGCGGATGGTGCTCGATCTTCGGCCCCAGCTCGTGCACGGGGGCGCTGCGCACGTCATCGACGCGCAGCACCGAATGCGGGTTGCCCATGGACACCGCGGCGATCGAGTGGACCTGGCCATCGACCTCCAGTGGATAACTCAGCGCCTGCCGGTCGGCGACGAAGGGGATATCGGCGGGGATGAAGCGCGGCGGGCCCATGTCGACACAGACCTGGCCATCGTTCTGCACATCCAGCTCGATGACACCGCCTTTGGTTTCGACGCGGATGCGCTTCTTCGCGGTCAGGCGCTTGTCCAGCACGAAACGGGCGAAGCAGCGCGCGCCGTTGCCGCACTGTTCGACTTCGGAGCCGTCGGCATTGAAGATCCGGTAGCGGAAGTCCACTTCCGGATTGCTCGGCGCCTCGACGATCAGCAGCTGGTCGAAGCCGATGCCGGTATGGCGGTCACCCCACTGCTTGGCATGCTTGGGCTGGATGTGCGCGTGCTGGCTGACCAGGTCCAGGACCATGAAGTCGTTGCCCAGCCCGTGCATCTTGGTGAAACGCAGCAGCATGGGTTCACTCCGGCAGCAGGCTTTCGCCGGCGAACAGTTCGGCAATGGTCTCGCGGCGGCGGACTTCGAAGGCCTGGTCGCCATCGACCAGGATTTCGGCGCAACGGCCACGGGTGTTGTAGTTCGAGCTCATGACGAAACCATAGGCGCCCGCAGACTGCACGGCCAGCAGGTCGCCTTCGGCGAGGTTCAGCTGGCGGTCCTTGGCGAGGAAGTCACCGGTTTCGCAGATCGGGCCGACCAGGTCGTAGGCACGGCCTTCGCCTTCGCGTGGCTTGACCGCGCTGACGCCCATCCAGGCCTGGTACAGCGCCGGACGGATCAGGTCGTTCATCGCCGCATCGATGATGGCGAAGTCCTTGTGCTCGGTGTGCTTGAGGTATTCGACGCGGGTCAGCAGCACGCCGCCGTTGGCGACGATGTAGCGGCCGGGCTCGAACACCAGGGCCAGGTCGCGTGCGCCGACGCGCTCGCGGATGGCCTTGATGTAGTCGGCGACCAGCGGTGGCTGTTCGTCGCGATAGCGCACGCCGACGCCGCCGCCCAGGTCGAGGTGACGCAGGTGGATACCGCAGTCGGCAAGGCGGTCGACCAGGTCGAGCAGGCGGTCGAGGGCGTCAAGGAACGGGTCGACGGTGGTCAGCTGCGAACCGATGTGGCAGTCGACACCGACCACGTCCAGGTTGGGCAACTGCGCGGCGCGCACGTAGATGGCTTCGGCATCGGCGATGGCGATACCGAACTTGTTCTCTTTGAGGCCGGTGGAAATGTACGGGTGGGTGCCAGCATCGACGTCCGGGTTGACCCGCAGCGAGACCGGGGCGACCTTGCCCATCTCGGCGGCCACCACTTGCAGGCGCTCGAGTTCGTCGGTGGATTCGACGTTGAAGCAGTGCACGCCGACTTCCAGGGCGCGGCGCATGTCTTCACGGGTCTTGCCGACGCCGGAGAACACCACGCGGTCGGCACGGCCGCCAGCGGCCAGCACACGCTCCAGTTCGCCACCGGAAACGATGTCGAAGCCTGCGCCCAGACGAGCCAGCAGGTTCAGCACGCCGAGGTTGGAGTT
Organism: Pseudomonas sp. RW3S2; assembly: GCF_014268955.1. NCBI lineage: Bacteria > Pseudomonadati > Pseudomonadota > Gammaproteobacteria > Pseudomonadales > Pseudomonadaceae > Pseudomonas > Pseudomonas sp. RW3S2. Next base: position 296,964 of record NZ_JABWRM010000005.1, on the reverse strand, counting down.
GGCCTTGACCGCGAAGCACACCAGGTGCTCGACCCCTTGCAGGGCGTCGGTGTAGCTACGGTACTGGCCCTCGATGTGGGCGCGCGAGTAGACGTAGGTGGGGGTGCCGAAACGTTCGGCAATGGCCGACAGGGCCACGCCTTCCGCGAACAGTTCACCGTCGCGGTAGTTGAATGCGTCCATTGGATTTCCTTACTGCGCTGGCGACTGCTCGGGCAGCGATTCTTCGTCTTGCGGGGCGGCCTTGGCCGGCTGCGCGTGCTGGTGCGACGACTTGCGTGCGCTCTTGCCGTCCTTGCCGTCTTCAGGCAGGTACAGGGGGCCTTTCTGACCGCAGGCCGAAACGAGGCAGGCTACAGCGACCAGCGCCGCAATGGAGGAAATCAGGCGCTTCATGGGTGAAATCCTTTGAAATAAGCAGTATTGCGCCCGAGTATACCGAGCGACCGCCGGATTGCCTATGCAAGGGCCGGTCCGTCGGGCGGGCCAGGCTTGCTGGTTGTGAGGGTTGGGCTAGGTGCTGCCGGTCGCTAGTCTTTGCAATCAGCGCCCAGCGGTCGTATCGTGCCCGGCTTGCGTGTGTGCAGCCATTTTCGAGGTTCCTGCAATGAGTTTGAGCGAAGCGCGTTTCCACGACCTGGTCGACGCGACCCAACAGGCCCTGGAGGATCTGTTCGACGAGACCGACCTGGACCTGGACATGGAAAACTCCGCCGGTGTCCTGACGATCAAGTTCGACAACGGCAGCCAACTGATCTTCAGCCGCCAGGAGCCGCTGCGTCAGCTGTGGCTGGCCGACCGCTCGGGCGGTTTCCACTTCGACTATGACGAAGAGAGCGGCAAGTGGGTCTGCGAGAAGAGCGAAGAACTGCTCGGCGAGATGCTCGAGCGCATCGTCTGGGAGCGGGTCGGCGAGAAGCTGGACTTCGACGAGATCTGAGATGAGCGAGCAACCGCGGCCGCCCAAGCCGCTCTACAGCAATGTCAGCCCGGCCGTGCCTTCGCCGTGCATCAGCGTCTGCCGTCTCGACGAGCGCCGTGTCTGCACTGGATGCATGCGTCATGTGGAGCATATCCGCGAATGGCGTTCGGCCGATGACGAGCGGCGGCGGCAGATCTGCCGCGAGGCCGACGCACTGAGGGCTTCGACGCCACAGGCTTGAGTATTTGCCCGGCTGTGGTAGTGTCAGTCCGGTACTGGCCGCGCCAGAAGCATTCTCAAACCCCGCCCTTGGGCGGGGTTTTGCTTTATCTACAGCTTGAAATACTTCGTTGAAAGGAGTCTGACTGGACCATGAGCATCAAGCCTTCCCTCATCCTCACCCGACTGGACGTGCAGCGTCTTGAGCGTCTGCTCGACAGCCTCGACGAAAGCACGCCGGGTGTGCTCGCCCTGCAGGACGAGCTGGACCGCGCCGAACAGGTGGTCGGCCACGAGGAGGTCCCGGCGGGCGTGGTGACCATGAACTCGCGCGTGCACTGCCGCGAGGAGGCCACCGGCAAGGATTATCACCTGACCTTGGTCTACCCGAAGGACGCAGGCGGGGAAGGCAACGTCTCGATCCTCGCACCGATCGGTTGCGCGCTGCTCGGCCTGTCGGTGGGCGACCAGATCGACTGGCCGGCGCCAGGCGGCAAGACGCTCAAGCTCAAGCTGCTCGCCGTGGAATACCAGCCTGAAGCGGCAGGTGATTTCGATCTCTGAACGGCATCAGCTACAAACAAGCCTGTAGCTGCTCCAGCCCATCATTGAGCGACTGCTCCAGTTCGCGCTTGTAGCGCAGGAACAGCACCGTCGAGCCCTGTTCGTCCTCGAGCAGCTCGGACAGGTCCAGGTCGGTGATGTAGCAGCGGTAGTTCCCGGCGCTGCGGCGCTGGCGCAGAATCTGCCGGGCGACCACGGCATACAACTGGTCGCCGTGATCGAGCTGGGAAAACTCCTGCTGGTCGCAATACAGCGTGACATGCACGTCATCCCCCGCGCCTGCCTGGAGAATCGCCTGCACTTCATAGTACGGCTGGCCGCTCGCGACCTGTGGCGCGGGCCGAGGCTCCAGGGCACGGCATTTGCCTGGGCCGTTGGGCAGTAGCTGGTAGTAGAGGATGTCCAGCGAGGCCTGCTGCAGGCTGTCGAGCGGCAACTGGGCATCGCGGCGCACCACCACCGACTGCAGGAAGCGTTGCAGGGGCAGCAGCAGGTGGCTTTCGTCCTGCAGCGGCAGCCGCTGCAGCCAGAGTGAGTTGTATTCGTCGAGTACGTAGAGTTCGGCCCAGCCTTCGTGCAGGCGATAGAACACCTGGATGCAGCCCGCTTGACCCTGTTCCAGCACCAGTGGCAGGTCGTGGTCCTGCAAGGCATTGGCGTCCAGGTACAGCGGGCTGTACTGGCTGCGCTCCTCGCCGAGGTGGGCGAGCACGGCATCCTGATCGTCCAGGGTGGTCAGGCTGACCTGGCCAGGCACCAGGTCCAGCACATGGGTGTGCTGCGCCACTTGCAGCAGGTAGCGGTGGTTCAGGCCCTGATCCAGCAGCAACTGCACGGTCTCGAAGATGTCCTCGACGCGCTGGGCGATCGCTTGCGCACGGTTGTGGCAGAAACAGCGCACCCGTAGCCGTGGACGCTGCGTGCGCGGTCCCTGGCTGTTGAGGAAGTCACGCAGGCAGCGCATCAGCGCGTGCTCGCCGTCGTAGCGCTGCACCAGCACTTCGTTCCAGCTGTTCAGGGTGATCTGGTCGAAGGTCAGCACCAGGTTTTCGCGCACCCCGGCATAGCTCAGCGAGTCGGTGCGCTCGGTGGTCATCAGGATGTTCAGGTCGCGGTGATGACGCAGCGGGTCGATGCCAACGTTGACCAGCAGCAGGATCTCGTCGGCCACGCTGGGTTGCAGCAGGCGTATTTCGCTGACGGTTTCCAGCGGTAGCGCGATGGTCTGCTGCAGGCTGCCGAGCAGGTTGAACAGCTCGAACTCGCTCAGGTCGCTGACACCGGGGTGCAGGGCCAGACGTGTGCTGCTGTCGATCACGCCGTTGCGGTGTGCCCAGGTCAGCAGTTCGAGCAGCTCGCGGCAGCGTTTGATCGGGCTGAAATGCTCCCACTCGTGCACGCCCAGGTTGCCGTTGTACAGGCCCCAGTGGTGGGTGCCCGGCTCCTTGCGGTTGGGCGACTGGACGAGGGTGAGGGTATCTTCGGCGATGTCCGGGGCGATGCCCGGGTTGATCACCTCGATCTTGCCGGCGCGGCGCTCGAAGGCCGCGTACAGGCGCCGACCCAGCACGTTGAGGTCGCGTTGATCGGCGCGGCTGCTGGCGCTCTGGTCGCGTGCGAACTGGCTGAGGAAGCGGTAGCTGTAGTTCAGCTCGGCCACCAGCTCGCGACGCTCGACCGCCACCTGGCGGACCTTCCACTGGCTGCGGCTGTCGAGCAGCGCCAGTTGGCGCTCGTCCCACCCCCACTCGTCGGTCAGGCGCTCCAGGAGCTGGCGCTGCCAGCCGGTGCTGCGCGTGCGGGGCAGGGCGCTGAGCTTCTTGTTGACCTTCAGGTAGAGGCTGCGCCGCACCAGCTCCAGGCGTGCATGTTCGCCACGGCGCTGCAGGTACTGCTCGATGCGGCGGTAGACCATGACATATGGGTCCAGCTCGTCGAGGTCCAGGCGGTTGGCGAACACCGCGCGCTTGTAGTCCAGGCTCAGGCAGCGTACCTCGGGGTGTTCGCTGGCGTAGACCTCGGTCAGCAGCAGCTTGAGCAGCGACTTGTAGGGCGAGTCGATGCCCTTGAACAGTTGCCACAGCCCTGCGCCGACGAACTCCCCGGGCGGGATGTGTGCGAGGTGGCCGAGGTCAAGGTCGTCCTGGGCGCGAATGAAGCGCTTGGACAGCAGCGTCTGGGTGTAGGCGTGGTAGTTGTGCTCTTCGTAGACCGGCACCAGCCACCACAGCGGCGTGCGTCCGGCCAGCCAGATCGCCGTGCGATAGAACTCGTCGAGCAGCAGGTAATGCTGGGTGGTGCCGCAGTCGTCGGAGCTGAGCTGGCTGTCGCGTTCGCCCTGGACAAAGCCCTGGGGCTCGATCAGGAAGAAATGCGCCTCGGCGCCCTGGGTGGCGGCCCAGGCTTCGAGCAACTGGCATTTGCGCCGCAGCTCGGCCAGGGCGCCTTCGCCAATGCCCGGTGCATGACAGACCCACAGGTCCATGTCGCTTTGCTCGGCCTGGGCCAGGGTGCCGAGGCTGCCCATGAGGAACAGGCCATGAATCGGCCGTGGCGGGTTGCCGTGGCGGGCCTTGTAGGTGAAGGAGCGGGTCAGACGCTGGGCTTCGGCCAGCAGCTCGGCGTCTGGCTCGAAGCCCGAGACGCCCGCAGGCGTGCTGCCTGACACATAGCCCGGCAGCAGCGGATGATTGACGTGGAAGAACAGCGGCAGCAGCGTCAGTACCTGCTGCTGGCGGCTGGAGAGCCCTTCCATGGCCCGCGCGAGACGGCCCTCGTTCAGCTGTAGAAAGCGCCCACGCAGGGTCGACAGCACCTTGCGGTCGATACCTTCGTGCAGATCGGGGCGGATTTCATGGGGGTGGTTCATGACGCACTCAGGCAGGCCGGGGGAGCACCGGCGAGTTTAGCCTGAGTGGCGAGGTCGGATAAGAGGGTGAGTGGCATTTTGACGCCATTTTTCCAGCGCCTTAGGGGGTGGTGTCTTTATGGGCCTCATCGCGGGACAAGTCGGAGCGCCGAACCGCCGCTCCGACTTGTCCCGCGATGAGGCCGTTACAGTTACGCAGGCTGTGGGCTTTTCAGAACATTCAACAGTAACTGCACGCTCTCCACCGCATCGTGGCCCAGGCTGGTCAGGTAACCACCGTCTGGCTGGTCGGTCAGTTGCTTGGCATGCAGGCGTTTGGCCGCGGCGACCAGCGCCGGCGAGGCATTGGCGTGAATCTTGATCCCTTCCTGGCTGCTGTCGAGGTTGAACAGCGCAAGGACTTCCAGTTCGGCGATCAATTCGGGGGTGAAGGACATGAGCGACTCCTGACTTCCAGACAAGGACGGAAGTCAGGAGTGTAGTCAGGCTTCGTCGTCGTCGCCTTGATTTGCCTCAGGTGGCAATTCCGGCAGGGCGCGCAGGGCATTTTCGTACCACTCGGTATCGAATGCGCGATCCTCGGTGAGCAACGCGTCGATCTCGATGGCCAGCACGTGGGCCATGAGGTTGAGGATGTCCTCGCGCTCGTAGCCGACCAGGGTCAGCTTGTTGAAGGTAGCCTTGGCGGCAGGCGGATTGCCGCTCTCGATCTGGTTCTCGATGGCCTGGGTCAGCGTCGCCTCGGCGAATTCTTCGTCGTCGTTTTCGATGTCGGTGGGTTCGCTCATGGCGCTACTCCTGTGATGAAAGCGACAGTGTGCCATGCCTGTGTCGGCAATGCCCGGTCATCGACGCGCGCCATGATGCTGGTCAGGGGATGGCCAGGCGGCTATAACAGCCAGGCCAACCCCTTACGGCCTGGAGGCTGTCGTTCATGCTCAAGCTCTACGGATTCGCGGTCAGCAACTACTACAACATGGTCAAGCTGGCCCTGCTGGAAAAAGGCGTGCCCTTCGAGGAGGTGCCGTTCGTTTCCGGGCAGACGCCCGAGGTGCTGGCTGTCAGCCCGCGTGGCAAGGTTCCGGTGCTGGGAACCGAACACGGCTTTCTCAGCGAGACAAACGTGATCCTCGATTACATCGAGCAGACCCACCCCGAGCATCCGCTGCTGCCCAGTGATGCATTCGGGCAGGCCAAGGTGCGTGAGCTGCTCAAGGAGATCGAGCTGTACATCGAACTGCCGGCACGTACCTGCTACGCCGAAGCGTTCTTCGGTACGGCGGTGGAGCCGCTGGTCAAGGAGCGAGCGCGCAGCGAGCTGCTGGCAGGTTTTGCCACGCTCAAGCGCAACGGCAAGTTCGCGCCTTATGTCGCTGGCGAAAAGCTGACCCTGGCTGACCTGATGTTCTGCTTCTCGGTCGACCTGGCGTGTGCGGTAGGCAAGAAGGTGCTGGGGATCGATTTCCTGGCGGACTTCCCCCAGGCAGCGGCGCTGTTGGGGAAGCTGCGCGAGCATCCGCACATGGCGCGGATCGTGGCGGACAAGGAGGCGGCGATGCCGAAGTTCATGGAGATGGTGCGGAACAAGCGGTGATTGGAAGAGGGGCCGCTGCGCGGCCCATCGCGGCGCAAGGCCGCTCCCACAGGGGGCCAGGTGTCCTGTGGGAGCGGCCTTGTGCTTAGCGCGAAGCCAGCAGCGCCTTGCCGCGTGCCACCGCCGCACGCACCTGCGCCGGCGCGGTGCCGCCGATGTGGTTGCGCGCGTTCACCGAGCCTTCCAGGGTGAGTACGGCAAACACGTCCTGTTCGATCTGGTCGCTGAACTGACGCAGTTCCTCCAGGCTCATCTCGGCCAGATCTTTGCCGGTGTCGACGCCATACTTCACGGCGTGACCGACAATCTCGTGGCAGTCACGGAAGGGCAGGCCACGGCGCACCAGGTAGTCGGCAAGGTCGGTGGCGGTGGAGAAACCACGCAGCGCCGCTTCACGCATGATGGCGTGCTTGGGCTTGATCGCCGGGATCATGTCGGCAAAGGCACGCAGCGAGTCGCGCAGGGTGTCGGCGGCGTCGAACAGCGGTTCCTTGTCTTCCTGGTTATCCTTGTTGTAGGCCAGCGGCTGGCCTTTCATCAGCGTGAGCAGGCCGGTCAGGGCGCCGAACACGCGGCCGGTCTTGCCACGCACCAGCTCCGGGACATCCGGGTTCTTCTTCTGCGGCATGATCGAACTGCCGGTGCAGAAACGATCAGGCAGGTCGATGAACTGGAACTGCGCGCTCGTCCACAGCACCAGCTCTTCGGAGAAGCGCGACAGGTGCATCATCGCCACGCTGGCGGCCGCACAGAATTCGATGGCGAAGTCACGGTCCGAGACGCCGTCCAGCGAGTTGCCGGCCACGGCTTCGAAGCCCAGCAGCTTGCAGGTCAGTTCACGGTCGATCGGGTAGGTGGTGCCGGCCAGCGCTGCGCTGCCCAGTGGCATGCGGTTGGCGCGCTTGCGGCAGTCGACCAGGCGCTCGTAGTCGCGGCTGAGCATTTCGAACCAGGCCAGCAGATGGTGGCCGAAGGTCACCGGCTGGGCGGTCTGCAGGTGGGTAAAGCCGGGCATGACGGTTTCGGCTTCGCGCTCGGCCTGTTCCAGCAGACCCTGCTGCAGGCGGGTGATCTCGCCCAGGATCAGGTCGATTTCGTCACGCAGCCACAGGCGGATGTCGGTGGCGACCTGGTCGTTGCGGCTGCGGCCGGTGTGCAGCTTCTTGCCAGTGATGCCGATGCGGTCGGTCAGGCGGGCCTCGATGTTCATGTGCACGTCTTCGAGGTCGACACGCCAGTCGAACTGGCCCGCTTCGATTTCACCCTGGATGGTCTTCAGGCCATCGATGATGGTGTCGCGCTCGGCGTCGGAGAGTACGCCGACCTGCGCCAGCATGGTGGCGTGGGCGATCGAACCCATGATGTCGTGACGGTACAGGCGCTTGTCGAAATCGACCGAGGCGGTGAAACGGGCGACGAAGGCGTCGACGGGCTCACTGAAGCGGCCGCCCCAGGACTGGTTGGTCTTGTCGGTGCTCATGGATCCACTCATAGAAGGCGTGAATGAAAAAGTGGCGCCGATCATAGCAGGGTTGGGCTTCGCTAAGCAGGGCGCCGGTCGCGAGAAAATTGCCGGTGTACGCAGGGTGGGCGGGCGCCACAGGATATTCAACGATTGAACGGCAGTGTTCCACGGACCGTCTACAGTTGGACAGAGGACTGGCAGCTATTCTGCCAGACCAGTGAATCTTTGGCCTTCGCATGGGTCTGTAGCGTGACCGTTACAACGGTCACCGACTCCTGTCTACGCTTGTACCCACTGCGAGACTCACTCAGGAATCCAGCGCAATTATGAATGTCCTGATCGTTGATGATGAACCCCAGGCCCGCGAGCGCCTGAGCCGACTGCTCGGTGAACTCGAGGGCTATACGGTGCTTGAGCCCAGCGCCACCAATGGCGAGGAGGCCCTGGCGCTGATCGACAGCCTCAAACCCGATGTCGTCCTGCTGGACACCCGCATGCCGGGCCTCGATGGCTTGCAGGTGGCAGCACGCCTGTGCGAACGCGAGGCGCCACCGGCGCTGGTGTTCTGCCTCGATGACGACGAGCAGGAGGCGTTCAGCCACAGTGCCCTCAGCCATGTCGGCCGCACGACCCAGCCCCAGGCCCTGCGCGATGCCCTGCGCAAGGCGGAAAAGCCCAACCGCACCCAGCTCGCCGCCCTGACCCGTCCGGCCAACGAAGGCGGAGGCGGCCCGCGCAGCCATATCAGTGCGCGAACGCGCAAGGGTATCGAGCTGATTCCCCTGCCCCAGGTGATCTACTTCATTGCCGACCACAAGTACGTGACCCTGCGTCACGAGTCAGGCGAAGTGCTGCTGGACGAGCCGCTGAAATCGCTGGAAGACGAATTCGGCGAGCGTTTCGTGCGCATCCATCGCAACGCCCTGGTGGCCCGTGAACGTATCGAGCGCCTGCAGCGCACGCCGCTGGGGCATTTCCAGCTGTTTCTCAAAGGCCTTGACGGTGATGCCCTGACCGTCAGCCGTCGACATGTGGCCGGCGTACGCAAGATGATGCAGACGCTCTGACCGAGGCGAATGACGGCTGCTGCCAGGGATGGCCGGGCCAGGTGATGACCTGGATCTGCTAGCGAGGCTGGGGGAACTGTTATCATCGGCGGCATTTCTCTGCTTCGGGGCGTTAAATGTCCACTCGCGAAATCCGCATTGCCACCCGTAAAAGTGCCCTGGCCCTGTGGCAGGCCGACTATGTCAAAGCTCGCCTTGAGCAGGCCCATCCGGGCCTGGTCGTGACCCTGGTGCCGATGGTCAGCCGCGGCGACAAGCTGCTCGACTCGCCCCTGGCGAAAATCGGCGGCAAGGGGCTGTTCGTCAAGGAGCTGGAAACCGCCCTGCTCGACAACGAAGCCGATATCGCCGTGCATTCGATGAAGGACGTGCCCATGGACTTCCCCGAAGGTCTGGGCCTGTATTGCATCTGCGAGCGTGAAGACCCGCGCGACGCTTTCGTTTCCAACACCTTCGACAGCCTCGAGGCGCTGCCGGCCGGCAGCCTCGTCGGCACCTCCAGCCTGCGCCGCCAGGCCCAGTTGCTGGCGCGTCGCCCTGATCTGAAGATCCAGTTCCTGCGCGGCAACGTCAACACGCGCCTGGCCAAGCTCGATGCTGGGGAGTACGACGCCATCATCCTCGCTGCAGCGGGCCTGATCCGCCTGGGCTTCGAAGACCGCATCACCTCCAGCATCAGTGTCGATGACAGCCTGCCGGCCGGCGGCCAGGGCGCTGTCGGCATCGAGTGTCGCAGCGCCGACCACGAGATCCACGCCCTGCTGGCGCCGCTCAACCATCCTGATACCGCTGACCGCGTGAAGGCCGAGCGGGCGATGAACAAGCACCTCAACGGCGGCTGCCAAGTGCCGATCGCCTGCTATGCCGTGCTCGAAGGCGATCAGTTGTGGCTGCGTGGCCTGGTCGGCCAGCCCAGCGGCGGGACGTTACTGATGGCGGATGCCCGCGCCCCGCGTGCCGACGCCGAAACCCTGGGCGTGCAGGTGGCCGAGGACCTGCTGGGGCAGGGCGCCGAGGCGATCCTCAAGGATGTCTACGGCGAGGCGGGGCATCCGTGAGCGACTGGCGCCTGCTGCTGACCCGCCCCGAAGAGGAGTGCGCGGCTTTGGCGCAGAGCCTGGCGGCTGCCGGAATCGCCAGCAGCCGCTTGCCCTTGCTGGCGATCGACCCGCTGGCCCTGGATCGAACGGCCCAGGCGAGACTGGGTGGCATCGATCAGTACCAGGCGATCATCGTCGTGAGCAAGCCAGCGGCGCGTCTGCTGCTCGAGCGGCTCGCCGACAAGGGCATCAAGCCGCCGCCCCAGGGCTGGTTCACCGTGGGGGAGGCGACGGCGCGCATTCTCCAGGCCGCCCATCTGCAGGTGACTTTCCCTACAGAGGGTGATGATAGCGAGGCCTTGCTCGGCCTGTCTGTCCTGCGAGAGGCTATCGCGCTTCCTACAGCACGCGTCCTGATTGCCCGTGGTGTTGGTGGTCGTGAATGGCTGGCCGAGCGTCTTGGTGAGCAAGGTGCTAGTGTCGATTATCTGGAACTGTATGAACGTCGCCTGCCGGATTATCCCCCAGGCAGCCTGATGCGCCGGATCCAAGCGGAACGCTTGAACGGGCTGGTGGTCAGCAGTGGGCAGGGCTTCGAACACCTGCTCCAGCTGGCCGGTGCGGATTGGCCGCGTCTGGCGGGGCTTGCGCTGTTCGTGCCAAGCCCGCGCGTGGCCGAACAGGCCAGGGCGGCAGGCGCCCAACAGGTTGTGGATTGCCGTGGCGCGAGCGCCGCGGCCTTGCTGGCAGCCGTGCAGCGCAGCGCTGCACCTGCCTCCTAAGGCGTCGAGCGGATTGCGACGACGCCCCCATGCAAAGGATGGATACGTGAGCGAGACTGTCTTGTCCAACAACGAACAACCTTCGGCGCTCGAAGCGCCGCAGACTCCCGTCGAGCAGCCGGCCAAGCGCGCCGGCAATGGCCTGGCCCTGCTGGCGCTGTTGATCGGCGCAGCCGGTGTGGCCGTCGGTGGTTGGGGCGCATGGCAGGTGCACCAGCTGCAAGGCAGCGAGCAGGGCCAGGGTGAGCATATCGAGGCGCTGAACCAGCGCGCCGAAGCGCTGCAGCAACGCCAGCAGCAGTTCGGCTCGCAACTGGCGACCCTGCCCGCAGCCAGCGAACTCGAAGACCGCCGTCGGCTGGTTGCACAGTTGCAGAGTGACCAGCAAAGGCTCAGCCAGCGCCTGGAAACCGTGCTTGGCGAAAGCCGCAAGGAGTGGCGTCTGGCTGAGGCCGAGCATCTGTTGCGCCTGGCTACCCTGCGCCTGTCGGCGCTGCAGGACATCGCCAGCGCCAAGGCGCTGGTCGAAGGTGCCGACGAGATCCTGCGCGAGCAGAGCGACCCAGGTGCCTTCGCGGCACGTGAGCAACTGGCGCGCAGCCTGGCGACGCTCAACAGCACCCAGCAACCCGACCGTACCGGGTTGTTCCTCAAGCTCGCCGCCCAGCGCGAGCAGGTACAGCAACTGAGTGCCCAGTCGCCTGAGTTCAACAGCGATGCCGACGCCCTTGGTGCGCTGACCGCCGACGGCGATGGTGCGAGCCGCCTGTCCCGGTGGTGGGCAGAGATTTCCAAGTATTTCCAGATCGATTTCGACGCCGACCAGAACGTGCGTCCGCTGCTGGCCGGGCAATCGCTCAACCAGCTGCGCCTCGCGCTGAGCCTCACCATCGAGCAGGCCCAGTGGGCGGCGCTCAATGGCCAGGCCAAGGTCTACAGCCAGGCGCTGGACGATGCGCGCAGCGTGCTGCTGGCCAACTTCAACCCGGACAACCCGCAGAGCAAGGCCATGCTCGACAGCCTCAACGCACTGGCCGAGCAGCCCGTCTCGGTGGTGGTGCCTGACCTGAGCGAAAGCCTTGCCGCCGTGCAGGCCTATATCCAGCGGCGCCATCTGCCGGCCGAAGGCGAAGGGGGCAAGCCATGAAGCGTGTCTACCTGCTGGCAGTGTTGGCGATCGTCATCGCCGCGGCCTTGGGTGTGGCCATCGCCAAGCACAGTGGCTACGTGCTGATCGCCTATGGTGGCTTCCGTTACCAATCAGGGCTGTGGGCGGCGTTCGCGGCACTGGTGGTGCTGGTGCTGGCGCTGCTGTTGCTGCGTTACGTGGTTGGCCTGGTGCTGGCGTCCAGCGGGGTGGTCAACCCTTGGTCACGGCGCAATCGCAGCCGGCGGGTGCGTGTCGCCATCGAGCAGGGCCAACTGGACCTCGCCGAGGGTCGCTGGGCCAGTGCCCAACGCCACCTGCACCGCGCCGCCGAAGCCGAGCGTCAACCCTTGCTCTACTACCTCGGCGCTGCCCGTGCGGCCAACGAGCAGGGGCGCACCGAAGACAGCGACAACCTGCTCGAACGTGCCCTGGAGCGTCAGCCCCAGGCGGAGCTGGGGATCGCCCTGACCCATGCGCAGTTGCAGATGGACCGCGGCGACAGCGACGGTGCCCTGGAAACCCTGCTGGCGATGCAGGCGCGGCACCCGCACAACGTCCAGGTGCTGCGCTTGCTGCAGCGTCTGCACCGCGAGCGTGGTGACTGGCCGGCGTTGATTCGCCTGCTGCCGGATCTGCGCAAGGGCAAGGTGCTGCCGGGCAACGAGTTGGCCGAACTGGAGCAGCGTGCCTGGGGCCAGAACCTGACACTGGCCGCAACCCGCGGCGAGGACTCTCAAGCCGCCCGCCAATCGCTGGAGCGCGCCTGGCAACAGCTTACCTCGGCCCAGCGCCAGGAGCCGCAGTTGGTGCTGGCCTATGCCGAGCAACTGCGCCAGGTTGGCGCCCAGGGTGACGCCGAGCAGGTGTTGCGTACCGCATTGAAGCGTCAGTTCGAAAGCCACCTGGCGCGCCTTTATGGCCTGGTACGTGGCGATGACCCGGCGCGCCAGTTGCAGACGGCCGAAGGCTGGCTCAAGGATCATCCGCAAGACCCCAGCCTGCTGCTTACCCTGGGGCGCCTGAGCCTGCAGAACCGCCTGTGGGGCAAGGCGCGTGACTACCTCGAAAGCAGCCTGCGCATGGAGCGCAACCCGGAAACCTGCGCCGAGCTTGCGCGGCTGTTGGCCGGGCTGGGCGAGACCGAGCGCAGCAACCAGCTGTTCCAGGAGGGTCTTGGCCTGCTTGACGAGCGCTTGCTGGCCTTGCCGCTGCCTGAGGGTGTGCACGCGTCCTGAGTTCGCCAGGGCGTTGCGTAGCCCGACAGCAACACAAGTCAGCGCCCGCTGCAGGTGCTGCCTTGTGTTGCTATCGGGCACATCCGATTGGTGTTTCCCCTGGCAGTGGTAGGACAGTATCTGCGCAGTGGCTGACCTTCGGATATGTCCTACCAAGATTAGAAAACTTTCCCTTCCAATCAGCGATTTGTCCCCACTGTAGCAACTTGAAACAGCGATCCTCTTTCCTCTACCGTTTCACGCCACTACTGCTCTTCCGGGATTTCCGTCGCTCATGTCGCAGCCTCGCTCGCGCCCTTTGTTCTTTGCAGCCTTCCTCGTCTCGCTCGCCACCTTGGGCGGGGCGATCGTGCTTGAGAACTGGCTTGGCCTGGTTCCGTGCCCCCTTTGCCTGACCCAGCGCCTGCTGTTGGTGTGCTACGCGCTGGTTTGCCTGTGCGCCATGCTGCATGCCCCGGGTGCAGCCGGCACGCGGGTCTATGCGTGGCTGGCAGGTGGTTGTTCCAGTGCCGGTGTCGCCCTTGCGTCACGGCAGGTGTGGCTGCAGGGCGAGTGGCTTGCGATTACCCCCGAACCTTTCGCGCAGACACTTCAGCGCTCCTGGACACAGGCCTTGGAACGTCTGCTGGTCGGCAGCTCCGAATGTGTTTCGATCAGTTGGAGCTTCCTGGACCTCACGCTCCCCGAATGGAGCCTGATGGCCTTCCTGCTGCTCACGGCGTTGCCCTTGTACTGCCTGCTGGCGTATCGTTTCCGCAACCCTGGCGGCAGTTGACCCAGCGCAATTGCGCGACCAATGGTCCTGTGTGTGGGCATCAAACGCTTGTATGAACTTAGTCCTCTGCGTACCTTGATGGTCAGCACGCGCGGGAATAATCTCCCCTGCACGCACATTGAAAACATACGGTTCGATGCCGCTCTGCGGATGTCACCTTTGTGTCGCGCAGTTGTGACGCGAGGTGCAGCGGCATCTGCCCAGCTAGGGATGAGACTGCCATGCTCGATAGTTGCCAGAACGCCCAGGAACGATGGGGCGGGGTTCACAAGCTGATCGACCGTTGGCTGGAGGAGCGTCATGAACTGGTGCAGGCCTTCCGCGCGCTGCGCGATGCCAAGCCAGCCTTCGCCGACAAGGACAAGAACCGCGACTTCTGCGCGATCCTGGTTGACTACGTGTCGGCCTGGCACTTCGAGGTCAGCGAGCAATTGGTCACTGAAGCGAAGGCGTTCGGCGACGAGCAGGCGCTCAAACTGGCCGAGGAAATCAATCCCCGGATCAACGACATCACCCAGATCGCTCTGGCTTTCAATGACCATTGCGAGAAAGGCGAGTGCAAGGATACCGAACGTTTCGCCGACAAGCTCGGCAAGCTGGGCGGCCTGTTGCACGAACGCTTCGAGCTCGAAGACTGCCTGATCGAAGTGCTGCACAACGCGCACAAGGAAGAGGGTGCGGTACAGGCCTGACGGCCTGTCTCAGTCGCCAACTGCCAGCAGTTCGATCTCGAACACCAGCGGGGTATAGGGCGCGATCAGGTCGCCCGCCCCATCGGCGCCATAAGCCTGCGCCGACGGAATCACCAGTCGCCACTTGGCGCCTGCCTTCATGTGTGGCAATGCCACCTGCCATCCTTCGATCACCGAGCCCAGGCTGAACCACTGCGGTTGCTGGCTCTGGTCGAACACCGAGCCGTCCGGCAGCTTGCCGACATACCGAACCTGCACTTTTCCACCCGCCTTGGGTTGCGCGCCGCTGCCGCTGGCCAGCTCGCTGTAGAGCACACCTTCGGGCAGTTCATGTACACCGCTGCGGGCGCGTTCGTTGGCCATGAAGCGTTTTTCCGCGGCCAGCAGCTTGTCGACCTGCGCCTGCTGCGCGGCGGCGTTGGCCTGCTCGTCATGCTGCTGGAGAATCGCCTGCATGCGCGTCTTGTCGATGCGCGGCGGCTGGCCCTGATAGGCCTGGCGCAGCCCCTCTACCAGCGCATCGAGCTGCAGGCCGGGCATCTCCTGGTGCAGGCGTTCGCCAAGGCTTGCGCCCAGGCTGTAGGCCAGGTCCTGGTCATTGGCGGGGGGTGTTTCGGGGGCGGCCAGGGCAGAGGCTGCCAACAGGCTCAAGCCGAGAATCAGATAACGAGGCACGGGCAACTCCTGCGGCGATGAAGGCGAAGTATGCCAGCCTTTGTTGCCGGCCAATGAGTAAATGTCGGCAATCATTTAATCGACTACTACACTTGCACCGAGCTGCAAGATAACAACTTTGCCCAGGCATGCAACGCGGCGCAAACAATACTGTCAACATGCCCTAGCGGCGGTAGCAGCAGAAGCATAGTATGAGCCGCAATCTCGTCAGCCAGGAGGTAAGCCATGTCGGCTAAAAAGAAGCCCGTCAGTACGCCGTTGCATCTGCTCCAGCAACTTTCCGGTAGCCTGCTCGAACATCTGGAAGAGGCTTGCTCGCAAGCGCTGGCGGATGCAGAGAAACTGCTCGCCAAGTTGGAAAAACAACGCGGCAAGGCGCAGGAGAAACTGCACAATGCCCGTCTGAAGTTGCAGGATTCTGCCAAGGCCGGCAAGGCCAAGGCACAAAGCAAGGCCCAGGGGGCTATCGGTGAACTTGAAGCACTGCTCGATTCGCTGAAAGATCGCCAGACTCAGACGCGTACTTATATTCAGCAACTCAAGCGTGATGCCCAGGAGAGCCTGAAACTGGCTCAGGGTGTCGGCAAGGTGCGTGAAGCCGCTGGGAAGGCGCTCGGCCTGCGTGCGGCAGCCAAGCCTGCGGCCAAGACTGCTGCAAAACCTGCCACCAAGGTCGCGGCTGCCAAGCCTGCCACCAAGGCTCCTGCTGCCAAGCCCGCCGCCAAGGCACCCGTGAAAACCGCCGCTGCCAAGCCTGCTGCTAAAGCCGCCGCCAAACCTGCCGCTGCCAAGGCACCGGCCAAAGCGGCAGCCGCCAAGCCTGCTGCGAAAACCGCTGCGGCCAAACCTGCTGCGGCCAAACCCGCTGCCAAACCTGCTGCGGCCAAGGCCCCGGCCAAGCCAGCAGCCAAAGCAACTGCGGCCAAGCCTGCGACCAAGGCAGCTGCAGCCAAGCCGGTTGCCGCCAAACCAGCAGCCAAACCGGCAGCCGCTAAACCTGCTGCCAAGCCCGCTGCTGCCAAAGCTCCAGCCAAAGCCGCCGCCAAGCCGGTTGCAGCCAAGCCTGCAGCGGCTGCCAAGTCAGCAGCCAAACCAGCAGCCAAGCCAGCGGCAGCCAAACCTGCCGCGAAGCCAGCAGCGGCAAAACCGGCTGCGAAACCTGCAGCCAAACCCGCTTCGAAACCTGCCGCCAAGCCAGCTGCCACCAAGGCTCCTGCCAAGCCTGTCGAAGCCAAGCCCGCAGCTCCTGCTGCCAGCAGCACTCCGGCTTCTCCAGCGCCATCGGCTCCGGCCAGCACCCCGGCTCAGTCGCCGTCTTCGGCGTCCTGAAGCGCTCTGGCCGCGGCGCGCAGCTGATGCAGCGCGTCGTGGTCACGGGCCTGGTCCGGCGCCAGCCGGTCCAGCCAATCGTCGGCGTGTCCATCCGGGCTCGCCGACCACGTTGCGGCGCACGTCTGCAAGCGCGCCAGCAAGGTTCGCTCCGCCTCCAGTTCCAACCCTTTCACCTGCTCCCGTAATGCCGCCAGGTGCGGATCGCCTTGTGCCTGTGCACGCCACGCCTGACGCAGCGCGCGCAAGGGTGTAACCACCTCTTGCTGCCAGGGGCCGGCCAGTTGCCGCAATGCCTCCACCCGCTGCGCATCAGGGGCGACCCGCCGCGCCTGCAGCCAGGTGCCGCACAGCAGCAGGCAGACATCGCCGCCCAGGCCCTGCAGGGTCAGGCAGGCATTCTCGACCCCTGGACGGCCGTAGAGGGCCAGGGCGTGGTTCCATAACTCGCTGTGCATGATTCGTCTCGCGCCAATGATCGAGTGGCCTGTGTGGGCCACCCGGAAGCTGATAGACTCCGCGACCATCATGATCAGACTATCCAACCTCACTTTACAGCGTGGTCCTCAGCGCTTGCTAGAAGGCGCCGAGATGACCCTGCACACCGGTCACAAGGCCGGCCTCATCGGCGCCAACGGTGCCGGCAAATCCAGCCTGTTCGCCCTGCTGCGCGGTGAGTTGTCGCCCGACGCCGGCGATTGCCAGATCCCCGCCGATTGGCGCATCGCCCACATGCGCCAGGAGGTCGACACCCTCGATCGCCTGGCGGTGGACTATGTGCTCGACGGCGACCTGCGCCTGCGCAAGGTCCAGGCCGACCTGGCCGCTGCCGAGCAGGCCCATGACGGCACGGCGCTGGCGCGTCTGCACAGTGAGCTGGACAGTGCCGACGGCTACACCGCCGACGCCCGCGCCCGCAAGTTGCTGGCAGGGCTGGGCTTCACCGCCGAGCAGATGGACCGCCGCGTCGGCGACTTCTCCGGTGGCTGGCGGATGCGCCTGAACCTGGCCCAGGCACTGATGTGCCCGTCCGACCTGCTGCTGCTCGACGAGCCCACCAACCACCTGGACCTCGACGCGATCCTCTGGCTCGAAGACTGGCTCAAGGGCTATCCGGGCACGCTGCTGCTGATCTCCCACGACCGCGACTTCCTCGATGCCGTGGTCGACCATGTGCTGCATGTCGAACAGCGCAAGCTCAATCTCTACAAGGGCGGCTACAGCGCCTTCGAGCGCACCCGCGCCGAACGCCTGGCGCAGCAGCAGCAGGCCTACGAGAAGCAGCAGGCGCAGCGCGCGCACATGGAAAAGTACATCGCCCGCTTCAAGGCCCAGGCCACCAAGGCCCGCCAGGCGCAGAGCCGGATCAAGGCCCTCGAGCGCATGGAGGAGCTGTCGGCGGCGCATGTCGATTCGCCGTTCGACTTCGTCTTCCGCGAAGCCCAAAAGATCTCCAGCCCGCTGCTCGACCTCGCCGAAGGGCGCCTGGGTTATGGCGACAAGACCATCCTCGAGAAGGTCAAGCTGCAGCTCACTCCCGGTGCGCGCATCGGCCTGCTTGGCCCCAATGGTGCCGGCAAGTCCACCCTGATCAAGAACCTGGCCGGCGAACTCGAACCGCTGTCCGGGCGCCTGTCGCGCGGCGAGAACCTCGCTGTCGGCTACTTCGCCCAGCATCAGCTCGACTCGCTGGACGACAAGGCCAGCCCGCTGCTGCACCTGCAGCGCCTGGCCCCCGCCGAGCGCGAGCAGACCCTGCGCGACTTCCTCGGCGGCTTCGACTTCCGCGGTGATCGCATCGACGAGCCGGTGGTCAACTTCTCCGGTGGCGAGAAGGCCCGCCTGGCCCTGGCGCTGATCGCCTGGGAGCGGCCAAACCTGCTGCTGCTCGACGAGCCGACCAACCACCTCGATCTCGAAATGCGCCTGGCCCTGACCATGGCGTTGCAGGAATTCGCTGGTGCCGTGGTGGTCGTGTCCCACGACCGTCACCTGCTCAAGAGCACCACCAACGACTTCCTGCTGGTGGCCGATGGCAAGGTCGACACCTTCGATGGTGACCTGGACGACTACAGCCGCTGGCTGATCGACTACCGCCAGCGCACCGCCCCGGTCAGCAACACGCCGGTCAATCCGGACAAGACCGACAAGAAAGCCCAGCGCCAGGCCGCCGCCGCCCTGCGCCAGCAACTGGCACCGCACAAGAAGGCCGCCGACAAGCTGGAGACCGAACTGGGCCAGGTGCACACGCAACTGGCCGAGATCGAGACCGCGCTGGGTGACAGTGGCCTCTACGACGCCGCCCACAAGGATGAACTGCGCGACCTGCTGGCCCGCCAGACCAAGCTCAAGCAGCGCGAAGGCGAGCTTGAAGAGGCCTGGATGGAGGCCCTGGAAACGCTGGAAAGCATGCAGGCCGAGCTGGAGGCGCTGTCCTGATGGAGCAGCTGCGCTCGCTGTTGCCGGGGCAATGGATGGATGCGTTCTGGCTGGGTTTGCAGATTCTGCTGATCCTGGCGCTGGCCTTCGTGCTGCAGCGCATTGTCGCCCGCACCCTGAGCCGCCTCGGCCAGCGCTACCCGCTGCCGCCGGAGCTGCTGGTGCCGGTGCGCGGCGGTCTGCGCTGGCTGATCATGGGCAGTGCGCTGCTGTTCGTGCTGGAGCGCATGGGAGTGTCGGCCACGGTGCTGTGGACGGCCCTGTCGGGCTTCGTCGCGGTGGCGGCAGTGGCGTTCTTCGCCATCTGGAGCGTGCTGTCGAACTTGTTGTGTGCCGTGCTGATCTTCACCGTCGGGCCGTTTCGCATTGGCGACGTGGTCGAGCTGGTCGATACCCTCGACAAGCCGGGGGTGAAGGGACGGGTGATCGCGATCAACCTGCTGTACACCACGCTGATGGAAACGCCGGAGGCGGGTGGGGCGCTGGTGCAGGTGCCCAACAGCCAGTTTTTCCAGAAGTCGGTGCGGCGTTGGCGCGGGGCTGAGGTGCCGGGCGTCAGCAACGGCACATCGGCCGAGACTGATTGAGCTTCTGCCGGCCCTATCGCGGGCAAGCCCGCTCCTACAGACACCACGCTGACGCTGAATACAGCTGAGCCCTGTGGGAGCGGGCTTGCCCGCGATAGGGCCGGTACAGGCACAAAACAAACCAGGCTGCCGCCACAAATTCCGCTGGTTATTTTTTCACCAAAACCTTAGCTTAACGTTTTGCAACATTCGTTCGAGCGAGGTGTGTGATGTCGATGGAAACCTGGTTGGCCTTCTTTGCCGCGTGCTGGGTCATCAGCCTGTCGCCGGGGGCCGGGGCAATCGCCTCGATGTCCAGCGGCCTGCAATACGGTTTCTGGCGTGGCTACTGGAACGCCCTGGGCCTGCAACTGGGCCTGATCGTGCAGATCGCCATCATCGCCGCCGGTGTCGGCGCGATCCTCGCCGCGTCGGCCACCGCCTTCCAGATCATCAAGTGGTTCGGTGTCGCCTACCTCGTGTACCTGGCGTACCGGCAATGGCGTGCGCTGCCGATGGACATGAGCGAAGAGTCCGCCGTGCGGCCCATCGGCAAGCCACTGAGCCTGGTGTTCCGAGGCTTTCTGGTCAACGTCAGCAACCCCAAGGCGCTGGTGTTCATGCTCGCGGTGCTGCCGCAGTTCATCGACCCGCACCAGCCATTGCTGGCGCAATACCTGGCGATCACCGCCACCATGATCAGCGTCGACATGCTGGTGATGGCGGGTTACACCGGGCTGGCCTCGCGGGTGCTGCGCCTGTTGCGCACGCCGAAACAGCAGAAGCGTCTGAACCGCACGTTCGCCGGCCTGTTCATCGGTGCGGCGACATTCCTCGCGACCCTGCGTCGGGCGCCGATCTGAAACTACGGGGGCGTGGCTGCGCAGCGATCTCTATCGATCCTTGTCCACCAGGCCCCTGAGCAGATCCATCGGCAACGGAAACACGATGGTCGAGCTCTTGTCCCCGGCAATCGACCCCAGCGTCTGCATGTAGCGCAACTGCATCGCCCCCGGCTCCTTGCTGAGCATCTGCGCGGCCTGCATCAACTTTTCCGACGCCTGCAATTCGCCCTCGGCATGGATCACCTTCGCCCGCCGCTCGCGCTCGGCCTCGGCCTGGCGGGCGATGGCGCGGACCATCGACTCGTTGAGGTCGACATGCTTGATCTCGACATTGGCCACCTTGATGCCCCAGGCGTCGGTCTGCGCGTCGAGCACCTGGCGGATATCGAGATTGAGCTGCTCGCGCTCGGCCAGCAGCTCGTCCAGCTCGTGCTTGCCCAGCACCGCGCGCAGTGTGGTCTGGGCCAGTTGGCTGGTGGCGCTTAAAAAGTCTTCCACCTGGATGATCGCCTTCTGCGGATCGAGCACGCGGAAGTACACCACCGCATTGACCTTGACCGAGACGTTGTCGCGGGTGATCACATCCTGCGGTGGCACATCCAGCACCACGGTGCGCAGGTCGACCCGCACCATCTGCTGGATGCCGGGGATCAGGATGATCAGCCCCGGCCCCTTCACCTGCCAGAAGCGGCCGAGCTGGAACACCACCCCGCGCTCGTACTCGCGCAGGATGCGCAGCGCCGACATCAGCAGCAGCGCCAGCAGCACCAGCAAGGTGCCAAATCCGAATTGAACGAACATCTCTACTCTCCTTGCGCCGATGGCGCACTGGCGCTGACCTCCAGCACCACGCCGCGCCGGGCGATGACCCGCACGTGCTGGCCGGGCTGCAGCGGTGTGGTGCAGCGGGCTTGCCATTGTTCGCCCTGGGCCTGTACCGAGCCGCAGAACGGGTTGTCGAGCGTTACCTGGGTGACGGTCACCAGGCTGCCTACCAGCTCGGCATCGCCGCTGACCAGCGCGCGCCGTCGAGCCTTGACGGCCATGCCCAGCACACCGCCGAGCAGCAGCGCCGACACCGCGGCCAGGGCGACGATCAGCGCCAGCGGAATGCCGAAGCCCGGCGCATCGGTGTCCATCAGGATCACCGCGCCGACCACGATGGCGACGATGCCGCCGAAGCCGACCACGCCAAAGCTGGGCAGGAACGCCTCCGCAACCATGAACGCCACCCCGAGCAGGATCAGCGCTACCCCGGCATAGCTCACCGGCAGCAACTGCAGGGCATAGAGCGCCAGCAGCAGGCAGATACCGCCGACCACACCGCCTACGCCCGAACCCGGGTTCATGAACTCGAACAGCAGCCCGTACACACCAAGCATGATCAGGATCAGCGCTACGCTGGGGTTGGTGATCACGGCCAGCAGGCGGGTGCGCCAGTCCGGCAGGTGCTCGACCACACGGGCATTGGCGGTCTGCAGCGCACGGGCCTCGCCAGCGGCGACCAGGGTCTTACCGTCCAGGCGTTGCAGCAGGCCCGGCAGGTCTGTGGCGACCAGATCGATGACGTTCAGGCGCAAGGCTTCCTCGGCCGACAGGCTGACCGCCTCGCGCACGGCCTTTTCCGCCCAGTCGGCATTGCGCCCGCGCAGTTGCGCAAGCCCCCGGATGTAGGCCGCGGCATCGTTGACCTGCTTGCGCTCCAAGGTGTCCTGCTCAGCGTTGGTGGCGCCAGGCTTTTGCGTACTCTTGTCGCCAGCACCGATCTGTACCGGCGTCGCCGCCCCCAGGTTGGTGCCGGGGGCCATGGCCGCCACATGGCTGGCGTAGAGGATATAGGTCCCGGCGCTGGCGGCCCGTGCACCGCCGGGGGCCACATAGGTGACCACCGGTACGGGGCTGGCGAGGATCGCCTTGACGATCTGGCGCATGGCGATGTCGAGCCCGCCCGGGGTGTCCATGCGGATCACCACCAGTTGCACCTGCTGCTCCTGTGCCTGGTCGAGCCCGCGCAGCAGGTAGTCGGCGCTGGCCGGGCCGATGGCGTCGTCGATGTCCAGCAGCCAGACGTCATTACCGGCCGCAGCCTGGCCCGCCCCGGCGACGCCGAGGATCAGCAACAGCCAGAACCTGCGCCAGCAGCGAGCGATCAGCGTGGTCATCTCAGGGCCCTCTTGTTCAAGTCTAGCTGCGCCTGTACGCAGAGGGCCTAAACTTGCCGAGGGCCTGTGGCGCTCATGTCGATCGAGTCGTTGCGGCCAGGGCGCGGTCTACCGCAGGCAACCCCTAACCTGTGCAATCGAGGAGGACACATGGACGCACCGATTCACCCCTTCGCCGAGCTGTTCAAGCAACTGGGCCTGGCGGACGATGCCGTGAGCATCGACCAGTTCATCGCCTCGCACTCGCCGCTCAAGAACGAAATCAAGCTGGTGGACGCGCCGTTCTGGAGCGACGCGCAGCGAGCTTTTCTGAAAGAGAGCATCATCGAGGACGCCGATTGGGCCGTGCCGTTCGATCAGCTCAACGAGGCCTTGCGTCGCCCGCGCAAATAAAGCGCCGAGTGGCACCTGATGGTTGATTTCAGCGTTGCTATGCTCAGGAAAACAAAAAGGGGATAGCGCGATGAAAGATCCCTACGCACCAGGCTTCTGGTGCACCGTGACGATCCTGGGCACCCTGACTGCTGGCTACTTCTACGGTATCCGGCACACCCATCAGATGAACCAGGCGGTGCAGTTCCTGTATGCCGCCGCTGCGGTCACCGCGGCGGTGGCGCTCTGCGGCCTGGCGTGGATCGCCTGGCAGCAGCTGCACCTGAACAAGCGTGAAGTGGCTCAGGGCCGAACGCTGGTGGCCATCTGGAACACCAAGGTCGCCCTGCGTCGGGTCGAAACAGTGTTCGACCGCTATTTCTGGGGCAGCTACTGGCATTCGGGGCGTACCTTCGAAGAAGTCATGGGCGAGCTCAAGGGCACGCCACTGGAGCAGTGCCTGGACGCACTCAAGCGCCAGTGCCGCGAGCTGGACCGAGAAGTGCACGATCACCATCACCACTGGCTGGCCAATGCCCGCGACCTGTCGAGCGTGGCCACGGCCATGGCGCGCGAGCGCTACCAGCTCGACCTGTGCGACCCGCAGGGGCGTGACGGCGGCAATACCGCAGTGCTCAATCGTGATCTGGAAGTGCTGGTGTACACCTGGTCGGCGCGTCTGCGCAGTTTCGACCATCAGCTGGACGAACTGGAGCGCGCCTACCACTGAGCCGGCAGCTCATTCGCCGCGGATGTACTGTTGCAGTTGCAGGATCAGGTTGGCCTGTTCGGCAATGGTTTCCTTGACCAGGTCGCCGATCGACAGCAGGCCCAGCAGCTTGCCATGGTCGACCACCGGCAGGTGGCGCAGGTGACGGTTGGTCATCAGGTTCATGCAGTACTCGAGGTTCTGCTTGGGCTCCACGGTGACCACTGGCGAGCTCATGATCTCGCGCACGGGCGTGGCTGCCGACGAGCGCCCCTTGAGCACCAGCTTGCGCGCATAGTCGCGCTCGCTGACGATGCCTACCACCTGGTCGTTCTCGATCACGGGCAGCGCACCGATGTTCTTTTCTGCCAGCAGCTTCAGCGCGTCGAGCACCGACTCGTCAGGCCCGATGGTGTAGACGGTCTGGTGCTGGGATTTGGTCTTGAGAATCTGTTCGACGTTCTTCATGGGGGCCTCGGGGGTGGAAAAAGCGCTGTTCTGGAATAAATAAAGCATCCGGGACCGCGCTCTGCACGGCAATGCAGGAAACGGCATCGAGGCGATTGAAAAACGTCATTGGTCGAAGCGCACGAGGGCCGGTGGACGGCCCTCGCCGGGATTCGCTCAGAGCTTGGGCATCTGCCCGATGCGCGCGACCATCTCGCTGATCACCTGCAGGTCCAGCATGAACTGCTCCACGGTCTTGAACTCGTTGTCGTTGTGGCCGGTGTACTTCACGCCGGGCATCGACAGGCCGAACTGCACGCCGTTGGGCAGGTCGTGCACCGAAGTGGCGCCAGCAGAGGTGCCGAACTCGTGGGGTAGGCCGAGGTTCTCGGTGGCCACATCCAGCAGCGCCTTGACCCATTCGCCTTCGGGGTTGCGGTACATCGGCTCGTCCAGGGTGTACTCGAAGGCCACCGAGGTGTGGCTGGTGCGTGCCCACTCACCGAGCTTGTCAGCCAGTTCGTCCTTGATCGTCTCGATCGGCTTGCCTTTCGGGATGCGCAGGTTCACCGCCAGCTTCAGGGCTTTCTGGTCCAGGCCGACGTAGGTCAGCGAGGCGGTCAGCGGCCCCATGAAATCGTCCTTGAAGCCGACGCCCAGTTTGCTGCCCAGGTAGTCCAGCCCCCAGTTGTCGGCGGCGTAGCGGGCAGCATCGGTGATGTGGTTGTGCTTGAGCGGCACGCGGTCGCCCAGGCCGTTGAGGAAGTCGAGCATGCGTGCCACCGGGTTGACCCCCGACTGTGGCGAGGAGGAGTGCGCGGAGACGCCGGTCACGGTCAGGATCACCTGCTTGCCCGAGACCACGGCGTCGATCTTGAAGTCCTTGCCATTGGCCTTGCGGTACAGCTCGCCGGCCTGCTTCAGGCGTCGGGCCAGGTCGGCCGGATGGTCGCCGATCAGCGTCGCCACCGAGGTGGTGGGGATCTGGTTGGTCGCCAGGCCGCCGGTGAGGTTGATCACCTCGGCGCCCTTGCCTTCACCCGCGCGCTTGCTGAAGCTGGCCATGACGGTGCCGTAGCCCTTCTCGGCGATCACCACCGGGTAGCCACCGTCCAGCGCCAGGTTGTAGTCCGGCGTGGCGTTGCGGGCGAAGTAGTAGGGAATGGCGTCGCCGGAGGTTTCCTCGGTGGTGTCCACCAGCAGCTTGAACTGACGCGCCAGTGGCAGCTTCTCGTCCTTGGCGACCTTCAGGGCGTACAGCGCGACGACGATGCCGTTCTTGTCGTCCTCGGTGCCGCGGCCGTACATGCGATCACCCACCAGGGTGACCTTGAACGGGTCGAGGCGCGTGCCGTCTTCGAGTTTCCAGTTGGCCGGATTGACTGGCACCACGTCGGCGTGGGCATGGATGCCGATCACTTCCTTGCCTTCGCCGAGGGTGATCTCGTAGACGCGGTTGTCGATGTTGCGGAACTCAAGGCCGAAGTCTTCTGCCAGCGTCTTGATCTTGTCGGCAATCTTGTGGAACTCGGGGTTCTCGTGTTGTGGCAGGCCCTCGACCTGGAAGGTCGGGATTTCCACCAGCTCGCGCAGCGTCTGGGTGGCAGCCTTGCCGTACTTGATGCGGGTGTACAGGCCCAGCAGGCGGTTGATCTCGTTCTGCTGCTCGGCGGCGAGCGGTTTGCCGGCGAGGTAGGCCTTCAGGGTTTCGTCGAGCTTGTCGACCTTGGCCAGTTCGCTGTTGGCAAGCTTGTCGATGAACTGCTTGAAGTCGGCCGGGTCGGTGCCGTCGTAGGCCTTGAGGATGGCGGCGGACTGTTGCGGGCTGAGGTTGGCGTGTGCGGGAACGGCGAACAGCGCAAGGCTGGCCAGCATCAGGGAGACGGCAGAAAGCTTGGGCAAGGGCATGGGTAAACGCATTCCTTCGCGAAGGGTTTAAAAGGGATGTCCATTGGTAGGAAACATGCCCACGCTAACACCAATGGGCGGTGTCGGGGGAGGGGCGAGGCGCGACCTGGCGCACAAACGAAAAAGCCCCGGGAGATTTCCCGGGGCTTTCGGAGATGGCGCACTCGGCGGGATTCGAACCCACGACCCCTGCCTTCGGAGGGCAGTACTCTATCCAGCTGAGCTACGAGTGCAACGCGGCGCAATGATACCCATCTGCGCCGGTGGCGTCCATCGCCTTGATCTGTGGCTGTTTTTCCCGGGGTTTTGGAACTGTGGTGAGCTTTTCGCGGGCAAGTCGCAGCGGCGAACCGCCGCTCCCACAGGATTGCAGGAAACCTGTAGGAGCGGGCTTGCCCGCGAAAAGCTCACCACAGGCCCGAATGGCTCAATGCACGCTGTTGCGCGCTATCTCCAGATCATTCATCAACCCCTTGGCCAGGGCGCTGAGGTAGTGCAGCGCCGTTACTGCGGCAGGGCGCGCTTCTTCCTGGTCGCTCAGGTCACGGATGCAGCCGAGCACAACCGAGACTTCCTCCAGCACCCGTTCCAGCGGCACGCCGGGCTGCACCCTGAACATGTCCAGGAATGTGGCGATGCCGGCGGTGGTGTAGTGGTTCGATTGATCGTTCATGGACATTCCCTCAGATCTGGTTCAAGGCATGTTCAACCAGTGCCCGCGCGGTTTCGGCGCTTTGGGCAGCGTTGGCCAGCATGTTCAGACCGGGCGCTCCGGCGCGGGCGCGGCAGTGTTCGTCGAGGGTTTCGGCAACGCCGAGCAGCAGTGCGCTGGCGTGGGCCAGGGCGTCGGGGGCGATCATGTCGGTGTGGATGGAGAAGGCAGGGTTGGTGATGAGTGTGAGGCGGGGTGGGTCGGGAACGAGTTTTTTCATGGCTACAGCTCCTGAACGGCAGTGAAGCTGCCTGTCATCGCTGCTAAACGAATGGGGGCAGCTGTACGCGGGTTAGCAGACCGGCAAGTCAGGCACCCGGCGCACCCGAAGAGCCTGAGAATGATGGGCTGCTAAACCCGATCGTTGATTTGGCAACGACCGGGCGAGCCTAGATCCCGTCACAGGCCGCTCGCAATGGCTTGAGTGCGGCAAAAGTGTCTTTGGGAAATGGACTACGCGCAATGGGGAAAATCTGATGTAGGCCGAGGTGGAGGGCACCGGCTTTGCCCGCGAAGAGGCCAGCCCCGTTTCCAAAGACCATTCGTTCTTTTTTTCGAACAGCCTATTGTCCAAACACCCAGCACCCGCTTAGCATTCGTTTGAGATTTCAAACGCTCAATACCCAATATTGAACACTTGGCTCGTTTGGGTGCCAGAATTCCTGACGGCAGCCCCACCAGGGGCGCCTTTCAACAATCAACAAGACGTTCCGTGCCAGCGCGGCGCGGTCAAGGGAAGCCGACATGCAGCTCAAAGACGCTCAGTTGTTCCGCCAGCAAGCCTTCATCAACGGTGAATGGCTGGATGCGGACAGCGGTCAGACCATCAAGGTGACCAACCCGGCCACCGGCGAAGTCATCGGCACCGTGCCGAAGATGGGGGCTGCGGAAACCCGCCGCGCCATCGAAGCCGCCGACAAGGCCCTGCCGGCCTGGCGTGCCCTGACCGCCAAGGAGCGTTCGAACAAGCTGCGCCGCTGGTTCGAGCTGATGATCGAGAACCAGGACGACCTGGCTCGCCTGATGACCACCGAACAGGGCAAGCCGCTGGCCGAAGCCAAGGGCGAAATCGCCTACGCCGCCTCGTTCATCGAGTGGTTCGCCGAGGAAGCCAAGCGCGTCTACGGCGACACCATCCCGGGCCACCAGCCAGACAAGCGCCTGATCGTCATCAAGCAGCCGATCGGTGTCACCGCGGCCATCACCCCGTGGAACTTCCCGGCGGCGATGATCACCCGTAAAGCCGGCCCGGCCCTGGCCGCTGGCTGCACCATGGTGCTCAAGCCTGCTTCGCAGACCCCTTACTCCGCCCTGGCCCTGGTCGAGCTGGCCACCCGCGCCGGCATCCCGGCTGGCGTGCTGAGCGTTGTTACCGGTAGCGCCGGTGAAGTCGGCGGCGAGCTGACTGGCAACTCCCTGGTACGCAAGCTGTCGTTCACCGGCTCGACCGAAATCGGTCGCCAGCTGATGGAAGAATGCGCCAAGGACATCAAGAAAGTATCCCTGGAGCTGGGCGGCAACGCTCCGTTCATCGTGTTCGACGACGCCGACCTGGACAAGGCGGTCGAGGGCGCGATCATCTCCAAGTACCGCAACAACGGCCAGACCTGCGTCTGCGCCAACCGCATCTACGTGCAGGACGGCGTCTACGACGCGTTCGCCGAGAAGCTCAAGGCTGCCGTTGGCAAGCTGAAGATCGGTAACGGCCTGGAAGAAGGCACCACCACTGGCCCGCTGATCGACAACAAGGCGGTCGCCAAGGTCCAGGAGCACATCGAGGACGCCGTCTCCAAGGGCGCCAAGGTGCTGTCCGGTGGCAAGCTGATCGAAGGTAACTTCTTCGAGCCGACCATCCTGGTCGACGTACCGAAGACTGCCGCCGTCGCCAAGGAAGAGACCTTCGGCCCGCTGGCGCCGCTGTTCCGCTTCAAGGACGAGGCCGAAGTCATCGCCATGTCCAACGACACCGAATTCGGCCTGGCCTCGTACTTCTATGCCCGCGACATGAGCCGCGTGTTCCGCGTCGCCGAGGCCCTGGAATACGGCATGGTCGGTATCAACACCGGCCTGATCTCCAACGAAGTCGCGCCGTTCGGCGGTATCAAGGCCTCGGGCCTGGGCCGCGAAGGTTCCAAGTACGGCATCGAGGACTACCTCGAAATCAAATACCTGTGCATCAGCGTCTGATGCGCTAAGGGCTTTACCTCTGCCAGCGGGGCGCGAGAGCGACGTCTCGCTGGTTTTTTTGACATGCAGTACCTGGTGGCCAGGGCGCCGGTGACAGTCGATCAACGAATACTGTTCGCAGGCACACCCAGCCACCCCCGAATAACAGCGCCGTCAGAGTCGGCGCGAATGAGGGCATTATGAGCAAGACCAACGAATCCTTGATGCAACGCCGTGTCGCCGCCGTCCCACGTGGCGTCGGCCAGATCCACCCGATCTTCGTCGAGTCGGCGAAGAACTCCACGGTGATCGACGTTGAAGGCCGCGAACTGATCGACTTCGCCGGCGGCATCGCAGTACTGAACACCGGCCACCTGCACCCGAAAGTGGTCGCCGCCGTTCAAGAGCAGCTGACCAAGGTCAGCCACACCTGCTTCCAGGTGCTGGCCTACGAGCCCTATGTAGAGCTGTGCGAAAAGATCAACAAGCTGGTCCCGGGCGACTTCGACAAGAAGACCCTGCTGGTTTCCACCGGCTCCGAAGCCGTTGAAAACGCCGTGAAGATCGCCCGTGCCGCCACTGGTCGTGCCGGCGTGATCGCCTTCACCGGCGGCTACCACGGCCGCACCATGATGACCCTGGGTCTGACCGGCAAGGTCGTGCCGTACTCCGCAGGCATGGGCCTGATGCCAGGCGGCGTGTTCCGTGCCCTGTTCCCGAGCGAGCTGCACGGCGTGAGCGTCGATGACGCCATCGCCTCGGTCGAGCGCATCTTCAAGAACGACGCCGAGCCGCGCGACATCGCTGCGATCATCCTCGAGCCAGTACAAGGCGAAGGCGGCTTCCT
This sequence comes from Pseudomonas sp. RW3S2, assembly GCF_014268955.1. NCBI lineage: Bacteria > Pseudomonadati > Pseudomonadota > Gammaproteobacteria > Pseudomonadales > Pseudomonadaceae > Pseudomonas > Pseudomonas sp. RW3S2. Next base: position 267,413 of record NZ_JABWRM010000005.1, on the reverse strand, counting down.
GCCCGCGCCGAAAGAGCTGATGCAGCGCCTGCGCGCCCTGTGCGACCAGCACGGCATCCTGCTGATCGCCGACGAAGTGCAGACCGGCGCTGGCCGTACCGGCACCTTCTTCGCCATGGAACAGATGGGCGTCGCGCCTGACCTGACCACCTTCGCCAAGTCCATCGCCGGCGGCTTCCCGCTGGCCGGTGTGTGCGGCAAGGCCGAGTACATGGACGCCATCGCTCCAGGCGGCCTGGGCGGCACCTACGCCGGTTCGCCGATCGCCTGCGCCGCGGCCCTGGCCGTCATCCAGGTGTTCGAGGAAGAGAAACTGCTGGATCGCAGCAAGGCCGTTGGCGAGCGCCTGACCGCCGGCCTGCGTGAAATCCAGAAGAAGCACCCGATCATCGGTGATGTCCGTGGTTTGGGTTCGATGATCGCCGTGGAAGTGTTCGAGAAGGGCACCCACACCCCGAACGCTGCCGCCGTGGCCCAAGTGGTCGCCAAGGCACGTGACAAGGGTCTGATCCTGCTGTCCTGCGGCACCTACGGCAATGTCCTGCGGATCCTGGTTCCGCTGACCGCCGAAGACGCCCTGCTGGACAAAGGCCTGGCCATCATCGAAGAGTGCTTCGCTGAACTGGCTTGATCGCTGATTCGCGTGAGTAGAAAACGCCCAGGCATTGCCTGGGCGTTTTTTTTCAACCTGAGGTTCAGGTGTTCGAAGGGCTGGGAGGTGTCCAGTCGGCAGCCGGGAAGAAGCGTTCGACCAGGTCGTCGTTCTTGAGCATGGCGGCGTACTCGTCGCGCTTGAATGGGTTGCCAGTGCGCAGGTCATAGACCGGATGCACTACGGGCGTTGTGCTCGGGATCTCCTTGAGCTTCACATTGACGAAGCGGAAGTCGTCACCCACCACCTCGCCGATGTCTTCGATCTCGAAACGGCACCCTGGCGGGAACAGGGTTTCCGCCTCTGTTTTTGTCCATGACAGGGGGGCTATGGGCACCCCGCTGTGGTATTGGCCCGCAGGGACTTCGAAGACCACTGATGTGTCGTCGAACGCACCCACGACGATGTCCGGCGAGGAGAGCTCATCGCTGGCGAAAGCACGTATCACGTAAGGATTCTCGGTAAAGGACGTCAGGTCCGAGTTGACCAGCACATCGCCTTTCTTGAGTCTCCCACTGCGAAAGTGCTCGCCCGAGGTGCCTCTCGATCCGTTGCCTCCGCGGTACAGAGCGACTGTGTTGCTCTTGGGCAGGGTTTCCAGCGAGTCCACCAGCTTGTCGACGAAGGTGTCCGAGTCGCAGAACGCGAACTCATGCACCCCACGGCGCAGATAGCTGTTGATCTGTGAGTCTTCATCCGTGTAGTTGCCGACGAGGCGGTTTACGTAATCTTCGTCTTCCTTGTAGGTGTAGGTAATACCTTCCTCGGTTTGCAGGTACTCGAAGTCATGCTCATCCATGCGCGCACTTTCGCCATCTTCCAGGCGGGCGATATCGGCATCGTCCAGCAATGCGCGATGACGGGCCTGGGCCTGGTTCGAGAGCAGTTCGCTTTGCGCCGCATCCTCTTTCATGTGGGTATCCCAGAAGCTCGAGCGTTCACTGCGCAGGCTGACCACGTTGTCAGCACCGGCCGCGGGTGGGGTGACGGTGTCAGGCGTTGTCACAGGCTTTGGTGTGGTTGCCTGGCCGTTGTCACCAGGGCTGCCACCACGCAACCCGCCACTGTCGACGCGTTTCCAGGTGCCATCGGCCTGGCGTGCCAATGGCTGGCGCCCGAAAAAGGCGAATGGATTGTCCGGGTCGATGATCGACCACTGTGCGGTGTGCGGATCGAATTGCACCTGGAACACCTGGGCGTCGATCTGTACGTAGGGGCGGCCATTGACCAGCGTGATGCCTTGCGCGTGTGCGCCACTGGCCGGTGTGCCACCTTCCAGCGTGATGGCGACGGCGTGCTTGTCGGGGGCAAGCTGGACTGCAGCGTTGTCCGCATGCTCCACCGGGGTCCAGTCCCCGAGCTTGTCCTGCCGGGCGTAACGTCCGGTGTCGATCAGTTCACCGCTTGCGTTACGCCTGGCTACCCGCGCCAATCCCTGTGCGCAAGGAGGCCCGAGCAGTACCGACTGGCCCTTCAGTTCGACGGGCGTGAGCTCACGCTCGGTGAGGCCGAGCACTGTCGCCTTCGTGTCTGCCCAGCGCCGTGGTTGGCTGGGCAGCCGCTCGGCATTGCGCAGCAGGCCGCCAAAGCCTTTCATGCCGTGCGCCAGGTCGCCATAGGCGCCTGCGCCGTTGAGCAGCGAAGACAACAGGTAAAGGCTTGCGGTGCCGGCATCGCGGTTGATGAATGCGCTCAGTGCAGCGACATAGTCGCGCAGGGCAAGTGCGGCGCCCACTGCGAATGCAGCAGGCGGGAAGGGCAGCGTCACGATCTGGGTCACCGTTTCCAGTGTGTTCCAGACGATGCTCGCGATCATATCGGCGCGGCCCTTGGTGACATCGCGCACATCGACGATGCGTTGGCGCAGCCCGTCGTCATAGCACAGGATGCGCAGGTCGTCCGCGGGGGCTTCGGGTACGCTTGGTACCGGGCTCGGGCCGCCCTCGCGCAGGTCCTTGAACAGGAAGGCCAGCAGTTGCCCGGCTTGTCTGCGACTGCGGTCCTTGTAGTAGTCGGCCATGCCCGGGGTGTTGAGCGACTGGACGAAGCTGCTGAAGGGCCGGAAGTCGATGCCGTCTGCTGCCGCTGGCGTGTAGAGCAGCGTCTGCGAAGGGTGCCCTGCCGGCGATTTGAGCAGGTAGCAACCGTGGATGATTTCTTCGCGGTAGGGCGGAGTCTTGTCCATGATCCGGTACAGCTCGTTGAACAACCTGCCGATTGTCGGCTCGCTGGCCAGGAATTCGTTGTCGATACGCACCACCAATCGGTAGAACGCATGGCGCTCACGCTCGGTGTCGGCAGTCCGGTGCATGCTCTGGATGCTCGCCAGCACACAGGTGTGCTGGTCGGCGTCCAGATGCCCTTGCAGGAGGCTGCGCAGCGCCGCCAGTTGCATCTGCAGTTGCACGATCAACACGCTCTGCCGACGGCGCCAGGCGTAGCCGGTGTGTCTGGGCGAGAGCAGGGTTTCCTCGATCAGTCTGACGTAGCGGTCGGATACCCACTGACCGCGTATGGAGCCGGTGACCGATTGTGGCGTCAGCGCCGACAGATCGACCCCGGGTGGGCCTTCGAAGGTCGCCGTGGTATCGGCTGTGGCCGTAAGCAGGCCCAGGCTGTCGTCATAGCCGTTGCGCAGCAATTGGGTGTAGGTCAAGGTCTCCCTGGGTGACTTGATGATCACGCGGTCCGGATCGACACGCTCGTCGTTGTTCCCGAGCAACTGCTTGAGCTTGTCCTGGGCCTGGGCATGGACATACGCCTCGAAGTCCGGCAGTTGCGCATGCCTGGCCTTGGCATACTGCTGCTCTGCAGCCTGGATCTGGTCTTCCAGGCGTGTCAGCTGGCCACGCTGGGAGGCACTGGCCGATTGCAACCAGGCGGGCTCGTGCGCGGCTGTGTTGGCCTCGGCAACCTCGATGCGGTTCTGGGTCAGGGCTTTGACCCCTTCCTGGCCCGTGAAGCGCACCAGCGTCATGAATTGCTCGTAGGGCTTTTGCGGGGTAGGGATCCGCTCGCGCTGCTTGCTGATATCCAGGTACCAGGTGTTCCAGGCCTGCGTGTCGGTGCTGGTGGGTTGATGCTGTGTTTGCGGGAGTGGCTTGTCGGCGATCTGACTGATCAGGGCGGCGAACGAGGTGCGCTGCTGGGCTATCACGTTCTGCAGCAGGTAGGCCTGGGAGTCCGCCTCAGCGAACCAGCCCACCACCTCGACGAGCAACTGCCGTTCGCTGTCGAAACCCTGCACCGGCTTGTGCGGATGATGCGGGCAGCACAGCAGCAGACGCTGCAGGCCGCCCTCGGCGTCTTCCTGGCGCACCAGCAGCGCGTCGCTCAGCAGGTACTGGTCGGCCAGGAGCAGGTTGGCACTGGACAACCTGTCATAGCCCGTGCCGCTTCCTGCGACGAAGGTTGCCAGCGTCTGCTGGTCTTCGGGCGTGATCTGGCCCTGCAGGCGTGCGCACCAGGCCTGGGCCGCGATCTGCTGCAAGAGCGCGGTGTTCATCAGCGACCGGTTGGTGTCCTGCTTGTGTGCGGCTATCTGAGCGGGGGCGAACTTGCCGTGCAGCGCCAGTGTTTCGATCAGCTTGCAGACATAGGCAGGCGTGAGTGTGGCGTACGCGTCAGGCAGTGGCCGGTCTTGTTGTTCGAAGCGTGTGGCGGCGATGAATTCCGAGGCCGGCTGGTCGTCGCCATCGTGCAGCCCCTGCAAAGCCAGGTGCACAAGGCTGCGCCGGATTTCATAGGGGGTGGCGGTTTCGGGCAGCGTGCGCTTGGTCACCAGCATGATCTGCTCGGGGTCCAGATCCAGGCCCAGGTCGTTGGCGATACTGCTGCGCAGATGAGTCGCGGCGAAGCTTTCGATGCTGTCGCAGCCGCCCAGCGCACTGAGCATGGCGGCACGAGCGTGGTCGTATTCCTGGAGTGCCTTCAGGCATTGATTGGCCTGGTCCTCTGGCGCGTATCGCAGCCAGTGGGGTGCTTTGGGCGGTGTCTTGAGCGCCTCGTCGAGGGTGGCGTCGAGAGCGCTGCTCGGTCCGAGAGCAAGCGGCAGGCGCAGCGCATCCTCGACGCGTCCGGAGCGGGATTCACCAGGCACCGGCTCGACCCGCAAGGCGTACTTGATATCGTGCAGCTGCAGGCTGCGCAGCTGTCGATGCAGCTCGGCAAAGGCCTTGCGCTGTACGGGTTTGATCACCCAGTGGCGCTGTTCGTAGGGGTGCACTGCCGATGCCTGGGTCATCGCGAGGCGCTGCGCGCGGGTCAGGGTATCGGTGATGCTGGCCCCGGCCACCGGCTGGTTCACCAGCGCCGTCAGCGCGGCAAGCGCCAGGTCGCGCGTGGCGAAGGCGGCCCATTGGCGGCCAGCGATCCACACGAGGGTCGGGCCGCTGTCCAGGCTGAACATCAGGCAGCCATGCAGTGTGGCTGTGCGGCCTGCCTCGAGCTTGAGGCTCAGGGTGCTGATGGCCAGGCCATTCTGATCGAGCGAAGCGGGCAGGCAGGTGGCGTAGGTCGGGTGAATCCTGCCGGCGGCGATCTGGATGTCGAGCAATTGGCGCAGCGTGGCCTCGATATCCTCGATGTGACACTGGCGCCTCGTCTTCGAGGGTTTTTCGAGCGACTCCCAGTAAGCGTGCACGGCGCTCCTGATCGCCAGCTCGATGCTCGCAGCTTCTGCGTCTGTCAATGCCTGGTCCAGATTGGCCAGCCCCATGCTCTCAAGCGAGGGGGACTGTGCAAGGCGTTGGTCGATGCGGGTGCGCAGGGTCGAAAGGGCTTGTTGCGTGGTGGATGAAAGGTCGAGCGTCATGACTTCCTCGCTGGCCGTGCTTGCTGTACGGCGTTGTGATGGGGGCATCACTAGAGCCGGTCAGGGGCCGGGCGAGGTGGTAGTTAATGCGTGCACGGATGCTGCGACGAAGATGAACAAACTGTGAACTGCATGCCATCGCGGGTTTTTTTGTGCCAATTCACGGCAGGTGGCGCTATGGTTAACCGATGGACGTGTTTGGAAGCCGCGATGGACTGCGTGTCAGGATTATTCAGGAGTTGCCCATGAGCGCTGCAGACCCCCTCCCACCCCGCGTGCTGATCGCCGAGAGCGATCCCTGGGTACGCGACATGCTTCGCGAGATGCTGCTCAGCGTGCGCTGCGATGCCCGGTTGGAGGTCTGTGCCGATGGCTCCCAGGCCCTGACGGCGCTGTCGAGCAAGCCCGACCTGATCATCGCCGCCCGTGAGCTGTCCGGTGTCGATGGCCTCGATCTGCTGCGCAAGGTGCGCGCCAAGAGCGACAAGCCTGGCCTGCCGTTCATCCTCATGAGCGAACGCACTGACAGCGCCAGTGTGAAAGAAGCGCTGCCACTGCACCCCACCGCCTACCTGAGCAAACCGCTGGACCTGGACAACCTGCGCAAGCGCCTGGAAAACCTGTTGCTCGAAGTCGGCGAGCAGATTGCCTGCCCGGTGCCGCCCCTTCAGCTGGGGGCCAGCCTGCCGGCCTACCTCGAGCAGCGCCGGGCTACCGCCGATGGCGGCCCGCTGTTTGCCGATGTGCAACTGGCGATCAAGCGCGCGCTCAACCCCCAGGGCCTGAACCTGCGGGTGCTGGAAGAGGAAGTGCGCAGTGACCCGCAGATCACCGGTGTGCTCATCGCCGCAGCCAACAGTGCCGCCATGCATAGCGATGCGCCGGTGCAGACCCTGCTGCAGGCGCTGAACAAGTTGGGCAGCACCCAGAGCATGAACCTGATCCTGGGCCTGACGCTGAAGCGCAGCGCACGCCTGAGCGACCCGCTGCTGGCACAGCATGCCGCACGCTTCTGGAACATCTCGCTACACACCGCCGAATTCGCGCGTACTTTGGCGCGCATGCTCGAGCTGGACCAGGAGCGCTGCTACTGCGCGGGCCTGTTGCATTGTCTGGGGGACCTGGCGGTGCTGCGCACTCTGCAGGAGTGGCGCCTGGCCGGTGGCGCGCTGGACGAAGACCAGGTGCAGTTGTCACTCAATGAGTTTGGCGCACCGTTCGGCTCGGCCCTGCGCACCCGCTGGCGCCTGCCGCTGGACCTGCGCGAGCTGATCGCTGCGATCTACCAGTTGGGCGGTGGCGTGTATTCGCGAGAGATCCTGGCGATGAACCTGGCAGGCCAGTTGTCACGGGCGTTGCCGACCCAGGGCAACGAGAAGATCGCCAGCAGCAAGACTGCACGCCTGCTCAAGCTTGGCCTGCCTGAGCTCAATCGCCTGCGCGAGCCGCCCGCGCCGCCGGTGGTGGTCACAACGCCTGAGGTCGATGCCGCGAGCGTTGAAGCCGAGGTTGTGGAAGAGGTGCCTCAGGCCCCGGATACCGACGAAGGCAGCACCGCGGCCAAACCTTGAGCGCTGTCGGTCACCCGCGCACGATCTGGTTCTTGCCCTGGCGCTTGGCCTGGTACATCGCTGCGTCGGCGCGGCCGAACAGGTTGTCCAGGTCGGTATCCTGCTCGCTCAGTTCGGTCAGCCCCTGGCTTACGGTCACGCCGTAGGTCTGCTGGCCGTAGGTGAAGCTCAGGCGCTGGATCTCCCGCTGCAGGCGTTGGGCGATCTGTTCGGCGACCTGTGCCGTGCAGCCTGGGAACACCGCCGCGAATTCCTCGCCGCCAATACGCCCGAACAGATCGCCCCGGCGCAGCGCCGCCTTGCCGGTGTCGGCGATGCGCTGCAGCACCTGATCGCCCTCTGGATGCCCATAGCTGTCGTTGATGTGCTTGAAGTCGTCGATGTCCAGCAGCAGGAAGGCCATTGGCGTGCCGTCTTCGCGGGCGCGGTCGAACGCCTGCTGGGCACAGTCGAAGAAGTGTCGGCGGTTGCTGCTCTGGGTCAGGACGTCGGTGGTGGCAAGGCGTTGCAATTCGCCTTCGAGCTGTTTCTTCTCGGTGATGTCCTCGGCAATGCCGACGATGATCACCCGTTCGCCTTCGCGCTGCTGGTTGATGTAGCACTTGTCGCTGAGCCAGCGCACTTCGCCTGCGCCGTTGATGATGCGGTATTCGCGGTCCTCGACGGTGCCCTGGAGCAGTACCTGGGCCAGGCTGCGCTCGGCGTAGTCGAGGTCGTCGGGGTGGATTGCGTCGCGCCATTCGTTGTAGTCGGCCATCACCAGGCTGGCCGGGCGGCCAAAAATACGCTCGTAGGCGGGGCTGACGTAAAGCACCTGGCGGGTTTCCCAGTCGAAGGCCCAGAGCACGGCGTTGACGCTGTCGAGCAGGGAACTGTAGAGCTGCTCGCGCTCGCTCAGACGCGCCACTTCACCCTGGGCATGCAGCAGGGCGAGCAGGGTCTGGGCAGCTTCAGGGCGGGGTGGACCGGTCTGGATCGGAGGATGACGTTCTTTGGCCATGTGCACGGATCGGTTCTCGACGAATGTGCGTGCGGCCACGACCCGGCCCGCCACGCGGGCGATATGCCGATTTTGAGTCGAGCGGGGGGGTGAAGTTCCGGTCGGCATGCCCCTTGGGCGGGGCATGCCGATCAACGGCAGTCAGGCGCCGGTAGGACGCAGGGAGTAGGTCTTGAGCTGCGCGGCGAAGTCCCGCAGCGACTGGATACCACTGGCTTCGGCCTCGTGCACCCAGTCTTTCATGGCGGCCAGCATGTCGTGGCCGTTGGCGCTGGTGCGTGCCCAGATCTGCTGCAGCGCCAGGCGCTTCTCGTAGATGATCTTGAGCGTCTGGCTGTGCGTCAGCATCGATTCGATGCGTACGTGATGGCGATCCTGCAGCAGGCTGGTCTCGCGTGACAGCAGGCGCTTGGCGCGACGGAAGTGGTGGCGCACCGAGGTGTCGACCTTTTCCAGCTCCTGCTTGACCAGCGGGCCGATCACCAGCTTGCGGTACTGGGCCATGATCTGGAAGCGGTTGTTGAGGATCGCCATGGCGGTGTCCATGTCCAGCGAGGCCTTGCCTTCGACCCGATGGGCGATCGGCGCCACGCGCTGCACCTTGGCCAGGCGCAGCAGGCACAGCAGGCGAATCCACATCCAGCCCATGTCGAACTCCCAGCGACGTACCGACAGCTTGGCCGAATTGGGGTAGGTGTGGTGGTTGTTGTGCAGTTCTTCGCCGCCGATGATGATGCCCCAGGGCACCAGGTTGGTGGCGGCGTCGCGGCACTCGAAGTTGCGATAGCCGACCGCATGGCCCAGGCCATTGACCACGCCCGCGGCCCAGAACGGAATCCACATCATCTGGATGGCCCAGATGGTGATGCCGATGGTGCCGAACAGCAGCAGGTCGAGCACGGCCATCAGGACGATGCCGCCCAGTTTGTAGCGCGAGTAGAGGTTGCGCTCGATCCAGTCATCCGGGCAGTTCTTGCCGTAGATGCGCAGGGTTTCCTCGTTGCGCGCCTCTTCCCGGTACAGCTCCGCGCCTTTGCGCAGGACCGTGCCCAAGCCCTTGTACACCGGGCTGTGCGGGTCGTCGGGGGTTTCGCACTTGGCGTGGTGCTTGCGGTGCACCGCCGTCCATTCGCGGGTGTTCTGCGCCGTGGTCAGCCACAGCCAGAAACGGAAGAAATGCTTGAGCCCGGCATTGAGCTCCAGGGAGCGGTGCGCCGAGTAGCGATGCAGGTAGATCGTGACGCTGACGATGGTCACATGGGTCATCAGCAGGGTGACCGCGACCAGTTGCCAGGCCGACAGGTCGAGCAGACCGTTGTACCACATAGTTGGAAAGACCCTCGGGAAAACAGGGGAAACAACGGGCGCATTATCCCTTGACGGTGAAATAAAACCAGTCGCGCTTGCGCCAGGATCGTCGCCACCGGTCACCTTGCCGTCGGCGAGGGCGTCGCCGAGGCAGGCTGGACGGGGCCAGGGCGTCGGGACCGCGACTTATTTATGAGCCCGGATTTAAAGTCACGGCATGTTTCAACCTTTATACTGCGCGATTATCTTCCATGGACTGATGCACCCGACATGTCTGTTTCTGTTCGCGACGCCTTGCGCATGGCTGCGCTCTACGTTGTGTTGTCGTTCCTCTGGCTGGTGCTGTCGGAGTGGGTGTTGCGCGGCATGACCGACAACGACCTGGCGCTGACCGTCGGGCGGCAGATCAACGTGGTGGTCTGGGTGCTGCTCAGTGCCTTGCTGATCTTCGTGTCACGGGCGCGGCTGCTCAACTTCATCGGCGTCGGTGCGCGTCTGCGCAGCGAGGACCGCGAACGCCTGCGCATGGCGGCAGCGGTCTTCGACAGTACCCTGGAAGGTGTACTGGTGACCGATCGCAACGGCCTGATCGTGCATGTGAACCGGGCCTTCATGCGCATCACCGGTTACCACCAGGACGAAGTGCTGGGCCAGCGCCCGAGCAAGTTCAAGTCGGGCCGCCATGGCGCGCACTTCTACCAGCAGATCTACGCGGCCCTGGCCGAAAAGGGCGAGTGGAGCGGAGAAATCTGGAATCGCCGCAAAAGCGGCGAGATCTATCCGCAATGGCAGACGATCTGCGCGATTCGCGATGACAGCGGCGAGCTGAGTCACTACGTCGCGGTGTTCAGCGACATCAGTGCGATCAAGAATTCCGAGGAAGAACTGGCCTACCTCGCTCACCACGACCCCTTGACCGGCCTGCCCAACCGGCTGCTGTTCAACGACCGTGCCGAGCAGGCGCTGGCAGCGGCCCAGGCGAACAAGCGCGGCTGCGCCTTGCTGCTGCTCGACCTCGACCACTTCCAGAGCATCAACGACAGCCTGGGCCACACCATTGGCGACCAGTTGCTCAAGCTGGTGGGTGAGCGTTTGCGAGAGCAGTTGGGTAGCGGCGTGACCCTGGCGCGGCTGGGTGGCGACGAGTTCGCCGTACTGCTCGAAGGGTGCCAGCAGGTTGCGCAGGCGGCGACCACTGCCCAGGGCATCCTCGAGCGCCTGGGCCAGCCGTTCGCGTTCGAAGGGCAGCACCTGTTCATCGGTGCGAGCATCGGCATCAGCCTGTTCCCCAGCGACGCGCTGAGCGCCGAGCAACTGTTGCGCAATGCCGACTCGGCGCTGTTCAAGGCCAAGAGCAACGGTCGCGCCTGCTATGCGCTGTACACCGAAGAACTCACCGCCCACGCCCAGCATCGCGTCGAGACCGCCGGTGAGCTGCGCCGGGCCCTGGCCCAGGAAGAGCTGCGGGTGTTCTACCAGCCGGTGCACGACCTGTTCACCGGGAGCATGGTCGGGGTCGAGGCCTTGGTGCGCTGGCAGCATCCCGAGCGCGGCCTGGTGCCGCCGGGCGAGTTCATCCCGATTGCCGAACGCACCGGGTTGATCGTCGATATCGATGCCTGGGTGCTGCGCCAGGCCTGCCGGCAGATGGTGCAGTGGCAAGCCGAGGGGCGAGTGCTGGATTTCGTCGCGGTGAATCTGTCGAGTCGCCTGTTCGGCCAGCGCGCCCTGTATCGACAAGTGGCCGAGGTGCTGGACGAGACCGGCCTGGACCCGGCGCTGCTGGAGCTGGAAGTCACCGAAAGCGCGGTGATGGAAGACCCGGAGGTGGCACTGGAGCAGTTGCACCGTCTGCGTGAGCTGGGCTTGCGCCTGGCGATCGACGATTTCGGCACGGGCTATTCGTCGCTGTTGCGGCTCAAGCGCCTGCCGGTGCAGAAGCTGAAGATCGACCAGGGCTTCGTCGCCGGATTGCCCCATGACGAAGATGACATCGCCATCGTGCGGGTGATCATCGCCCTGGCGCGCAGCATGGGGATGCAGGTGCATGCCGAGGGGATCGAGCAGGCCGAGCAGGCGCGACTGCTGCTGGAGCAGCAGTGCGACCTGGGGCAGGGCTACTGGTTCGGACGGCCCGTGGCGGCCGAGAACCTGCGCTGGTTGTAGGGGCGGGCCCGGCTTCCGGTCAGCGCTTGTTCAAGCCTTTGGCCAACCGGTCGCCACCCAGCTGGATCACCGCCACCAGGGCCACCAGCATGACGATCACCGTCAGCATGATCTGGCTGTCGAAGCGCTGATACCCATAGCGGTAGGCGATGTCCCCGAGGCCGCCGGCACCGATCGCACCGGCCATCGCCGAAGAGTTGATCATGGTCACCAGGGTTATGGTGAAGCCGCCGACGATCCCTGGCAGCGCTTCAGGCAGCAGCACATGCCAGATGATGTGCCAGCGTCGGCAGCCCATGGCCTGCGCGGCTTCGATCAAGCCATGGTCGACCTCGCGCAGGCTGACTTCGGCGATCCGGGCGAAGAACGGCGTGGCCGCGATGGTCAACGGCACCACGGCCGCCCAGACGCCATAGGTGGTGCCGACGATCAGCCGGGTAAAGGGGATCAACGCCACCATCAGGATCAGGAAGGGAATCGAGCGGAACAGGTTGACGAAGGCGCCCAGCACGTGGTTGAGCAGCGGCGCTTCGTAGATGCCGCCCTTGCCGCTGTTGACCAGCAGCACCGCCATCGGAATCCCCACCAGCAGGGCGATCAACGAAGACACCCCCACCATTAGCAGGGTATCGATCAGGCCTTGCAGCAGGCGTTCAGTCCACATAACCCAGCACCTCCACGTCTGCAGCCCAGCGCCGGGCGCGCTCGAGCAGTTGATGAGCCCCGAGCCCTGAGCCGCGTACGGCCAGGACCAGTTGGCCCAGGGCGTGCTCGCCAATGGTCTCGACACCCCCTTGGAGCAGGCGCACACGCCCACCAAGATCGGCGAACAATGCCGACAGCTCCGGCTCGCCGACCAGTTGCAGGCGCAACACCACGGCAGTGTCCTGGCTGACCGGTTGCGCCCGCAGGTTGGCCTGCAAGGTTGCGGGCAGCTTGGCCTGCAAGGGCGCGAGCAAGGTGCGGGTCACCTCGTGGCGCGGCGCGCCGAACACCTGCCAGACTTCGCCTTGTTCGACCACCTCGCCACGTTCGAGCACCACCACGCGCTGGCAGATGTCACGGATCACTGCCATCTCGTGGGTGATCAGCACGATGGTCAGGCCCAGGCGCCGGTTGATGTCGCGCAGCAGCTCGAGGATCGAGGCGGTGGTTTCAGGGTCCAGTGCCGAGGTCGCTTCGTCGCACAGCAGGATCTGCGGATCGTGCACCAGCGCGCGGGCAATGCCGACGCGCTGTTTCTGACCGCCGGACAGCTGCGCCGGATAGACATGGTGCTTCTGCTCCAGGCCCACCAGCTCCAGCAGCTCGTGCACTTTACGCTGGCGCTCGGCCTTGGCCACGCCAGCCACCTTCAAGGGGAGCTCGACGTTCTGCCACACGGTCTTGGCCGACATCAGGTTGAAGTGCTGGAAGATCATGCCGATGCGTCGGCGCAGCGACACCAGGCGGTCCTCGTCGAACGGTGCGATATCGACCTGGTCGATCAGCACGCGCCCTTCGCTGGGTTGCTCCAGGCGGTTGATGGTGCGCAGCAGCGACGACTTGCCGGCGCCGCTGCGGCCGATGATGCCGAAGATCTCGCCGCGGCGGATGTTCAGGTCGATGCCGTGCAGCGCGGGGTGTGACTGGCCGGGGTAGGTCTTGCCCAACCCGATGAAGCGGACATGGGCCTCGTTCACCTCCGGGCGCAGTACCTGCTCGCGCGCCGGGGCGGGTGTAACTTGAGGGACGGGCGCCCTGAGGGCGCTGGCGCTGCTCATCTCAGCCCTCCCAGCCGGCCTGGTACAGACTGCCGTGGGCCTTGTTCAGGGCTTCACGCACGGCCGGCGAATGTTGGTAGATATCGACGAATTTGGCCAGGCGTGGGTCGTCCTTGCTTTGTGGGCGGATCACGAACTGGATCACGTATTCCTTGTTCTCCAGGCCGTCGAACAGCAGCGCCGAGGTGGCATCGAAGCTGTTGGCCAGGCGGATGTAGGCCGGGTAGCCCTGTACCAGGTCGGCATCGTCGTAGGCACGCACCAGTTGCACGGCCTCGACCTGAAGAATCCTCAGCTTCTTCGGGTTGGCGACGATGTCATCTTCGGTGGCCTTGTAACCCACGCCAGGCTTGAGGGTGATCAACCCGGCCTTGGCCAGCAGCTGCAGGCCGCGGCCGCTGTTGATCGGGTCGTTGGCGATGGCCACGCTGGCGCCTTCGGGCAGTTCGGCGAAGCTTTTGTACTTCTTCGAATACAGGCCCACGTTGTTGATGATCCCCGGTGCATAGGGCACCAGGTTGAAGCCTGCCGCGGCCTTGGCGTTCTCCAGGAACGGGATGTGCTGGAAGTAGTTCACGTCGATGTCGCCGCTGTTGAGGCTGACGTTGGGGGCGATCCAGTCGCTGAACTCGATCAGCTTCACCTCCAGGCCTTGCTTGTGCGCTTCTGCCACGGCCGCCTCCAGCGGAATGGCGAAGGCGGCCGTGGTGCCGATCTTCAGCGGTTCGGCGGCCAGCGCGGCGCCGGCAAGGCCCAGGGACAGCAGGGCGGCCGCGACGGGCCGATAGAGTTTCTCAAGCATGGTGCGGGGCTCCGGTCGGGGCGTTGGTCGGGGTGCGATAGGTGCTGCCGGGATGGTCGGCGGGCAGGTGCGCGCTGGGGCTGGCGAACAGCTTCTGGCGCAGGCTGCCGTCGGCGTAGGCGTTCTTGTAGCGGCCGCGGCGTTGCAGTTCGGGGACCACCAGGTCGATGAAGTCTTCGTAGCTTTCCGGGGTGACGGTGCGTGCCAGGTTGAAGCCGTCCAGGCCGGTCTCGTCGATCCAGCCGATCAGTTGCTCGGCGACCTGCTCGGGCGCGCCGACCAGGGTCACGTAGCGTCCGCCCAGGGCGTGTTGTTCCAGCAGGCGGCGGCGGGTCCAGGCGTTGTCCTGCAGGAGCTTGGTGGCGGACTGGATTGCGTTGCCCTGGCCTGCGTTGATCGGCTCGTCGAGGTCGAAGGCGGCGAAGTCGATGCCGGTGGAGGCGGCAAAGTGCGCCACACCCGCTTCAGCACTGGCGTGGCGCAAATACTCGGCGTGCTTGACGCGGGCCTGCTCCTCGGTGGGGGCGACGATCACGGTGATGCCCATGAACACCTTGATTGCCTGAGGATCGCGGCCTGCGGCGAGGGCGGCCGCGCGCACCTTGTCGACCTGGGCACGGGTGCCGGCGTGGGTCTGGCCGCCGATGAACACGCACTCGGCGTGGTTGCCGGCAAATGCCAGGCCGCGGGCCGAGCTGCCTGCCTGGAACAGCACCGGTGTGCGCTGCGGCGAGGGCTCGCACAGGTGATAGCCCTCGACCTTGTAGAATTCGCCTCGGTGCTCGACCTTGCGCACCTTGTCGGGCTGGGCATAGACGCGCTGCTTGCGGTCTTCGACCACGGCATCGTCCGCCCAACTGCCTTCGAGCAGCTTGTACAGCACCTGCAGGTATTCGTCGGCCTGGTCGTAGCGTCGGTCGTGCTCGGGCTGCTGTTCCAGGCCCATGGCACGGGCCGCGCTGTCGAGGTAGCCGGTGACGATGTTCCAGCCGACCCGGCCCTTGCTCAGGTGATCGAGGGTCGAGAGCCGGCGCGCGAACAGATAAGGCGGCTCGTAGGTGAGGTTGGCAGTCAGGCCGAAGCCCAGGTTGCGGGTCACCGCAGCCATGGCCGAGACCAGCAGCAGCGGATCGTTTACCGGCAGCTGGATCGACTCCTTGAGCGTGACGTCGACCGAGTCGCCGTAGATGTCGTAGGTGCCGACGATGTCGGCGATGAACAGCCCGTCGAACAGCCCGCGCTCCAGCAGGCGGGCGAGGTCGGTCCAGTACTCGATATCCTTGTAGCGGGTCGAGGTGTCGCGCGGATGGGTCCACAGGCCATGGTTGATATGGCCAATGCAGTTCATGTTGAAGGCGTTGAGCAGGATCTGCTTGCTCATCAGATGGTCCCTCGCAGCGGTGGATTTTCGCCGTTGAGGTAGTAGTTGCCGATGGCGTGGTACTTCCAGCGCACCGGGTCGTGCAGGGTGTGTACCCGGGCGTTGCGCCAGTGGCGGTCGAGGTTGTGTTCGGCCAGGGTGGCGCGGCTTCCGGCCAGCTCGAACAGGGTGCTGGCAGCGGCCAGGGAGATCTCGGTGCTGATCGCGCGGACCTCGGCGACGGCGATGGAGGCGGCGGCCACGTTGCTGGCGTTGCTGTCGCGCTGGGCCTGGTCGAGGATTTCACCGGCCCGTTCGAGCAGCGCTTCGGCGGCGTGCAGGCGGATGCTCAGGCGGCCGAAGCTGTTGAGTGTCAGCGGGTCGGCCGAAGCCTGGTCGACGCCCGCGTCGATCCATGGGCGGCTGTGGTTGCGCACGAAGTGCAGGGCGTCCTCGACTGCGGCGCGAGCGATGCCGGTGTCGATGGCGGCGTGGAGAATCTGCGCCAAGGGGCCGACGGTGGTCGGGCGCTCGAACGCGGCCTGGAAGGGCACCACATCGGCGGCCTCGACACGGACATTGTCGAACAGCACCGAACCGCTGCCGGTGGTGCGTTGGCCGAAGCCGCTCCAGTCGTCTATCACTTGCACACCGGGGCTGTCGGCGGGCACGAACGCCAGTTGCTGCACGCCCTCGTCATCGACCACCGAGGTAGGGATGCGCTGGGCATAGATCGCGCCGGTGGCGTAGAACTTGCGGCCGTTGATGCGGTAGCCGCCGTCGTCGCGGGTCAGGCGGGTGGTGCGGTCGCTGGAGGTCCTGGTGCCGAGTTCGGCCAGGGCGTTACCGAAGCGCTTGCCGGCCAGCACCTCGGCGTAGAGACGCTGCTGTTGTTCGGGGGTGCCGTTCACGCGCAGCACTTCGAGGGCGTAGAAGTGGTTCTGCGGAATCTGCCCGAGCGAAGCGTCGGCCTGGGCGATGCGGGCGATGACCTTGGCCAGGGTGACGTTCGACACTTCGGCGCCACCGAAGGCCTTGGGTACGGTGATGGCCCACAGACCGGAGCGGGTGAACAGCTCCAGTTCAGCGTGTGGCAGGCGGCGTTCGCGGTCGCGCAGGGCGCTGTCGCGGTGCAGTTGCCGGGCGATGTCTTCGGCGACGGCAAGGGCCTGGGCGTCGCTGCTGATCAGGGATGTGGTCATGTTGTTCTCCGGGGCTTTTCGCGGGACAAGGCGCAGCGGCGAACCGCCGCTCCCACAGACCTGTGCTGTCCCTGTAGGAGCGGGCTTGCCCGCGAAAGGCCCTCAAGTCAGATCCAGGAATGCCGCGCAGGCAGCGTGCCGTTGAGGTAGTAGGCGCCGACCGCGTGGTACTTCCAGCGCACCGGGTCGTGCAGCGTGTGCACCCGGGCGTTGCGCCAGTGGCGGTCGAGGTTGAATTCGGCGAGTGTCGCGCGGCTGCCGGCAAGCTCGAGCAGCTTCTCGCTGGCCTGCAGCGAAATCTCGGTGGTGAGCACCTTGGCCTCGGCCACGGCAATCGAGGCGCGTGCCGCCGCCGCAGCGTCGATGGGCGCCGCATTGACCTCGTCCAGCACCTGCGCGGCCTTGCGCAACAGGGCTTCGGCGGCGTGCAACTCAAGCTTGAGGCGGCCGATGTCGGCGATCACATAGAGGTCGTCACTGGCACGCTCGACCTTGGCATCGATCCACGGCCGCGACTTGTCACGCACGAAGGCGATGGCGTCCTCGATGGCCGCTTCGGCGATCCCGGCGTCGATGGCAGCCTGGATCAGTTGCGAGACTGCGCCCTGGATATTGGGCTGGTCGGCCTGGCGCCAGTTGTCGATCACCAAGTCCGCGTCTACTGGCACCTGGTCGAGCAGTACCGTGCCGCTGGCGGTGGTGCGCTGGCCGAAGCCGGACCAGTCGTCGACGATGCGCAGCCCCGGGCTGCCACGGCGTACGAAGGCCAGGCGCTGGCGACCTTCGTCGTCCAGGGCCTTGACTGCCACCCAATGGGCGAACAGGGCGCCGGTGGAGTAGAACTTCTCGCCGCTGATGCGGTAGGTGTCGCCGTCGCGGGTGATGCGTGCCTTGAGGGTCAAGGTGTCTTTGGTGCTGCGTTCGGGGCCGGCGTTGCCGATGCGCCAGCCGTCCAGCACCGAGCGGAAGATCAGCGCCTGCTGCGCCTCGCTGGCGGTCAGGCGCAGCAGGTGCAGCAGGCCGAACTGATTCTGTGGGATCTGCCCCAGCGCCGGGTCGGCGGCGCTGATCAGGCGAAAGACTTCGGCGATGGTCGCGAACGATAACTCCGGGCCGCCATGGGCCTTGGGCACGCTGATGCTGCCAAGCCCCGAGCGGGTGAACAGCTCGATCTCGGCCCACGGCAGCTTGCGTTGCTGGTCGCGGCGCGAAGCCTGCTGGCGTGCGGTTTCGGCCAGTTCGCGGGCCGCTTGCAGGGCCTCGGTGTCATTGCGCAGCACCTTGGCCGGCAGTAGCAGGGGCGAGCTGTCGATGTCGCTGTGGAATTGGGTGTTGGGTTGGCTGGACATCAGTGCCGCTCCTTGGCTGCACTCAATGCCCTGGCGTTACGCACTGGGGTGATTGTGTTCCTGACCATTCCTGAACCTCACGAAGTAGATGCGTCGCTACAGCTGGTCGCGACGGATGTGTGCGGGTCCGGTGGTCCGGTCTATATACCTTATGCGCTTATAAAAAGTTTATGAACTAACTCTTTGGAATATGAATAGAAGAGAGGCATTTGCCTGGATGTGCCGGCTTCTTCGCGTGCAAGGCTCGCTCCCACAGAGACCCGCACGGGCTTGAGCACCGGTGCGGCTCCTGTGGGAGGGGGACTTGCCCGCGAAGAATCCAGCCGAGCTTTTCAGTCTTGCGAAGCAGTGGTCCCGAGGAACTTGCGCAGGAACTGCCGGGTACGCTCTTCCTTCGGATTGGCGAACAGCGCCTTGGCCTCGCCCTGTTCGACGATCACGCCCTTGTCGAAGAAGATCACCCGGTTCGCCACATCACGTGCAAAGCTCATCTCGTGGGTGACGATGATCATGGTGCGCTTCTCTTCGGCCAGGCCACGGATGGTCGCCAGCACTTCGCCGACCAGCTCGGGGTCGAGCGCGGAGGTCGGTTCGTCGAAGAGGATCACTTCAGGCTCCATAGCAAGCGCGCGGGCGATAGCCACGCGCTGCTGCTGGCCGCCGGACAGGCGCCGTGGATAGGCGTCTTCCTTGCCGGCCAGGCCGACCTTGGCGAGCAGCTTGCGACCCAGCTCCAGCGCTTGGCTGCGCGGGGTCTTCTTGACGATCACCGGCCCTTCGATGACGTTCTCCAGGGCGGTGCGGTGGGGGAACAGGTTGAAGTTCTGGAACACGAACCCGGCCTGCTGGCGCAGACGGCGGATCGCGCTTTGCTGGCCGCTGAGCGGGCGGTCGGCGTCGATGTCGATGTCGCCGATGCGGATCTTCCCGGCATCGGGCGTTTCCAGCAGGTTCAGGCAGCGCAGGAAAGTGGTCTTGCCCGAGCCACTCGGGCCGATGATGGCGACGACTTCACCGGCCTCGACCGTCAGGTCGATGCCCTTGAGTACGGTCTGGCCCTTGAACTGCTTGGTCAGGCCTTCTACTACGATCATCTTCAGTGCTCCTGGTCATGCTGGTTGACCCGCGCTTCCATGCGGTTCTGGAAGTGCGCCAGGATACTGCAGAGAATCCAGTAGATGACGGCCACGGCCAGGTACATGGTGAAGACTTCGAAGGTCCGTGCGGTGATCAACTGCGCCTGGCGGAACAGCTCTGGCACCTGGATGGTCGCTGCCAGGGCGGTATCCTTGACCAGCGAGATGAAGCTGTTGCCCAGCGGCGGCAAGGCGGTGCGCATGGCCTGGGGCAGGATCGCCCGGCGCATGGCCTGGGTACGGGTCATGCCGATGCTGGCGGCGGCTTCCCACTGGCCGCGGTCGATCGAGGAGATCGCCGCGCGCAGGATTTCGCAGATGTACGCCGCCATGTTCAGCGACAGGCCGATCAGCGAGGCGGGGATCGGATCGAGTTCGATGCCGATCTGCGGCATGCCGAAGTAGATCACGAACAGTTGCACCAGCAGTGGCGTGCCGCGGAAGAACGACACGTAGATCCGCGCCAGCCAGTCCAGCGGCAGGATCTTCGACAGACGCATCAGTGCCAGGGCAAAGCCCAGCACCAGGCCGAAGAACATGCCGCCGACACTGAGCAGTACCGTGTAACCCGCGCCCTTGAGCAGGAAGGGCGTAGAGTCGATTACGAGTTGCAGGCTTTCAGAGATCATTTGGTGACGTCGGCACCGAAGTATTTCTCGGACAGCTTGGCCAGGGTGCCGTCAGCCTTGAGCTTGTCCAGCGCCTTGTTCACTGCCGCGAGCAGTTCCGGCTCGCCCTTGCGCAGGGCCACGCCGCTTTCCAGGCGCGAGAAGGCTTCGCCGGCAAGTTGAGTGTCCTTGGCCTTCTGGGCGTATTCCAGGGCGGCCAGGCGGTCGATCAGGATGGCGTCGATACGGCCGTTGCGCAGGTCGGCGAACTTGCTCGGATCGTCTTCATAGGTACGCACGTCGGCCTTGGGGACGTCCTGCTTGACCCACTGCTCGTAGTTGGTGCCCAGGCCCACGCCGACCTTCTTGCCCGCCAGGTCCTGCGCGGTCTTGATGTTCAGCTGCTCGGCCTTCTTCTTCAGGATCAGCGCCTGGATGCCGGAGATGGTGTAGGGCTCGGAGAAGTCGTACTTTTTCTTGCGCTCTTCGGAGATGGTGACCTGGTTGATCACCACGTCCAGGCGCTTGGATTCGAGCGCGGCGAGGATGCCGTCCCACTTGGTTGGCTGGACCTTGGCCTTGACGCCCAGCTCCTTGGCCAGCAGTTCGGAGAGTTCCACTTCGAAACCGGTCAGCTTGCCGTTCTCGTCGACGAAGCTGAAGGGTGGGTAGGTGCCTTCCAGGCCGACGTTGATCACGCCTTTTTCCTGGATGGTCTTGAGCTGCTCACCCGCGAAGGCGTGGCTGAACAGACCGGTGCCCAGCAGGATGGCCAGGCTGGCGTTGAGAAGTGGTTTGGTGAATTTGGTCATGGCTGTCCCCGCGCTTTGTTTTAAGTAGTGGGTGGCGACTATAGGGTGGGCTTTATAGTTCAGGAAATAATAAAAAATTATCTATTATTCCTTTCGGTTATTTCGTCCCTGAAGGGCAGTGTTGAGGGTAGCCGTGAACCTGGCCCCCGTCATCGCTGCTTATGCCCGACTTAGTGCAGGATGGAATAAAGCGTTGTTTTTTCCAAGGGAAGAATTTGCCGTAGAGTAATTCCTACAAGTTGCGGCCCTACTTTTCCGACATCGCCGCAAGCCAGGAGAACACCGTGAGCGAACATCCATCGACCGGCCATTGGCAATTGCCGGGCATCGTCAGCGAACTGCGCCAGGCCCGTGACCAGTGGCGCAGCCGCAACGGCCGTTGCAGCAACAAGCAGGGCGGACGCGAACTGCCCTCGCGCGAGGCGATGCGCGAGATTCTCGAGCAACTCTGTGGGGCGTTGTTTCCCATGCGCCTGGGGCCTGTGGACCTGCGTGAGGAGAGCGAGGACTTCTACGTCGGCCACACCCTGGATGCGGCGCTGACCGCACTGCTCGCCCAGGCGCGGCTGGAACTGCGCTACGCCGCGCGGCACGGCAATACCGAGGTCGAGCCCAAGGATGTCGATGCCCACGCACTGGGCCTGATCCAAGGCTTTGCCAAAGCCTTGCCGGGGTTGCGCGTACTGCTCGACACCGACGTGCTGGCGGCCTACCACGGCGACCCCGCGGCGCGCAGCGTCGATGAGGTGCTGCTGTGCTATCCCGGCATCCTGGCGATCATTCACCACCGCCTGGCGCACTACCTCTACCAGGCCGGGCTGCCGCTGCTGGCGCGCATCAGCTCGGAGCTGGCGCATTCGGCCACCGGTATCGACATCCATCCCGGCGCACAGATCGGCCAGAGCTTCTTCATCGACCATGGCACGGGCGTGGTGATCGGTGAGACGGCGATCATCGGCGAGCGCGTGCGTATCTACCAGGCCGTGACCCTTGGCGCCAAGCGCTTTCCGTCGGACGAGTCGGGCACCCTGCACAAGGGGCTGGCGCGCCACCCGATCGTCGAGGACGACGTGGTCATCTATGCCGGTGCGACCATTCTGGGGCGGATCACCATCGGCAAGGGCTCGACCATTGGCGGCAATGTCTGGCTGACCCGCAGCGTGCCGGCCGAGAGCAACATCACCCAGGCGAACCTGCAGCTCGATTGCCAGGACAAACAGTGAGGTAGGCCCGGCGGGCTTTATCGCGGGACGAGCCCGCTCCCACAGAGTGGAGCGGGCTTGTCCCGCGATAGGGCCGGAACTGCTGGCAAAGCGCAAAGGTCAATTGGTCGCCCGCCAGCGACCACAGGTCGCATTGAAATCCGATCCATGTTTAACTTGAACGCTTGTTCAAATTAAAACGCTGGTCCGCTGCCGGTGTTCAACAGGAGGATTCCCTTTGCTGAACCCGTTCAATCCGAGCCTTTTCACCACTGTAGAGGTGCCCGTTTCATGAGTGCACCGACGCCTTCCCTTGCCAATGGCAAGATCCGCATGAACCCCCCGGTGTTCTACTTCGCGGCAAGTTTCATCCTCATCTTCGGCCTGGTGGTCATCGCCAACCCGCAAGCGGCGGGCGACTGGTTGCTGGCTGCACAGAACTGGGCGGCCAACACGGTCGGCTGGTACTACATGCTGGCCATGACCTTGTATCTGGTGTTCGTGGTGGTCACCGCAGTGTCCGGCTACGGCAAGATCAAGCTCGGCGCCGACCATGACGAGCCCGAGTTCAGCTACTTGTCCTGGGCCGGCATGCTGTTCGCTGCCGGTATCAGCATCACGCTGTTCTTCTTCTGCGTTTCCGAACCCCTGACCCACATGCTCCAGCCGCCCCAGGGCGAGGCGGGCACGGCCGAGGCCGGGCGTCAGGCGATGCAGATCCTGTTCCTGCACTGGGGCCTGCATGGTTGGGGCGTGTTCGCCTTCGTCGGCATGGCCCTGGCGTATTTCGCCTACCGCCACAACCTGCCACTGGCACTGCGCTCGGCGCTGTACCCGCTGATCGGCAAGCGCATCAACGGGCCGATCGGCTATGCGGTGGACGGCTTCGGCATCATCGCCACGGTGTTCGGCCTGGGCGCGGACATGGGCTTTGGCGTGTTGCACCTGAACGCCGGCCTGGACTACCTGTTCGGCATCGACCACAGCCAGTGGGTGCAGGTGCTGCTGATCACCCTGATGATGGGCGCTGCGGTGGCCGTGGCGGTCGCCGGAGTAGAGAAGGGCGTGCGGGTGATGAGCGACATCAACCTGTTCCTGGCCTGCGCGCTGCTGCTGTTCGTGCTCTTCGCCGGGCCCACGCAACACCTGTTCAACACCCTGATCCAGAACCTCGGTGACTATCTCGGCGCCCTGCCGCGCAAGAGCTTCGACGTGTATGCCTATGGCGAGAACCGCGACTGGCTGGGCGGCTGGACGGTGTTCTACTGGGCCTGGTGGATTGCCTGGGCGCCCTTCGTCGGGCTGTTCATCGCGCGCATCTCGCGTGGGCGCACCATTCGCGAATTCGTCTTCGGCGTGCTGCTGATTCCGCTGGGCTTCACCCTGGCGTGGATGTCGATCTTCGGTAACAGTGCGCTGGACCAGGTGATCAACCATGGGATGACCGCGCTGGGGCAGTCGGCGTTGGACAACCCGTCGATGAGCCTGTACCTGCTGCTGGAAACCTATCCCTGGAGCAAGACGGTGATCGCCGTCACGGTGTTCATCAGCTTCGTGTTCTTCGTCACCTCCGCCGACTCCGGCACCGTGGTGCTGTCGACGCTGTCTGCCAAGGGCGGCGACGCTGACGAAGACGGGCCGAACTGGCTGCGGATCTTCTGGGGCGCGATGACGGCGCTGGTCACCAGCGGCTTGCTGTTCGCCGGCAGCATCGATTCGCTCAAGTCGGCCGTGGTGCTGACGTCCTTGCCGTTTTCGCTGATCTTGCTGTGCATGATGTGGGGCTTGCACAAGGCGTTCTATCTGGAGAGCCAGCGACAGATCGCGCAGATGCACTCGCTGGCACCGTTCGCTCAGTCCCGCCGCGGACGCGGTGGCTGGCGCCAGCGCTTGAGCCAGGCCGTGCATTTCCCGTCACGTGACGAGGTGTACCGCTTCATGGATGACGTGGTGCGCCCGGCGATTGCCGACGTGACCGAGGTGTTCGAGCAGAAGGGCCTGGTGCTGATCACCCAGGACGACCCGAGCCACGACAACGTCAGCCTGAAGATCGGCCATGGCGAGGAGCAGCCGTTCATCTACCAGGTGCAGATGCGTGGCTACTTCACCCCATCGTTCGCACTGGGTGGGCTGGGCACCCAGGAGTTGAAGAACCGCCGCTACTACCGCGCCGAAGTGCACCTGGCCGAAGGCAGCCAGAACTATGACCTGGTCGGGTACAGCAAGGAGCAGATCATCAACGACATCCTCGACCAGTACGAGCGGCACATGCAGTTCCTGCATCTGGTCAGGTAAGGCGCGGCGCCTCCATTTGCGGGCAAGTCGGCGCTCCGACTTGCCCGCAAATGGTTTCAGAACGGCGCGTCGCCGAGAATCGTCGCGCGATGCATCACCCGTCGCTGCGGCCGGTAGTCATCCACCGCGTAATGCTGGGTCACGCGGTTGTCCCAGAACGCCACGTCATTCTCCTGCCAGCGCCAGCGAATGCTGAATTCCGGCCGTGTGGCATGGGCGAACAGCAGCTTGAGCAGCGCCTCGCTCTCGTGGTCGGCAAGCTCGTTGATCCGCGTGGTGAACCCTTCGTTGACGAACAACGCCTTGCGCCCGCTCACCGGATGGGTGCGCACCACAGGATGCGACAGCGGTGGGTTGTTGCGGCGGGTGGCTTCCCAGCGCTCCAGGTCCTGAGCGGTGGTGCCGAAGCGCTCGAGCGGGAATGACTTGGTGAAATCGTGGGTGGCCGTGAGGCCATCGAGCAGGGTGCGCAGTGGCGCCGACAAGGCTTCGAACGCGGCGATGCCGCTGGCCCACAAGGTGTCACCGCCGTAGGCGGGCAGTTGCTTGGCGCTGAGCACCGCGCCCAGTGCCGGGGTCGGCAGGAAGGTAACGTCGGTGTGCCAGATCGCGTTGTCGCGCACGTCGGTGACCGCAGTGTCGAGAATCAGCACCTGCGGGGTTTCCGGCACGTTGGGGTAGATCGGGTGGATGTGCAGGTCGCCGAAGCGCGCAGCGAAGCGGGCCTGCTGGGCGGGGTCGATCGACTGCTCACGGAAGAACAGCACCTGGTGCTCGAGCAGCGCCTGCTCGATGGCGTCGCGCTGTGCATCGGTGATTTCGCGTGACAGATCGACGCCGCTGATCTGCGCGCCGAGGGCCGGGCTGAGGGGAGTGATGGTCAGGCTCATGTCGGTCTCGAATGGGGGGCGGTTGGCGGTGTCGTTGTGGACCTCATCGCGGGCAAGCCCGTTTTGTAGGAGCGGGCTTGCCCGCGATGAGGCCTAAAAGGTCAGTGACTCTGTCCATGCCAGGGTACGAGGCGGCGTTGCAGGGCGCGCAGGCCCATCTCCAGGGCAAAGGCGATCAGCGCGATCAGCAGGATGCCCAGCACTACCACATCGGTGACCAGGAACTGCGCGGCTGACTGCACCATGAAGCCCAGGCCGCTGGTGGCGGCGATCAGTTCGGCGGCGACCAGGGTCGACCAGCCGACCCCCAGGCCGATGCGAATGCCGGTGAGGATGTCAGGCAAGGCGCTGGGCAGGATCACATGGCGAATCAGTTGCACCTTGCTCGCCCCCAGCGACTGCGCGGCGCGCAGCTTGGCCGGGTCGACGGTGCGCACGCCGGTGGCGGTGGCGATGGCGATCGGGGCGAAGATCGCCAGGTAGATCAGCAGCACTTTCGACAGCTCGCCGATCCCGCACCAGATCACGATCAGCGGCAGGTAGGCCAGCGGCGGTATCGGTCGGTAGAACTCGATCAGTGGGTCGAGGATGCCGCGAGCCACGCGGTTGTAGCCGATGGCGATGCCGACCGGAATCGCCGTCAGGGTCGCTGCCAGCAACGCCACGCCGATGCGGCCCAGGCTCGCGCCCAGGTGCTGCCAGAGGCTGGCGTCCATGTAGCCCTGGGTCAGCAGTACCCAGGCCTTGGCCAGGATGTCGCCGGGGGCGGGCAGGAACAGTGGCTCGACCCAGCCGGCAGCGGTCACCAGCCACCAGACCAGCAGCAGGCTGGCCAGGGTCAGGGCGCTGATCCAGCGGGTCGGCAGCGGGCGGCGGGCCTTCACCGCCGAGGCGGTGCGGGTGTCGGTTTTGCCGGCGACCGGCAGGTCCAGGCTGCTCATGCGGACTCCTCGCGACGGGCGGCACGTTGGGAAAACACCCGCGACAGCACGTGCTCGCGGGTTTCGATGAAGCGCGGGTCGGACTTGATCGCCCGCGCTGGTTCGCCCGCGGCGTAGCGCTGGCCGAAGTCCAGTCGCAGGCGCTCGACCACGCGCCCCGGATTAGGGGCCAGCAACACCAGTTCGCTGGCCAGGAACACGGCTTCCTCGATGTCGTGGGTGATCAGGAACACTGGCTTTGCGGTGCGCTGCCATACCTGCAGCAACAGCTCCTGCATCTGCTCGCGGGTGAAGGCATCGAGGGCGCCGAAGGGTTCGTCCATCAGCAGTACGCGTGGGTCGGCAGCCAGGGCGCGGGCCAGGCCCACGCGCTGTTTCTGTCCGCCGGAAAGCTGCCAGATGCGCCGGTCGCCGAACCCGGCCAGATCGACCAGTGCCAGCATCTCGCGCGCCTTGGCTTCACGCTCCGCGCGAGGGACGCCGGCCAGCTCCAGGCCAAAAGCGACATTGCCGAGCACGTCCTGCCAGGGCAGCAGGGCGTCATCCTGGAACACCACGCCACGGTCGGCACCCGGACCTTGCACGGGCGCACCGTCGAGGGTGATGCGCCCGCTGCTGGGGGCGACGAAGCCGGCGATGAGATTGAGCAGCGAGGTCTTGCCGCTGCCGGAGGGCCCGAGGGCGACCAGCAGTTGGCGTGGCCCCAGCGTCAGGTTGATGTCATCCAGCACCGGGGTGGTGGCGCCGGGGTACTGTGCGCTGATGCGCTCCAGCTCGAGCAAGGCCATGATGGGCTCCGGTTCGGGGCGCAGGGCGCCCCTGGGTTCGATCGGTTGGGCAGGTGCTTCAGTCGGGAAGGAACTTGGCCGTTACGTACGGCGAGTAATCCGGCAGCACCGCCTCGACCTTGCCCTGCTCCTTGAGGAAGGTCGCGGTGTCGGTCAGCGCCTGGGTGGTTGGCGCGCCCAGTGCCGCGCTCTGGTCGGCGGCCAGCGGGTAGACGTTGCCCTCCAGCAGGCCGGGGATATCGCCGGTCTTGGCGCCGGACAGCTTGGCCAGCTTGTTCACGTTGTCTGGATTGGCCAGCCAGGCTTTCGGGTCCTTGCGGTAGTCGGCGTAGGCGTCGAGGGTGACCTTGGCGAACGACTTGACGATCTCCGGGTGCTTCTCGGCGAAGTCCTTGCGCACGATCCAGGCATCGAAGGTCGGGGCGCCTTTCTTTGCCAGTTCGCCAGAGGTGATCAGCACCTTGCCGTTTTCCTTGGCCACGCCCAGCGCCGGGTCCCAGACGTAGGTGGCGTCGATGTCGCCGCGTTTCCAGGCGGCGATGATCGCAGGCGGCGCAAGGTTGAGGATCTGCACCTTGGCCGGGTCGATGTTCCAGCTCTTGAGCGCCGCCAGCAGGCTGTAATGGCCCGTGGAGACGAAGGGCACGGCGACTTTCTTGCCGATCAGGTCCTGTGGGGTCTTGATGCTGTCGCGGGCGACCAGCGCTTCACCGGCGCCGATCTGGGTGGCGATGAGGAACGTCTCCACCGGCACCTTGCGGGTGGTCGCGGCAGCCAGCGGGCTGGAGCCCAGGTAGCCGATCTGCACGTCGCCGGAGGCCACGGCGGCGATGATGTCGGCACCGTTGTCGAATTTGCGCCAGTCGATGCTGGCGTGGCTGGCTTTTTCGTAGCTGCCATCGGCCTGGGCCACCTTGGCCGGATCCACGGTGGTCTGGTAGGCCACGGTCAGGTCGGCGGCCTGGGCGAACCAGCTGGCGCTGGCCAGGGTCAGCGCGGCGAACAGGCGCAGGGGGGCGTGGGGGATCATGATCGAACCTCTCGTCAGGCATCGGGTGATGAATGACGCGAAGACTAAATGATCTAAGAATTACAAAATAAATAACTTTTGAGAATTAGCTTAGGAGACAAAACGCTTAGCGAACGCGCCTGTGGGACGGAAGGTTGTGAAATTTTTGTGAAAGGCTACGCTTTCACAACTTTTCACGGAGCGCCCTCTGGCAAAGGGCTGTAGATAACCGGAAGCTATGAGCAAGGGACGCCAATACACCAAATGACGCTGAAGGTTCCTTATTTATTCCGGAAAAATCTGACGATTTCATAAAACGGTCATTTTGGATTTATAGGATTGTCATTATCCTGTAGCGCAGGTGCATTAGACCAAAGTCGTGAAATCTCCGGTAACGATTGACTTACCGGTCACACTTTGGTGCTAAATCGCTTACCCGTGGCGAGGGGGGCAACAGATCCCTCCGCCTTGAGAGTACAAAAATTAGAACGTAGAGGAGCAAAGCATGTACAAGTCTAGCCTGGCTCTGGCCGTGGCACTGGGGGTTCTCGCCCAACAAGCGGGCGCAGCCGGTTTCGTCGAGGACAGCAAGCTGTCTCTCAGCTCGCGTACCATGTACTTCAACAACGACAACCGTGAAGCGCCGACTTCCACGGCCGGTATCCGTCCGGATCAGCGTGAGTCCGGTCAGGGCTTCAAGCTGGATTACATTTCTGGCTTCACTCAAGGTACCGTTGGCTTTGGTGTCGATGCGCAGGCACTCTGGGGTATTCACCTGGATGGCGGTCAGGGTTACCACAAAGGCGGCTTCTTCCCGGATGACGGCGACGGCTCTGCCAGTCAATGGGCCCGTTTGGGCGCGAACGCCAAGGCACGCTTCTCCAAGACCGAAGTGCACTTCGGTAGCGCCCTAGCGCCGAACCTGCCGATCTTGGTTGCCAACGATGGCCGACTGCTGCCGCAAACCTTCGAAGGCGGCACCATCCAATCGAAGGAAATCGACAACCTCACCATCAATGCCGGTCAGCTGACCCATGCGATGGGGCGTGCTTCGAGCAACCGTACCGGCCTGTCGGTCAACGGCGCTTCCCAGGAAAGCAACAAGTTCCGCTACGGTGGTCTGGACTACAAGCTTACGCCTGACCTGACCCTGCAGTACTACTACTCGAACCTGGAAGACTTCTACAAGCAGCACTTCCTAGGCGCGACGCACGTCTTCAAGATCGCCGACGACCAGTCCTTCAAGACCGACCTTCGCTACTTCGATAGCAGCAGCGATGGCAAGAATGGCAGCGGCGGCGGCTGGAACTTCAACAACAACAGCGGCTACGCGAAGACGCCAGGCAAAGTTGACAACAAGACCTGGTCGGCGATGTTCACTTATACCCTGGGTGGTCATGCCTTCCTGCTCGGTCACCAGCGCGTCAACGACGACGGCGGTTTTGTCTGGCTGAACCAGGGTAGCCTGCCGAACGAAGGCGCTGGCGGCTCCAGCTTCTACCTGTTCACCGACAGCATGATCAACCAGTTCGCCAAGGCCGGTGAGAACACCACCTTCGGTCAATACTCGTATGACTTCGCGCGTCTGGGTGTTCCTGGCCTGAAGGCTTCCGTGTCGTACCTGCGTGGTGAAGACGGCAAGAACGCCAACGGCAACGGTACCTTCAGTGAGTGGGAGCGCGATGCTCGCGTTGACTACGTCATCCAGGAAGGCACCCTCAAAGGCCTGGGCGCCAGCCTGCGTCACGGTGTCTACCGTGGGTCGGGTACCAGTTCCCTGCAAGACCAGGATCAAACCCGCTTCATCGTCAACTACACTTACAACTTCATGTAAGTCGTAGCTGCAACGAAAGAGCCTCGCCTGGTGCGAGGCTTTTTTGTGTGTGCAAATTCGTATTCTTTCTGGTTATAAATAAATCAGTATTCATTCTTTTTGTTTTTAATCGGAAGCAGGCACATTGAATCCCACAAGGCCAGACACAGCACAGGAGCCGCTTCCATGAGCCTCAAACTCGGCGACATCGCCCCCGACTTCGAACAGGATTCCAGCGCCGGCAAGATCCGTTTCCATGAGTGGCTGGGCAACAGCTGGGGCGTGCTGTTCTCCCACCCGGCCGACTTCACCCCAGTGTGCACCACCGAACTGGGCTTGACCGCCAAGCTTAAGGATGAGTTCGCCAAGCGCGGGGTCAAGGCTATCGCACTGTCGGTGGACCCGGTCGACTCGCACCACAAGTGGATCGATGACATCAACGAGACCCAGAACACCGTGGTCAACTTCCCGATCATCGCCGATGCCGATCGCAAGGTGTCTGACCTGTACGACCTGATCCACCCCAACGCCAACGACACCCTTACCGTACGCTCGCTGTTCGTGATCGACCCGAACAAGAAGGTACGCCTGACCATCACCTATCCAGCCAGCACAGGGCGCAACTTCAACGAAATCCTGCGGGTGATCGATTCGTTGCAGCTGACCGACAACTACAAGGTCGCCACCCCAGGTAACTGGCAGGACGGTGACGAAGTGGTGATCGTGCCTTCGCTGAAGGATGAGGACGAGATCAAGCAGCGCTTCCCGAAAGGTTATCGGGCCGTCAAACCCTATCTGCGCCTCACCCCGCAACCCAATCGTTGAATCCTCGTTGCATTGCTCTTAGCCATAGCAGGGATTTCGGGCCGTTTCGACGGCCTTTTTTTATGCCCGCTTTTTGTGGGAGCGGGCTGGCCCGCGAAACGGGCGAGGTCAAAACGCTATATCTCCATAAAGCATAAACAAATGAAAAAATATGATTTCTAGATATATGTGGCGAGCTGCTAATGTCGGAGTCATTCACAGGGGCCACACCCCGGAACCGAACTGAAGGAAGCGCTGCAATGCTGGTTGTTTCGATAGGTGGTAGCCCCAGTCCCCGTTCACGCTCCGGCGTGCTGCTCGAGCGTTCGCGCCAGTGGTTGCAGGATCGTGGTGTGGAGGTGGTGACCTTCCAGGTGCGCGAGTTTCCGGCAGAAGACCTGCTCCACGCACGTTTCGACAGCCCACAGGTGCAGCACTTCCAGCAACTGGTAGCCCAGGCTGATGGGCTGGTGGTGTCGACCCCGGTGTACAAGGCATCGTTCGCCGGGGCCCTGAAGACCTTGCTCGACCTGCTGCCCGAGCGCGCGCTGGAACACAAGGTAGTCCTGCCGATCGCTACCGGCGGCAGCATCGCCCACATGCTGGCGGTGGATTACGCATTGAAGCCTGTGCTGTCGGCACTCAAGGCGCAGGAGACCCTTCAAGGGATCTTCGCAGACGACAGCCAGGTCGCTTACGCCGAAGGCAATCGCCCGGCACAGTTGGCCGAGGCCCTGGAGGCCCGCCTGCTGGACTCGCTGGAAACCTTTCACAGTGCCTTGGCGCGTCGGCCCAAGCCGGTCGCTCCAGGTGTTCTCAACGAACGCCTGATCAGTGCTCGCTGGAGCATCTGAACGACCCCGCAAATGCGTCACCGTTTTTCCACCTTACTCGCCCGACAACGAGGCAAGCAGGTGCAACCCAAACCTCATTCGCACAGGAGAGCGCCATGCGCACAGTCTTCTTGCGTCGTGGTCTGGTCGCCCTGTTTGCGGCGGCTGTGTCCTTCGGCGCCATCACCCAAGCCCAGGCCGAGAGCCTGCGCATCGGTTACCAGAAATACGGCACCCTGGTGCTGCTCAAGGCCAAGGGCTCGCTGGAAAAGCGCCTGAAGGAACAGGGCATCGACGTGCAATGGACCGAGTTCCCCGGTGGCCCGCAGCTGCTCGAAGGGCTGAACGTCGGCTCGATCGATTTCGGTGTCACCGGCGAAACGCCACCCGTCTTCGCCCAGGCCGCCGGTGCCGACCTGCTCTACGTGGCCTATGAGCCGCCTGCGCCGCACAGCGAGGCGATCCTCGTGCCCAAGGGCTCGCCGATCCAGTCGGTGAAGGAGCTCAAAGGCAAGAAAGTCGCGCTGAACAAAGGCTCCAACGTGCACTACCTGCTGGTCCGCGCCCTTGAGGACGCCGGCCTGAAATACAGCGACATCCAGCCCGTTTACCTGCCACCTGCCGATGCCCGCGCCGCCTTCGAGCGTGGCAGCGTCGATGCCTGGGTGATCTGGGACCCGTACCAGGCGGCTGCCGAACAGCAGTTGCAGGCCCGTACCCTGCGTGATGGCAAGGACCTGGTCGACAACCACCAGTTCTACCTGGCTACCCGCAGCTACGCCACCCAGCACCCGGCGGTGATCAGCACCCTCATCGACGAGGTGCGCGCCGTGGGCGAGTGGTCCCAGGCCAACCCGCAGCAAGTGACCGACCAGGTCGCGCCGCTGCTCGGCCTGCCGGCCGATATCACCCTGACCTCGGTCAAGCGCCAGGGCTACGGCGCCGCGCCGCTGACCCCGGAGGTGATCGCCGCGCAACAGAAGATCGCCGACACCTTCCAGGCTCTGAAGCTGATTCCCAAGCCCTTGAGCATCAAGGACGTGATCTGGACCCCACCGGCCAAGGTCGCCAGCGCGCCTTGAACGATTCGCCTGCGCCGCAGCATCGCTGCGGCTTGAGCCCCCCTTGAGGAGACAACTCCAATGAGCCTTAACATTTTCTGGTTCCTCCCCACCCACGGCGACGGCAAGTACCTGGGTACCACCGAAGGCGCCCGCGCCGTCGATCACGGCTACCTGACCCAGATCGCCCAGGCGGCCGATCGCCTGGGTTTCGGTGGCGTGCTGATCCCTACCGGTCGTTCCTGCGAGGACTCCTGGCTGGTCGCGGCGTCACTGATTCCGGTGACGCAGAACCTGAAGTTCCTGGTCGCGCTGCGTCCGGGCATCATTTCGCCGACCGTGGCCGCCCGCCAGGCCGCGACTCTGGATCGCCTGTCCAATGGCCGGGCGCTGTTCAACCTGGTGACCGGCGGTGATCCGGACGAGCTGGCCGGCGATGGTCTGCACCTGAACCACCAGGAGCGCTACGAAGCCTCGGTCGAGTTCACGCGCATCTGGCGCAAGGTGCTGGAAGGCGAAGTGGTCGACTACGACGGCAAGCACATCCAGGTGAAGGGCGCCAAGCTGCTCTATCCACCGATCCAGCAGCCGCGCCCGCCGCTGTATTTCGGCGGTTCGTCCGAGGCCGCACAAGACCTCGCCGCCGAGCAGGTCGAGCTGTACCTGACCTGGGGTGAGCCCCCGGCTGCAGTGGCGGAGAAGATCGCCGCGGTGCGCGAGAAAGCCGCTGCGCAAGGCCGCGAAGTGCGCTTCGGTATCCGCCTGCATGTGATCGTGCGGGAAACCAACGAAGAAGCCTGGGCTGCCGCCGATCGACTGATTTCGCACCTGGACGATGACACCATCGCCCGCGCCCAGGCCTCGCTGGCGCGCTTCGATTCGGTTGGCCAGCAACGCATGGCGGCCTTGCACAACGGCAACCGCGACAAGCTCGAAGTCAGCCCCAACCTGTGGGCGGGCGTCGGCCTGGTACGAGGCGGCGCCGGTACAGCACTGGTGGGCGATGGCCCGACGGTCGCGGCGCGGGTCAAGGAATACGCCGACCTGGGCATCGATACCTTTATCTTCTCCGGTTATCCACACCTGGAAGAGTCCTACCGCGTCGCCGAGCTGCTGTTCCCGCACCTGGACGTGCAGCGCCCGGAGCAGGCCAAGACCGGGGGCTACGTGAGCCCGTTCGGTGAAATGGTCGCCAACGACATCCTGCCCAAGTCCGTGTCGCAGAGCTGAGGGCCAGGCC
This sequence comes from Pseudomonas sp. RW3S2, assembly GCF_014268955.1. Classification (NCBI taxonomy): domain Bacteria; kingdom Pseudomonadati; phylum Pseudomonadota; class Gammaproteobacteria; order Pseudomonadales; family Pseudomonadaceae; genus Pseudomonas; species Pseudomonas sp. RW3S2. Next base: position 233,995 of record NZ_JABWRM010000005.1, on the reverse strand, counting down.
ATGAGTCGTGCAACTTCCTCCACCCTGACACAGCGCCTGGCGCCATGGGCCTTGCCCGTGCTGCTGCTGGCGGTGTGGCAGCTGGCGGTCAGCGCTGGATGGCTGTCCACGCGCATCCTGCCGGCACCGAGCGCTGTGCTCAGCGCCGGTGTCGAACTGGTGCGCAGCGGCGAGATCTGGACGCACCTGGCGATCAGTGGCTGGCGCGCAGGTGTGGGCTTTCTGATCGGCGGCAGCATCGGTCTGTTGCTGGGGTTCGTCACCGGCCTTTCGAACTGGGGCGAACGCCTGCTCGACAGCTCGGTGCAGATGATCCGCAACGTGCCGCACCTGGCGCTGATCCCGCTGGTGATCCTGTGGTTCGGCATCGACGAGTCGGCGAAGATCTTCCTGGTCGCGCTGGGCACGCTGTTCCCGATCTACCTGAACACCTACCACGGCATCCGTAATGTCGACCCGGCGCTGGTGGAAATGGCGCGCAGCTATGGCCTGTCCGGTTTCTCGCTGTTCCGCCAGGTGATCCTGCCCGGTGCGCTGCCTTCGATCCTGGTCGGTGTGCGCTTTGCCCTGGGCTTCATGTGGCTGACCCTGATCGTTGCCGAGACCATCTCGGCCAATGCCGGCATCGGTTACCTGGCGATGAACGCCCGTGAATTCCTGCAAACCGACGTGGTGGTCCTGGCCATCGTCATGTACGCCGTGCTCGGCAAGCTCGCCGACCTCGCCGCCCGTGGCCTGGAGCGTGTCTGGCTGCGCTGGCACCCCGCCTACCAGGTGGCGAAGAAGGAGGGCGCATGACCGTGCTCAAGGAACAACCGCCGCGCCTGCTGCGTGGCATCCCGCTGGCCGCCAACGGCCTGCGCAAGACGTTCGGCAAGCGTGAAGTGCTGCGCGGTATCGACCTGCACATCCCGGCAGGCCAGTTCGTCGCCATCGTTGGCCGCTCCGGCTGTGGCAAGAGCACCTTGTTGCGCCTGCTGGCCGGTCTGGACCAACCCAGCGCCGGCGAGCTGCTGGCCGGTGCCGCGCCGCTGGCCGATGCCCGCGAGGAAACCCGTCTGATGTTCCAGGACGCCCGTCTGCTGCCCTGGAAGAAGGTGATCGACAACGTCGGCCTGGGTTTGTCCGGAGACTGGCGGCCACGCGCGGTGCAAGCGCTGGAAGAGGTCGGCCTGGCCGATCGTGCCAATGAATGGCCAGCTGCGCTGTCCGGCGGGCAGAAGCAGCGCGTGGCCCTGGCCCGCGCGCTCATCCACCAGCCACGCCTGCTGCTGCTCGACGAACCACTGGGTGCACTGGATGCCCTGACGCGAATCGAAATGCAGCAACTGATCGAGCGCCTCTGGCGCGAACACGGCTTCACCGTGCTGTTGGTCACCCACGACGTCAACGAGGCCGTCGCCGTGGCCGACCGGGTGATCCTGATCGAGGACGGCGAGGTCGGTCTGGACCTCACCGTCGACCTGGCAAGGCCGCGGGCGCGTGGTTCGCACCGCCTGGCGGCGCTGGAAAGCGAAGTGCTCAACCGTGTCCTGTCCGTCCCTGGCACCCCGCCCGAGCCGGAGCCTGTAGCCCCTTTGCCCACGCAACTGCGTTGGGCCCACTGAATCTGCGAAGCCAATCAAAGGAATCAAGCCATGACCATCAAAGCGATCAACGTCCGCAACCAGTTCAAAGGCACCGTCAAAGAAATCCTCGAAGGCCCGGTACTGTCGGAAATCGACGTGCAGACCGCCTCCGGCATCGTCACTTCGGTGATCACTACGCGTTCCGTGCGCGAGCTTGAACTGCAGGTTGGCAGTGAAGTGATTGCCTTCGTGAAATCCACCGAGGTGTCCATCGCCAAGCTGTGATGGCGTTCGACTCCCGGGCCGTGTGAAGGCTTTCGCGGGCAAGCCCGCTCCCACAGTAACCTGTAGGAGCGGGCTTGCCCGCGAAGGCAATTTCAGCTTGTGCGCTTGGCCAGGAACGGCGGCAGATACAGCCCCAGATAAGCCTCGAACACCCGCATGCCTTCCTCTGCCATGCGCGGTGTGATCTGCTCGTGCAGCTGTATCGACCGGGCATAGACCCGGTCGCTCAGCTCCATTGCCAGGGCGAACACATCCACGTCCCCAGGCATCACCGGCAGCAGGAAATGCCGGTCGAACAGCTTGTGCAGCAAATCGCCCAGCTCCATGTCGTGCTGGCGGTCGGCCTGGACCACTTCGCTCAGGCCATGCTGGGCGAGGATCAACTGCCGGGCGGCAGTGTCCTGGTTGTAGATATCCAGCATGCGTTGCTCGACCAGGCGTGACAGACCCTGCCAGGTGCTGAAGGCGTGGCTGTCGATCGGCGCGCTCAGCGCCTCGCGAAAGGCGCGGTGCACGTCGGCGGTCAGGGCTTCGAGCAACGCCGGAACGCTGGCGAAGAAGTGATAGACCGAGGACGGCGGGATCTGCGCCCGTTCGGCCACGCTGTAGATCGACAGCCCCGCCACACCTTCGCCTGCCAGCAGCTCGCGAGCGGCCGCCAGGATCGCTTCGATCCTGGCCTGGCTACTGGCGCGGGGCTTGCGCGGCGAGGGCGTGCGGCTCATCAGTTGCTGATCGCCAGGATGCTGGCCTGGTAGGCACCGACGAACAGGTCGAAGTCGCCGACTTCCTGCTGCTCCAGGCGCGACTGTTCGGCCAGAGAGTCGCGGGCGAGTGTTTCGAAGGCTTGCTGGCGCTCGCCAGGCAGCGCTTGCTCACGGAAGGTTTCGGCGTGCAGCTTGCTCTGGCGCAGCGAGAATTCGACGAAGCTTTCTTCGTGCTCGGTCATGCGCGCCAGGACCTGTGCAGAAGGTGTCAGCTCTGGGTCGTCGACCTTGGCCTGCTGCGCCTCCAGGGCCTTGGCGTGGTCGTCACCACCTTGCGCCTGGTCAAGCAGTCCGGCCAGCTGGCCGATGCGGGCGATCAGATCGCTGGCCCATTCGCGCAGGGCGACCGGCTGACCATCGCGCTGCAGCTCCAGGCCTGGGCGACGGCCTTCCTTGACCACGGTGAGGAAGTTGCTGGTGCACTGGCCGCATTCGCCGTTGTCCAGCGATGGGCTGTCCTCAAGCGCGCAGAACAGCAGGAAGGCGTCGAGGAAGCGAGCCTCGGTCAGGTCGATGCCCACCGGCAGGAAGGGGTTGATGTCCAGGCAGCGCACCTCGACGTACTGCACGCCGCGCGCGATCAGGGCCTGGATCGGACGTTCGCCGGTGTAGGTGACACGCTTGGGGCGAATGTTCGAGTAGTACTCGTTCTCGATCTGCAGGATGTTGGTGTTCAACTGCACCCATTCGCCGTCCTTGTGCGTACCCACTTCGACATAGGGCGGGTAAGGCGTGCCAACGGCCTTGCGCAGGCTGTCGGTGTAGCTGGACAGGTTGTTGTAGCAGGGCGTCAGGCCGGCCTGGGCGTTGCTCTGGTAACCCAGGTCGCTCATGCGCAGGCTAGTGGCGTAGGGCAGGTAGAGGGTGTTGGCATCCAGCTCTTCGAGCTGGTGCGGGCGGCCGCGCAGGAAGCCTTTGTCCAGTGCTGGCGAGGCGCCGAACAGGTACATCAGCAGCCAGCTGTAGCGGCGGAAGTTGCGGATCAGCGCAATGTAGGCCGACGACTGATAGTCACGGTCGTCCTGCTCGCTGCCTTCCGCTTCACGCAGCAGGGGCCAGAGGGCCTCGGGCAGCGAGAAGTTGTAGTGGATGCCGGCGATGCACTGCATGGTGCGGCCGTAGCGCAGGGCCAGGCCCTTGCGGTACACGTGCTTGAGCTTGCCGATGTTGGAGCTGCCGTACTCGGCGATCGGGATGTCTTCCTCGGCGGGCAGCGCGCACGGCATCGACGGGCTCCACAGGTATTCGTCGCCGAGCTTGGTGTAGACGAAACGGTGGATCTCCTCGAGGTTCTCGAGCACCTTGGCCGGATCAGCCAGGGCCGGCGTGATGAACTCCAGCAGCGACTCGGAATAATCGGTGGTGATCTGCTCGTTGGTCAATGCCGAACCCAGGGCTTCGGGGTGTGGGGTCTGGGCCAGCCGACCTTCGTCGGTTACTCGCAGGCATTCGCGCTCAATGCCGTGCAGGCACTGCTTGAGCAGGGAGAGATTGGCGCCGAGCAAGCTCAGGCGGCGATTGAGGAGGTCGCTCAAGATGGATTCCTTCACGCGTCAGTCGCCCCAATATGGGGGTAGAAATGACGGTCTACAAGGGTAGGGACAAAGGAACTGGCGTTGTCGCCTGGTTTACGCGGTTCCGGTGCTGGTAGCGCAGATACTTCGGGGCCGTGCCGAGCCCATCGCGTGACAAGCCCGCTCCCACAAAAGCACCGAGGCACCTGTGTGAGCGGGCTTGTCACGCGATAGGGTCAGTGACAGCGCCCGACCAATACCGGCAAAAATACCGCAGTTATCACTCGGGCAGCTAGAGAACCGCGAAGGTTCCCTGTGCCTTGGCCACCAGTTTGTCGCCCTGGAGCACGTCGGCGTCGACCACCAGCGTGCGCCGCCCGGCGTGTATCACCCGGGCGGTGCACAGCACTTCGCCGTCGCTGACAGCGCGCATGTAGTTGATCTTGCACTCGATGGTCACGCTCTGCTGGTCGAAGCCATGGCTGGCCGAACAGGCCAGGCCCATGGCGATGTCCACCAGGCTGAAGATCGCCCCACCGTGCAGTTTCTGGCCACGGTTGCGCAAGTGCGGTTCCAGCGGCAGGACCACCTCGGCAACGCCTGTGTCCAGGCGTTGCAGGCGGCAGCCCAGAAGCTGGCTGAAGGCGCTTTCGACGTATTCCTTCGGGACGTCCATCACTTCTTCTTCAACTGCTTGGCGTTGGCGAACAGCGCGGCCATGGCGTTGTTGGCCGGTGCGGCGGTGGCTGTCTCGCGTGGGCGTGGTGCCTGCTGCGAACGGTTGCCGCCGTTGCCGCGTGCGCCGCCACGGTTGCCTTCGACCTTCTCGCCGGGGGTGTCGCTCATGCGCATGGACAGGCCGACGCGCTTGCGCGGGATGTCCACTTCCATGACCTTGACCTTGACTACGTCGCCGGCCTTGACCGCCTCGCGCGGATCCTTGACGAACTTCTCCGACAGCGCCGAGATGTGCACCAGACCATCCTGGTGCACGCCGATGTCGACGAAGGCACCGAAGTTGGTGACGTTGGTCACCACGCCTTCGAGGATCATGCCGGGCTCCAGGTCCTTGAGGTCCTCGACGCCATCCTGGAAGGTGGCGGTCTTGAACTCAGGGCGCGGGTCGCGGCCAGGCTTGTCCAGCTCCTGGAGGATGTCGGTGACGGTCGGCAGGCCGAAGGATTCGTCGGTGAATTTCTTCGGGTCGAGGCGCTTGAGGAAGCTGCTGTCGCCGATCAGCGAGCGGATGTCGCGGTCGGTGTCGGCGGCGATACGTTGCACCAGTGGGTAGGCTTCGGGGTGCACGGCAGAGGCGTCCAGCGGGTTGTCGCCGTTCATCACGCGCAGGAAGCCTGCGGCCTGCTCGAAGGTCTTCTCGCCGAGGCGGCTGACCTTCTTCAGCGCCGCCCGGGTGGCGAACGGGCCGTTGGCGTCGCGGTGGGCGACGATGTTCTGTGCCAGTGTGGCGTTCAGGCCGGAGATACGGGTCAGCAAGGCCACCGAGGCGGTGTTGACGTCCACGCCCACGGCGTTCACGCAGTCCTCGACCACCGCGTCCAGGCCGCGCGCCAGTTTCACCTGCGACACATCGTGCTGGTACTGACCCACCCCGATGGACTTCGGATCGATCTTCACCAGTTCGGCCAGCGGATCCTGCAGGCGGCGGGCGATCGACACCGCGCCGCGGATCGAGACGTCGAGATCCGGGAATTCGCGGGCAGCCAGTTCGGACGCGGAGTACACCGAGGCGCCTGCTTCGGAGACCATGACCTTGGTGATCTTCAGCGCCGGGTATTTTTTCACCAGGTCACCGATCAGCTTGTCGCTTTCGCGGCTGGCGGTGCCGTTGCCGATGGCGATCAGCTCCACCGAATGCTTGGCGCACAGGGCGGCGAGCACGGAGATGGTGCGGTCCCAGTCGTTTTTTGGCGCGTGCGGGTAGACGGTGGTGTAGTCCAGCAGCTTGCCGGTGGCATCGACCACCGCGACCTTGCAGCCGGTGCGCAGGCCGGGGTCGAAGCCCAGGGTGGCACGCGGGCCGGCCGGGGCGGCCAGCAGCAGGTCGTGCAGGTTGTGGGCGAAGACGTTGATCGCCTCGCCTTCGGCGTTGTCGCGCAGCTCGCCGAACAGGTCGGTTTCCAGGTGAGTGTAGAGCTTGACCTTCCAGGTCCAGCGCACCACCTCGCCCAGCCATTTGTCGGCCGGGCGGCTGCGGTTCTCGATGCCAACGTGGCTGGCGATCATCAGCTCGCACGGGTGCAGGGTGCCCGGCAGCTCCTCGCCGACCTTGAGCGAAGCGCTCAGCACGCCTTCGTTGCGACCGCGGAAGATCGCCAGGGCGCGGTGCGACGGGGCGTTGCGCAGCAGTTCGTCATGGGCGAAGTAGTCGCGGAACTTGGCGCCTTCCTGTTCCTTGCCCGGTACCACGCGCGCGGTGAGCACCGCTTCCTGCTTGAGGAAACCGCGCAGCTTTTCGAGCAGGGCGGCGTCTTCGGCGAAGCGCTCCATGAGGATGTACTTGGCGCCTTCGAGGGCGGCCTTGACGTCGGCGACGCCTTTGTCGGCGTCGACAAAGCGCGCGGCTTCGCTTTCAGGGTCGCGCTGCGGGTCGTCGAACAGGCCGTCGGCCAGTTCGCCCAGGCCGGCTTCCAGGGCAATCTGGCCCTTGGTGCGGCGCTTTTGCTTGTAGGGCAGGTAGAGGTCTTCGAGGCGGGTCTTGGTGTCGGCGAGCTTGATCTCGCGGGCCAGTTCCGGGGTCAGCTTGCCCTGCTCCTCGATGCTGGCCAGGATGCTGGCGCGGCGCTCGTCGAGTTCACGCAGGTAACGCAGGCGCTCTTCCAGGTGGCGCAGTTGCGTATCGTCCAGGCTGCCGGTCACTTCCTTGCGGTAACGGGCGATGAAGGGCACGGTCGAGCCTTCGTCCAACAGGCCCACGGCCGCCTCGACCTGCTGTGGGCGCACGCCCAGTTCCTCGGCGATACGGCTGTTGATGCTGTCCATGAGAACCACCTGACAAATAGTGAATACTAGGGCCGCAGTGGGGGTTCAGGCCCGGCGGCACTGGATGAAAGCCGCGCATTATACCCATCGCGTCCGGCTTGCGGTGATGGCGCTTGGCCATGCTCCTGGTACGGGAAGTGGCACCCGGGGAAAAATCTGCTAACAATGCACACGGCACGCATCGCAATGGCTACGCCATAATGCGCCGCGATATCAGAGGAGTTATTGATGACCAGCACCGCAAACATTGCTGAAGGCGAAAAGATTCTCATCGTTGACGACGATCCAGGGCTGAGCAGCCTGCTGGAACGTTTCTTCACCAGCAAGGGCTTCCGTGCCCGCGCCGTGCCGAACGTCGAGCAGATGGACCGCCTGCTGGCCCGTGAAGTGTTCAACCTGGTGGTGCTCGACCTCATGCTGCCGGGTGAAGACGGCCTCTCCGCCTGCCGCCGCCTGCGCGCGGCGAACAACCAGATCCCGATCATCATGCTCACCGCCAAGGGCGACGAGCTCAGCCGCATCAAGGGCCTCGAGCTGGGCGCTGACGATTATCTCGCCAAGCCGTTCAACCCCGACGAGCTGGTCGCGCGGGTCAAGGCCGTGCTGCGGCGCCAGGTCCCGAGCGTTCCTGGCGCTCCGGGCAGCGAGGAAGAGACCGTCACCTTCGGCGACTACGAACTGTCGCTGGCCACCCGCGAACTCAAGCGCGGCGATGAAGTGCACATGCTCACCACCGGTGAGTTCGCCGTGCTCAAGGCACTGGTCATGCATGCTCGCGAACCGCTGACCCGTGACAAGCTGATGAACCTGGCCCGTGGCCGCGAGTGGGATGCCCTTGAGCGCTCAATCGACGTGCAGATCTCGCGCCTGCGCCGGATGATCGAACCCGATCCATCGAAGCCTCGCTACATCCAGACGGTCTGGGGTGTGGGTTATGTCTTCGTGCCGGACGGAAATGCCGGTAAATGAACCGCTGCCATGACACGGCAGGGCGGCCCGCAAGGGTCGCCCTGTTTTCGTCTGTGGTCCCCGCCATGCTTGTCCCCGCCGTGCAGTAATCGTCGCCAATGAAAACGCCTCTCTGGTTTCCGCAAAGCTTCTTCGCCCGCACCCTGTGGCTGGTGCTGATCGTCGTCCTGTTTTCCAAGGCGCTGACGCTGGTGTACCTGCTGATGAACGAGGATGTGCTGGTCGACCGCCAGTACAGCCACGGTGTGGCGCTGACCTTGCGTGCCTATTGGGCGGCCGATGAAGAGAACCGGGACCAGATCGCCGAGGCGGCCGGGCTGATCCGCGTGACCGGCTCGGGTGTTCCTGAGGGTGAGCAGCACTGGCCGTACAGCGAGATCTACCAGCGCCAGATGCAGGCCGAGCTGGGCGAGGATACCGAGGTGCGCCTGCGCATCCACGCGCCGCCGGCACTGTGGGTCAATGCGCCGAGCCTGGGGCCGGGGTGGTTGAAGGTGCCGTTGTACCCGCACCCGTTGCGGGGGCAGAAGATCTGGAACGTGCTCGGTTGGTTCCTGGCCATCGGCCTGCTGTCCACCGCGTCGGCCTGGATCTTCGTGCGCCAGCTCAACCAGCCGCTCAAGCGCCTGGTGTTCGCTGCCCGCCAGCTCGGGCAGGGGCGCAGTGTGCGCCTGCCTATCAGCGATACGCCCAGCGAGATGACCGAGGTGTACCGGGCGTTCAACCAGATGGCCGAGGATGTCGAGCAGGCCGGGCGCGAGCGCGAGCTGATGCTGGCGGGGGTCTCCCACGACCTGCGCACGCCCCTGACCCGGCTACGGCTGTCGCTGTCGCTGATGGGTAACGAAAGCGAGCTCAGCGACGACATGGTGCGCGACATCGAAGACATGGACGCCATTCTCGACCAGTTCCTGGCCTTCATCCGCGATGGCCGCGACGAGCCGGTGGAAGAAGTCGACCTGGGTTATCTGATTCGCGAGGTGGTGGCGCCTTATAACCAGCCCGAAGAGCGCGTGCGCCTGTGCCTGGAGCCTATTCCACCCTTCCCGCTACGACGTGTATCGCTCAAGCGCATGCTGGGCAACCTGATCGGCAATGCCCTGCACCATGCGGGCAAGGGCGTCGAGGTGGCGGCTTATGTATCAGGTGAGCAGGGCGCGCCGTATGTGGTGCTCAGCGTGCTCGACCGGGGCACGGGGATCGACGAATCGGAACTGGAGACCATCTTCAACCCGTTCATTCGCGGCGACCGCGCGCGTGGGGGCAAGGGCACCGGGCTGGGCTTGGCGATCGTCAAACGTATCGCCGCCCAGCATGGCGGCAATGTCGAGTTGCGCAACCGCTCCGGTGGCGGGATCGAGGCGCGGGTGCGCCTGCCGCTGGGGTTGTTGCTGCCGCGCGATGCGGTGTGAGGTTCTGCGGCCTCTTCGTGGATAGCCACGAAGAGGCCGCAACGGTTTCGAATCAGCCCTTGCCCTTGGTCCGAGTCTGGTTCGGCCCGCCGTTCTTCTCCAGATGTTCGATGATCATCCCGGCAACGTTCTTGCCGGTGGTGACCTCGATACCCTCCAGCCCCGGCGACGAATTCACTTCCATCACCAGCGGGCCATGATTGGATCGCAGGATATCCACCCCGGCCACGCTAAGGCCCATGACCTTGGCCGCACGAATGGCCGTCATGCGTTCCTCGGGGGTGATCTTGATCAGGCTGGCCACTCCACCGCGGTGCAGGTTGGAGCGGAATTCGCCGGGCTTGGCCTGGCGCTTCATCGAGGCGATGACCTTGTCGCCGACCACGAAGCAGCGGATATCGGCGCCGCCGGCCTCCTTGATGTACTCCTGGACCATGATGTTCTGCTTCAGGCCCATGAACGCTTCGATGACCGACTCGGCAGCCTTGGTCGTTTCGCACAGCACTACGCCGATGCCCTGGGTGCCTTCGAGCACCTTGATCACCAGCGGTGCGCCGTTGACCATCTGGATCAGGTCGGGAATGTCATCCGGTGAGTGAGCGAAGCCTGTGATCGGCAGGCCGATGCCGCGGCGTGACAGCAGTTGCAGAGAGCGCAGCTTGTCCCGCGAGCGGGCGATGGCCACCGATTCATTGAGTGGATAGACGCCCATCATCTCGAACTGACGCAACACGGCGCAGCCATAGAAGGTCACCGAGGCGCCGATACGTGGGATCACCGCATCGAAACCTTCCAGCGGTTTGCCGCGATAGTGGATCTGCGGCTTGTGGCTGGCGATGTTCATGTAGGCGCGCAGGGTGTCGATCACGACCATTTCATGGCCGCGCTGTGTGCCGGCTTCGACCAGGCGGCGGGTGGAATACAGACGCGGGTTGCGCGAAAGCACGGCGATCTTCATGCAGCACCTGTGACAGGGGAGAGAGTGGCCGGGAAGGCCGGTTTGTCCTGAACGTACTTGAGGCCGGGGTTGACGACCAGTTGACCGTGGACCAAGGCTTTCGATCCAAGCAACAACCGATAGCGCATGCTCTTGCGGCAGGCCAGGGTGAATTCCACTTCCCAGACCCGGTCGCCCAACGCCAGCGGCGTGCGGATCACGTAGCGGGTCTGGGCGTGGCCGTTGGAGCTCTTGATGGTCTTCATGGTAACCAGCGGCGCCTCGCAGCGGCGATGGCGCAGTTGCACCACCGAACCCAGGTGTGCGGTGAAGCGCACCCACGACTGGCCGTCGCGCTCGAAGGGTTCGATGTCGGTGGCGTGCAGGCTGGAGGTGCTGGCGCCGGTGTCGATCTTGGCCCGAAGCCCGGCGAGACCGAGGTCGGGCAGGGCGATCCACTCGCGCAGGCCGATCACTGTCAGATGGTCAAATGTTTTCACGAAGCACACCCTGCGAATGAGGTGGTGAACTGTAAGCATGGCGCGGACTTTTTGCATCCGACAGTTACGGTAGTACAGTTCCGTTAAAGACAGAATTCGAGGTAGAGGGATGGCGCAGAAACCAGAAGACGACGATAAGGTCCGCCTGGACAAGTGGCTTTGGGCGGCGCGCTTCTACAAGACGCGTGCGTTGGCCAAGGCGGCGATCGAGAGTGGCAAGGTGCATTGCCGTGGTGAGCGCTGCAAACCGGGCAAGGAGCCGCGGGTAGGCGATGAGTTCGTGCTGCGCACCGGTTTCGACGAGAAGACCGTGGTGGTCAAGGCGCTGTCGGTGGTGCGTCGCGGGGCGCCCGAGGCGCAGACTCTCTACGAGGAAACCGCCGACAGCGTGAAGCGCCGCGAACAGGCCGCCGAACTGCGCAAGGCCGGGGCGATGGGGGTGACCACCGACGGCCGGCCAAACAAGAAGCAACGGCGGCAGATCCACCAGTTGCATGGCAGTTTCGAGTAGACCTGCGCCTTCAGTTGCGCTTAAGAGGCCGTGCGCATCACACTCATGCGCCCGATCAGCGGCAACTTGCCGAGTACCCTGAACAGCGGTGAGGTCCAGCGCACCAGTGCCGCGCTGGCCTTGGCCGCCAGCGGGGTATGCACGGTCCAGCCCAGGGCCAGTAATGCCATCCCCAGACCGCCGATGTAGTCATCCTGTCCCCAGTGCGCACCAGCAACCAGACGCGGCAGCATGAACAACACGGCCAGCCCCCAGATCACCAGGCTCTGTACCAGTCGGCGACTGAACAGGCTCATGAACAGGGCCCAGAGCAGCAGTACCGAGGCGTGATCGCCCGGGAAACTCTTGCTGGAACGGTCCTTGAGCTCCCAGTGGGCTTCGAGGTTCGGGTAGTAGTGGCTCAGGCGCACGGCGTCGTCGAATACGATCGACGGGCTGTCATGTTGCCATCCAGATGCATCCACCCACTTGGAAAACAGCGCGCGAACCACCACTAAGAGGAGCAGACTGACGAAAAAGCCGAAGAATGCCTGTCGGACCTGTACGGCCTTGAACACCCAGTCGCCTTTGATCAGCAGCAGGAGCAGGATCAGGCCGACGACGATGTCGAAGGGGCGCAGGCTGCCCAAGGTCCAGATGTAGCGCCAGGTGGTGTTGTCTGCCAGCGGGCCGTTGAGTGCACGGAATAGCCACTCGTCGAAAGTCAGGAACAGGATCTGGCCAAACGGCCACAACCAGAAACACAGTAGAGCGACGGGCAGTAACGTGCAGGCTGCCAGAGGTCCCCAGGACCACTTTTCCTGGAACAGTGGTCGATTATCCATAAAATACCTCGATTGCCAGCTGAAATTCTGCGCGTCGGACGCGCTTTACGACGGGCCTTTGTAAGCTCCTGTAATCATTTTGTCACCCTTTTCAGAATTTTCAGATAGCCAAAACCATGAGCGATTTACCGGATACCGATTTCACCCAACGCTTCCTGTTCGAAGAGCGCGATGTGCGCGGCGAATGGGTCGAGCTCGACAAGAGCTACCGCGAAGTGCTTGCCCGTCACCCTTATCCGCAGCCGGTTGCCGCTCTGCTGGGTGAGCTGATGGCTGCCACCTCGCTACTGGTCGGCGCACTCAAGTTCGATGGCCTGCTGATTCTGCAGGCGCGCTCGCAAGGGCCGATCCCGCTGCTGATGGTGGAGTGCTCGAGCCAGCGCGACATCCGCGGCATGGCACGTTACGAGGCCGATCAGATCGCCGCTGACGCCACCCTGGCGGACCTGATGCCTGGTGGCCACCTCACGCTGACCATCGACCCGGTCAAGGGCCAGCGCTACCAGGGCACCGTCGACCTCGATGGCGCCAACCTGTCCGAATGCTTCACCAACTACTTCGTGCAATCCCAGCAGCTCAACACGCGCTTCTGGCTCGACACCTCGTCGGGCAAGGCCCGTGGCCTGCTGCTGCAGCAGTTGCCTGTCGACCGCCAGCGTGATGAAGAAGAGCGCGAAGACAGCTGGCAACACGTAGTGGCCATGGCCAGCACGCTGAAGCCCGAAGAGTGGGCCGAAGGCAACGAAACCCTGCTGCACCGCCTCTATCACGAGGACGCCGTACGCCTCTTCGACATCGAGCCGCTGCGCTTCCACTGCAGCTGCTCGCGTGAGCGTTCCGGCAACGCTTTGGTCAGTCTCGGCGAGGCGGATGCCAAGGCGCTGGTCGAGGAATGTGGTGGCAAGGTCGAGATCGATTGCCAGTTCTGCAACGAGCGGTATTTCTTCGATGCCACCGATGTAGCGCAATTGTTTGCGGGTGGTGGCACGGACGAAGCGTCAGAAACTCGCCACTGAAACGCTTCACTACAGGAGATTCTCCTGTCTAATTGCGTAAAAGCGCAGTTACGACAGGAGGGGCCTACTTTTTTTGGGCGTTTCTGGCATAATCCGGCCACTTTTTTCGCTGTAGTAGTTTGAAACAGGCCACTACAAAACGTTTGGAGCACTCGGCCTCGGGCCGGATGGGGTATCTCATGACGCAAGCCAACAACACCGTGTACACCGACCTGACCGTCGACGAGCTGGTAAAACATGCGCTGCAACGCGGTGAAGGCGTGCTGGCCGATACTGGCGCACTGGTCGTGAAAACCGGTCACCGTACTGGCCGTTCGCCCGCTGACCGTTTCATCGTCGATGAGCCGAGCACCTCTGCCGCCATCGCCTGGGGCCCGATCAACCGCAAGTTCCCAGCCGACAAGTTCGATGCCCTGTGGGACCGCGTCGAGGCGTTCAACAACGCCCAGGAACACTTCGTCTCCTACGTACACGTTGGTGCTGCAGCCGAGCACTACCTGCCGGTGAAGATGACCACCCAGACCGCCTGGCAGAACCTGTTCGGCCGTTGCCTGTTCATCAATCCGGAAAAAGGCCAGTTCAACCCGGCCGGCCGCGATCAGTGGCAGATCCTCAACGTCGCCAACTTCGAGTGCGTTCCAGAGCGTGATGGCACCAACTCCGATGGTTGCGTCATCCTCAACTTCGCCCAGAAGAAAGTGCTGATCGCAGGCATGCGCTACGCCGGCGAAATGAAGAAGGCCATGTTCTCGGTGCAGAACTTCCTGCTGCCGGAAGTCGACGTGCTGCCGATGCACTGCGCGGCCAACATCGGTGAAGAAGGCGACGTGACCCTGTTCTTCGGCCTGTCCGGCACCGGCAAGACCACCCTCTCCGCCGACGAAAGCCGTTACCTGATCGGTGACGACGAGCACGGTTGGGGCGAAGGTGTCGTCTTCAACATGGAAGGTGGTTGCTACGCCAAGTGCATCGACCTGTCCGAGAAGAACGAGCCGGTCATCTGGAAAGCCATCAAGCATGGTGCGGTGCTGGAAAACGTCGTTATCGACGAAACCGGCAAAGCCGACTACACCGATGTCAGCCTGACCCAGAACAGCCGTGCCGCCTACCCGCTGGAGCACGTCGCCAAGCGCGCCGAAGCCAACCTGGGTGGCGAGCCGAACGCGGTCATCTTCCTGACCTGCGACCTGACTGGCGTTCTGCCTCCGGTGTCGATCCTGAACAACGAGCAGGCGGCCTACCACTTCCTGTCGGGCTACACCGCGCTGGTCGGTTCCACCGAAATGGGTTCGGGCGGCGGCATCAAGTCGACCTTCTCCACCTGCTTCGGCGCGCCGTTCTTCGCCCGTCCTGCAGGCGAGTACGCCGAGCTGCTGATCAAGCGCATCAATGGCTTCAACTCCAAGGTTTACCTGGTCAACACCGGCTGGACCGGCGGTGGCTACGGTGTCGGCAAGCGCTTCAGCATCCCGACCACCCGTGGTGTGATCGCCGCGATCCAGAGCGGTGCTCTGGTCGGTGCTGAAACCGAACACCTGGACATCATCAACCTGGACGTACCGAAGTCCGTTCCAGGCGTCGACACCGAGCTGCTCAACCCGCGCGCCACCTGGGCTGACAAGGCCGCTTACGACGAGGCCGCCAAAGGCCTGGCAAAGCTGTTCATCGAAAACTTCAAGAAGTTCGAAGTTTCCGACGCCATCAAGGCCGCTGGCCCACAGCTGTAAGCTGTACTGGCCGCACTGAAAAAGCCGCCCTTCGGGGCGGCTTTTTCATGTCTGGCGATCAAGGGCTGTGTTTGCGTCTATGGTTTTCCAGATCAGATGTGGGAAGCTTTCCTTTCCTGCCACCCGCCTTGGATACCCCATGCCCGAGACCATCAAGCGCAGTGCCTTTTCTCATTTCCACCCCATCCTCACCCGCCCGCAGGACAACGACCACAACGGCTACCTTGCCGGTTCCACGGTGCATGCCTTCTTCGAGACGGCCATCCAGGCGTTTCTCGTCGAACAGGCTGAACTGGACCTGCGCGACGGTGATCTGGTGGGTTTCGTGGTCAGCTCTGCCGCGGACTTCTATGCCCTGCCTGGATTTCCCGATGTGCTGGAGGTCGGCCTGGGGGTGACGCGGCTGTCTGGCAGCACGGTGGAGTTTTGCCTGGCGTTGTACCGGCCGGGCGAGGCCGAGCCCTGTGCGGCGGGCACTGTGGTGCACGTATTCATCGAACGCGCCACGGGGCACCCGGCGGTGTTGCCGGAAACCCTGCAACTGATCCTGGCGGGGCTGTCGCTCAATCGTTGAGGCGAATGATCCCCTCGCGCACGGCAAACAGCACCAACCCCGGGACATCGTGGATCTGCAGGCGGTGCATGATCTGCGAGCGATGGGCCTCGATGGTCTTGATGCTCAGCCCCAGCCCCTCGGCGATGGAGCGGGTGCTCTCGCCGCGGGCGATCAGGCGCAGGATTTCCAGCTGACGGGTGGTCAGCGGCGCTTGTGCGGGGCTGGGCGTGCGCTTGCGACTGTGCTTGAGGGCCTGCCCGATGACCATCGGCAGCACCGTCGACGACAGGTACTGACCGCCGCTGCGCAAAGTCTGCAACGCCTGCTCGAACTCTGCCACGGTGGCGCTCTTGAGCAGGAAGCCCTGGGCGCCGAGTTGCAGGCAGCTCATCACATGCTCCAGTTCCGAGCGTGTCGAGAGCATCAGCACGCGTGTGGCCGGAACCCGGATAAACAGTTCCTGCAGCACCTGCTGACAATCCAGTGCATCGCTGTTCATGTCGAGCACGACGATCTCGGGCCGCAGCTTTTCCGCCAGACTCACGGCGCTCATGCCGTCGCTGGTGTCTCCGACCACGGTGTATTCCTTCTTCTGTTCGAGCAGGGCGCGCAGGCCGGCGCGGAAAAGTGGCGAGTCGTCGGCAAGCAGGATTCGGCAGGGCATGGGTCAAGGCCTGTTTCGCAAGGGAAGGGGGGCGGCAGGCCTGCTCGATCCACAAGCGCACTGCCGCGCGGGGGCGCGACCAGTCCTTGTCTGCCGTTCGATGCGGCAGTGCTATTCATCATAGGCGTTCGAACACCGACGGCAGTAGTGGCCGCAGGGGCAGGTCCAGGCCGTGAATGCTCTCGCTGTGGCCGATCATCAACAGCCCGCCCGGACGCAGGTGTGGCATCAGGCGCAGCAGGACATCGGCCTTGCACCGCGCGTCGAAACCCGCGAGCAGGTTACGCAGCAGGATTACATCGAACTCGCCCAGATCGGTCGGCAGCGGCTCGATCAGGTTGATCTTCTCGAAGCGTACCCGGTCGCGCAGGCTCGGTGCGATACGTAGACGACCGGCTGCTTCGTCGGCGCCACACAGGCAATGGCAGTCCAGCCAGCCGTGGGGAAAGTAGCGGGCCTGGGCGATGTCGTAGACACCGGCCTCAGCCTGTCGCAGCAGGGCGCTGTCGTAGTCGCTGGCCAGCACCTGCCAGCCGGCGGATGTGCTCTGTTGCGCGACCATGGCCAGGCTCCAGGCCTCTTCGCCGCTGGCACAGGCAGCACTCCACAGGCGTACCGGGTGAGCGAGCCTGGGGAGCCAGCGTTGCAACTGTTCGAAGTGGCGATGCTCGCGAAAGAAGTAGGTGTCCCGGGCAATGAGCAGGTGCAGCAGGTGCGTCTGTTCGCCGGGGTGTGCATCGATCAGGTCGAGGTAAGCCTCGAAGCTTGCCAGCCGGTGGAAGCGCAAGCGGGCGTGCAGGCGATGGGCAACCATGCTCTGGCGATCGTCTGCCAGTTGCAGGCCGGTGGCCTGGGAAACCCGTCGGCGGATGCGCAGGAAGCAGGCGTGGTCGAGGTGTGGCGGGCGCGTATCGTCCGTCATCCTTCTGCCTCCCCGGATTCGGGCTGGCGTGTTGGATCGACGAGGCTCGTGCGCATTCCCTGCGTCCCCTGTTGTGATGGCGGTGGGAAATGATAGCTAGTGGCTACCTGCCTCCATATCGGGGTGTCCCTTACGCCCTCGACCTGTCGGAATACAAAGGCCCCGCCGGGTGAGGGCGGGGCCTTAGGTATCAGGCGTAGGTGAGTGGACGCCGATCAGTCACGCCAGTGGCGCTTGTGCTTGCGATGGCCGTAGTGATGGCCGTGGTCCCAATGGCGACGGTCGTCGCGGCGGTAGCGCCGATCGCGATCGCGGTCGTGGCGATCGTCTTCGTCGGCCTTGTTGCCCATGTAGTTACCCAGTGCGCCACCGGCACCGCCACCTGCGGCTGCGCCGATCAGGCTACCGGTGCTGCCGCCGACCTGACGGCCGACGACATTGCCGCCCGCCGCGCCCAGTGCACCGCCAATGGCGGCTTCACCGCGCTGGCGCTTGTCGGCACCGACGGCACTGCCCGCCGCGCCACCCAGACCTGCGCCGATGGCCGAGCCGGTGTTGCCGCCGATGGACTGGCCGACCACCGAGCCCAGTACCCCACCCAATGCGCCGCCAATGCCGGCCTCGGTGGTGCCGCCTGCCATGGCAGCGCCGCTGAGCAGACCAAAAGACAACAACAGAATCGAGGAGTACTTCTTCATCAAGAGAGCCTCAGAGGGATGACGAGGCGGAATTTGAGGCTCAGCGAAGCGGCTGGCAATGGAAATCCGACGAGTAGCACGAGTTGTACACAATTTCCTAACTTGCTGATTTTGCTGTGAAACTTTCTCTGTTTTTGCTGGTCTCAGATTACTTGAGATGAAAAAAAGCCCCGGTCGTTTGCTCGGGGCTTTTTGTTGGGTGATGGCTTTATCGCAAAACGAGCCTGCTCCCACAGGAAGTGAACAGGGTAGCGGGCTCAAGTCCGCAACGCCATGCCCTGTCACTCTGGGTCGTATTCGAAAGACTTCAATTTGGTGTGCGCGCTGTTATGGTCGATGGAGCGGATGAGCGTGACACTCTTGATGCCTGGCTGACTGACTTCTGCGGTTGTGCCCACTACCTGGCCATTGGCATTCTTCACTACAAACTGTTCGAATGTGCCTTCTTTGACAACCTTGATGCGGCTTGCCGTCCCATCAAGCGTTATCAGCGTGTCTCCCGGTTGATGATCGCGGTCGGTCCCTTCGCCCTCCAGAAACTTTTTGCCGTTCTCTTGCTTTACCGTCCATTTCAGTTCGTTGATGACTTTCAGCTTGTAGCCAAATCTTGGGCGTTCGATGACATCGCCTTTGACGTATACCTGGCCTAGCGGCAGATCATTGAACTCGTCGATCACAGTGCTCACAGATATCCCCTCTCGACTGGCGTCGATGTTTTTTGGAGCCTTGACTCTGTGTCCTTGCTGGTTGCTGCACAACTGGCAACTTTATCAGTTGAAACGCGCAGCGAACTTATGCTGACCATTACGTCAGTGATAAATGTGCAGGCCTGAGGTTATCGGAAGTACAAAAAAACCCGGTTGATTAGCCGGGTTTTCTTGTATGGGTTGTCCCGTCGTGGGACGAACCCGCTCCCGCATGGGAGCGGTGGTGGCATCAGATGATACGACCGTCCCCGCGCGCGGCTTCCAGCTTGATGGCGATGAACTTCGAGGTTGGCGTGTGGCTGCCGTCGCCGATGCTCTCCAGCGGTACCAGCGGGTTCACCTCTGGGTAGTAGGCGGCTGCCTGCCCCGCCGGAATGTCGAAGGCCAGCAGGGTGAAACCCTCCACCCGGCGCACGTGCTCATCGCCCCACAACGACACGATGTCGACCTTCTGCCCTGGCTGGAAGCCCAGGCGAATGATGTCGGCCTCGTTGGCGAACAGCACCTCGCGCTGGCCCCGCACGCCGCGGTAGCGGTCGTCCAGGCCGTAGATGGTGGTGTTGTACTGATCGTGCGAACGCATCGACTGCATGATCAGGTCAGGCACCTGGCCGCTGGCGCGCACGCGCTCGTCGAGCAAGGTGTCGGGCAGCAGGTTGGGCTTGAAGTTGGCACGGCCGCTCGCGGTCTTCCACTGGCGGCTGCCGGCGCTGTTGCCCAGGTAGAAACCACCCGGCAGGTTCAGGCGCTGGTTGAAGTCGGTAAAACCGGGGATGGTATCGGCGATCAGGTCGCGAATCCGGTCGTAGTCGGCCACCACCCAGTTCCAGTCCACAGGATGGTTGCCCAGGGTGGCGGCGGCGATGCCGGCGACCACCGCAGGCTCCGAGCGCATCTGCTTGGACAGTGCGCGCAACTGGCCGTTGGAGGCGTGGACCATGCTGAACGAGTCCTCCACCGTGACCGCCTGCGGGCCTTCGGCCTGCAGGTCGATATCGGTGCGGCCCAGGCACGGCAGGATCAATGCCTGCTGGCCATGGATCAGGTGGCTGCGGTTGAGCTTGGTGCTGATGTGCACGGTCAGCGCACAGTTGCGCAGGGCCTGGGCGGTGCGCTCGGTATCCGGGGTAGCCTGGGCGAAGTTGCCGCCCAGCCCGATGAACACCTTGGCCCGACCTTCGAGCATGGCGTGGATCGCCTCGACCGTGTTGTGGCCGTTGTGGCGTGGCACCGGGAAGCCGAAGCGCTTCTCGATGGCATCGAGCAGGGCTACCGGCGGGCGTTCGTTGATGCCCATGGTGCGGTCGCCCTGCACGTTGCTGTGGCCGCGAACGGGGCACAGGCCGGCGCCAGGTACACCGATGTTGCCGCGCAGCAGCATCAGGTTGACGATTTCCTGGATGGTCGGCACCGAGTGGCGGTGCTGGGTGATACCCATCGCCCAGCACATGATCACGCGTTTGCCTTTGCAGTACATGCGCGCCGACAGCTCGATATCGTCGAGGGTCAGGCCGGACTGCTCGACGATCTGCTCCCACGGTGTGGCATCGACCACTGCCAGGTATTCGTTCACGCCCTGGCCGTGCTCGGCGATGAACACATGATCGAAGATCGCCGGCTCGCCCTTGGCCTGAGCCTCGCGCTCCCACTGCAGGAGGAACTTGGCCATGCCGCGCAGCAGCGCCATGTCGCCACCCAGCGCCGGGCGGAAGAACGCGGTGTTGGTCGGCCGGTCGCTGTTGAGCAGCATCTCCAGTGGATGTTGCGGGTGCTGGAAGCGCTCCAGGCCGCGCTCTTTCAGCGGGTTGACGCAGACCACCTGGGCGCCACGCTTCACTGCATCGCGCAGGGGGTCGAGCATGCGCGGGTGGTTGGTGCCGGGGTTCTGGCCCAGGACGAAGATCGCGTCGGCATGTTCGAAATCGTCGTAGGTGACGGTGCCCTTGCCGACGCCGACGCTCTGCCCCAGGGCCACGCCGCTGGCCTCGTGGCACATGTTCGAGCAGTCGGGGAAATTGTTGGTGCCAAAGGCGCGTACGAACAGTTGGTACAGATAGGCCGCCTCGTTGCTGGCCCGGCCTGATGTGTAGAACTCGGCCTGGTCTGGCGACTCCAGCGCCTTGAGGTGGCTGGCGATCAGCTCGAAGGCTGCATCCCAGGCAATCGGCTGGTAACGGTCGCTGGCCGGATCATAGACCATCGGCTCCGTCAGGCGGCCCTGGTACTCGAGCCAGTAGTCGCTCTGCTCGAGCAGCGCACTGACGCTGTAGCGGGCGAAGAAGGCGGCGTCGACACGACGCTTGGTGGCCTCCCAGTTGACGGCCTTGGCGCCGTTCTCGCAGAACTTGACCATGCCGCTCTCGGGCGAGTCGCCCCAGGCGCAGCCAGGGCAGTCGAAACCGCCGTTCTGGTTGGTCTTGAGGAGTGCACGCAGGTTCTTCAGCGCGTTGTCGCTGCCGACCCAGGCCTTGGCCACGCTGCGCAGCGCGCCCCAGCCGCCGGCTGGGCCGTGATAGGGCTTGTAGCGTGGGGTGGAAGCGGGGGCGTTGTCTGGAAGTTTCTCGAAGGAGGTCACGGCTTTTACGACTCCGCCGCTGGGCTGAATACCCGCGGTGCGCTGTGTTTGGGCAGATGGATGAGGTTGAGGTTGTGCTTGCGTGCCCATTGCAGGGCAAGGCCGGTCGGTGCCGACAGGCTGACCAGGGTCTGGATGCCGGCACGCAGGACTTTCTGGATCAGCTCCAGGCTGCAGCGGCTGGTGACGATGGCCAGGCCGCCGGAGGTGTCGATGCGTTGGCGCAGCAGGGCGCCGATCAGTTTGTCGAGGGCGTTGTGCCGGCCGATGTCTTCGCGGCCCAGCAGCAGTTCGCCGTTGCGGTCCATGAACAGCGCCGCATGCACAGCGCCGCAGTGCTGGCCCAGGGGCTGGAAGGCGTCGATGCGCTGGCGCAGGTCCTTGAGCCACTCCACCGGCGGCAGGGGCGCGCCGGGCAGTGCCGCGAGCTCGGGCAATGCCTGTTCCAGAGCCTCTACACCACACAGGCCGCAGCCACTGGTGCCGGCCATCTGACGCCGCTGGTCCTTGAGGTTCCAGAACGCGCGGCTGGAAATCTCCAGGTCGGCATACAGCGCCGAGCCGCTGCCGGAGAGCTTTACGTCATAGATCTCTTCGGTGCTGGAAACGATGCCACTGCCGACGCTGAAACCGACGGCGAAGTCTTCCAGGTCAGTCGGGCTGACCAGCATCACCGCCTGGTTCAGGCCGTTGTAGACGATCGCCAGGGCGACTTCTTCGGCCAGGGGCGTGCTGTCGCTCGCATGGTCGCAGAGCTGTACGTAATCGTAGGTGTTGCTGGCGGCAGGCAGTGACAGAGGTGCTGATGCCGCGCAGACCGGAGGCTTGCTGTTCATCGGGGCGGATCACCGGCGGCTTTTTACTAGCACAAGCCTAGGCTTGTGGGCGCGCCGCGTCTAATCGCTAGGGTCGATGCCGTGATAGACCGCGTCGATTGGTCGCAGTGGAGCGGGCCGGGGATTCCTGGCCTAGACTCTCAGGTTCCGAGGAATCATCAACAAGGAGCGCGTCATGAGCCTGTTCAGTTTCGTGAAGGAAGCCGGCGAGAAGTTGATCGATCTGCTGACCCCCGGCAATGCCAATGCCGAGGAGCAGTTGAAGAAGCACGTGGAGAGCGTGGGCCTGGGCAATCCGAATATTTCGGCCACCGTAGAGGGTGACAAGGTCATCCTCAAGGGCGAGGTGGCGAGTCAGGAGGAGAAGGAGAAGATCATCCTGGCGGCAGGCAACATCGCAGGGGTGGCTTCGGTGGATGACCAGATCACCGTCACCGGGCCGGTGGCGCAGGCGGCTCGATTCGTCACGGTGAAGAAGGGCGACACCTTGAGTGCGATCGCCAAGGCTGAGTATGGCGATGCCAGCCAATACCAGAAGATCTTCGAGGCCAACAAGCCGCTGCTGTCACACCCGGACAAGATCTATCCGGGGCAGGTACTGCGCATTCCAGACTGAGGATCGGTGTTGCGCTCATCGCGGGACAAGTCGGAGCGCCGAACCGCCGCTCTCACAGGGATATCTCCCCCGCCTGAAACCCGGGTGATATTTGTGGGAGCGGCGATTCGGCGCTCCGACTTGTCCCGCGATGAGGCCCTCAAAGTCCCAGCAACAATTCCCGGTAATCCTCGACCGCCGCGAACTCCTGCGTATCGCGCACATCCGCCCGGCTATCGGGCTGCCGCACTGCCAGCAGATGCCCCACCCCGAACCGCTGGGCACTGCGCAGGATCGCCAGGGTGTCGTCGATGAACAGGCTGCGCGCGGGCTCGAAGCCGATATCGGCGCGCAGGGCATCCCAGAACTGCGGGCTCTCTTTCGGGTAGCCATAGTCGTGCGAGCTGATCAGCCGTTCGAAATACGGCGCAAGCTGCACTTTTTCGAGTTTCAGCGACAGTGAGTCGCGGTGGGCGTTGGTGATCATCACCACACGCTTGCCGGCCTTGCCGATGGCGGCAAGGAAGGTGTCGGCGTCCGGGCGCAGAGCGATCAGGTCGGCGATCTCGCGCTTGAGTTCGCGGATCGGCAGGCGCAGTTCGCGGCTCCAGAAGTCCAGGCAATACCAGTTCAGGGTGCCGGCATGAAGCTCGAACAGCGGCCGCAGTTCCAGCTCGGCCATCGCGCGGCTCACGCCATGCAGCTCGGCGTAGCGCTGAGGCAGGTGTTCGAGCCAGAAGCGATTGTCGTAGTGCAGGTCGAGCAGGGTGCCGTCCATGTCCAGCAGGACGGTATCGATGGTGGACCAGGGCAGAACAGGCATTGGAATTTCTCGATCGGTCGGCAAGCCACGGTATAGTAACCCGTTCACGCCAAGGAGCCGCACCCATGCGCCAGAAACCCACCGTCCTCAGTCGCGAGATCGTCGCCAGCAGCCGCCTGTTCCGGGTCGAGGCGGTGCAGTTGCGCTTCTCCAATGGCAACGAGCGCACCTACGAGCGCCTGGTCGGTCGGGGCAACGGTTATGGTGCGGTGATGATCGTGGCGATGCTCGACGCCGAGCATGCGGTGCTGGTCGAGGAATACTGCGGCGGCACCGATGAATACGAACTGTCGCTGCCCAAGGGCCTGATCGAGCCGGGCGAGGACGTGCTGGCCGCCGCTGATCGTGAGCTCAAGGAAGAAGCCGGTTTCGGGGCACGACAACTGGAGCACCTCACCGAGCTGTCGCTGTCGCCCGGCTACATGAGCCAGAAGATCCAGGTGGTGCTGGCCAGCGACCTGTACGAAGAGCGCCTGGAGGGCGACGAGCCTGAGCCGATGCGCGTCGACAAGGTCAACCTGCGCGAGCTCTCGGCCCTGGCCATGCACCCGCAGTTCAGTGAAGGCCGGGCGCTGGCGGCGTTGTACCTGGCGCGTGACCTGCTGATCCAGCGGGGGCTGCTGAGCGCATGAACGACCTGCAACTGATGCATGAAGTGGTCAAGCTCGCTCAACTGGCGGGCGAGGCGATCCTGCCATTCTGGCGCTCTGGCGTCGCAGTCACCAACAAGGCCGACGACTCGCCGGTGACCGCCGCCGACCTGGCTGCTCACCGAGTCATCGCCGACGGCCTGCAAGCGCTGGCGCCGCAGATTCCGGTGCTGTCGGAGGAAGATTGCAACATCCCGCTGGCGACACGCCAAGCCTGGACGCGCTGGTGGCTGGTCGATCCATTGGACGGCACCAAGGAGTTCATCGCCGGCAGCGAGGAATTCACCGTCAACATCGCCCTGATCGAGAACGGTGAGGTGGTGTTCGGTGTGGTGTCGATGCCGACCAATGGCCGCTGCTACTTCGGTGGCCGGGCGTTGGGTGCATGGCGCGTCGAGCCCCAGGGTGACGCCCAGCCGATTCACGTGCGCAACGCGCCACCTGCCGATGGGCGTTTCACGGTCGTTGCCAGCCGTCGTCATACCAGCCCCGAGCAGGAAGCCCTGCTGGCTGGGCTCGGTGCCGAGGTCGGCGAACTGGAACTGGCCAATATCGGCAGCTCGCTGAAGTTCTGCCTGCTGGCCGAGGGCGCTGCCGATTTCTACCCGCGCCTGGCGCCAACCTCGCAGTGGGATACCGCGGCGGCGCAGGGGGTGGTCGAAGGGGCAGGGGGCGAGGTGATCGGGCTGGATGGCCAGGCGTTCCGCTATCCGGCGCGGGAGTCGCTGCTCAATCCGTTCTTCCTGGCGCTGCCGGCCAAGGCGCCATGGCGGCAAAAAGTCATTGCAGCGGCTATCGGGCAGTAATTACCGAAGCCGCCTCGCTCCTCGCCTGATCAGCGGTGCAGCACATACTGCCCGCTGAATCTCACTGCCGCCTCTTCACTCCCCGCATTGCTCACCATCGTCTCCAGGGTCAGGCGCGCCCGGCCGCGGCGCTGGTACATCGTCAGGAAGCGCTCCCAGACCTTTTCGTCCGGCGCCGGGCAGCGTGCTACCGCCGTGCCTGTCACCGGCAATGGATAACTGATCTGCCCTTCATGGATGACGATGTGCCCGTCATCGATCCCCAACTCACGCAAGCGCAGGTGCAGCCAGCCCCAGCCGACCAGCACGGCGGCGCAGTAGAGGCTGCCGCCGAACATGGTGCTCTTGTGGTTGACGTTGGGCGCCAGCGGCAATTGCAGACGCAGGCACTGCTCGCGCCAGTCGATGACTTGCATGCCCATTTCTCGTGTCAGCGGTATATCGCTGTGCAGGACTGCCTGCAGGTACTGGCTGTCGGTGGTCATGGCCGCGGCTCCTCGTGATCGTCATGGCTGCTGCCGTCGGCGAAGCTCAGGCCGTGCTTGCGCAGCTTGTCGTGCAACGTTTTGCGCGGGATGCCGAGGGCTTCGGCGAGGCTGCGCATGGAGCTGTGCGGCTGGTTCAGTTCGGCGGCGATCAGCGAGCGTTCGAACTGCTCGACCTGCTCGCTGAGGTTGCCGACACGTGCCGGTTCGGCGCTGTCGGTGGCAGGGGGCACCTGGCCGTCCAGGGCCAGCTCCAGGCCCAGGGCGAAGCGCTCTGCCGCGTTCTGCAGCTCGCGTACGTTGCCTGGCCATTCGTGACGCAACAGCATGGCCCGCTGCGCCGGTTGCAAGGTGTGCGGTGCCAGGCCGTGGCGTTGGCTGGCGGCATCGGCGAAGTGCTGGAACAGCACCAGGATGTCGTCGCCGCGTTCGCGCAGGGCCGGGATGCGCAGCGGTGCGACGTTCAGGCGGTAGTAGAGGTCGGCGCGGAAACGCCCTTGGTCGGCCGACTGGCGCAGGTCTTCCTTGGTCGCGGCGATCACGCGGATATCCAGCGGAATCAGTTGGTTGCCACCCAGGCGCTCGACCACCCGCTCCTGCAGCAGGCGCAGCAGCTTGACCTGCACGTCCAGGCTCATGCTCTCGATTTCGTCGAGGAACAGCGTGCCGCCGTTGGCGAATTCGAACTTGCCGATACGGCGCTTCTGCGCACCGGTGAAGGCGCCGGGTTCATGGCCGAACAGCTCGCTCTCGACCACCGACTCGGCCAGGGCGCCGGCATTGATGGCCACGAACGGGCCGTCGCGACGGCTCGACAGGTCGTGCAGGGCACGCGCGACCACCTCTTTACCGGCGCCGGTCTCGCCGAGGATCAGTACGTCGGCGCGGGTGCCGGCCAGGGCGCCGATCTGTTCGCGCAGGCGCTGCATCGACGGTGAATGGCCGACCAGCCGTGTCGACAACTGCTGGCGATCGCTCAGGGCCAGACGCAGGCTGCGGTTGTCCAGCACCAGGCGGCGCAGCGCCAGGGCCCGGCGCACGCTGTCGAGCAGGGCGTCGCTGGCGAAGGGCTTTTCCAGGAAGTCATAGGCCCCGGCACGCATCGCCTGGACTGCCAGGGGCACGTCGCCGTGGCCGGTGATCAGCAGCACAGGCAGTTCGCTGTCCCGTGTGTGCAGTTGCTCCAGCAGTTGCAGGCCGTCGATACCCGGCATGCGGATATCGCTGACCACCACGCCGGGCCAGTCGGGCTCGATGCGCTCGGCCAGGCCCTGGGCGTCGGCCAGGGTAGCAACCTTGAGGCCTGCCAGGTCCAGGGTCTGGCTCAGGGCCTGGCGCAGGTGCGGATCGTCATCGACCAGGATGACCTGGGTTTGACTGTCGATCAGTGTCTCGGTCATGCCGAGGAATCCTCCGAAGGTTTCAGGTTGGCACCGGGTGCTGCCATGCGCAGTTGCAGGGTGAGCAGGGCGCCCCCTTCCGGGTGGTTGCCCATCAGCAACTCGCCACCGAGCGCGCGCATCAGGCTTTCGCAGATCGCCAGGCCCAGGCCAAGGCCCTGGGTACGGGTCTTGGTGGTGAAGAAGGGCTCCTTGGCGTGCTCCAGCGCTTGCCGGGTAAAGCCCGGGCCGTTGTCGCGAATGTACAGGTAGACGCAGTCGTCGCGCGTCTCGGCACTCAGCCAGAGGCGGCGAGGGTTGGCTTTTTCCGTGAGTGCGTCGAGGGCATTGGCCAGCAGGTTGCCGAGCACCTGGCGCAGGCGGGTTTCACCGGCCTGGACCCATAAGGTGGCATCCGGCAGATCGCGGATCAGTTCCACCGCCATGGCCCGACGACGCTTGGCCAGCAAGGCCAGGGCATCGTCCAGCGCCGGTTGCAGGGCCACGCTTTCCGGGGCATGGCGGTCGCGGCGGGCAAAGGCGCGCAGGTGGGCGATGATCGAGGCCATGCGCCCGGTCAGCTCGCCGATCAGCTTGAGGTTGCCGCGGGCATCCTCGGTGCGCTGGTGGTCGAGCAGGATCTCGGCGTTCTCGGCGTAGCTGCGGATCGCCGCCAGCGGTTGGTTGAGCTCGTGGCTGATGCTCGCCGACATGGTGCCCAGCACCGACAGTTTCCCGGCCTGGACCAGCTCGTCCTGGGCGCGTACCAGTTCCTGCTGCGCCTGCTCGCGCTCCAGCACTTCGTTCTTCAGGCGATTGTTCAGCCATTCGAGGTCGGCGGTGCGCGCCACCACGCGGTTTTCCAGCTCCTGGCGGCCACGAGCCTCCAGTTCGATGCGATCCATGTAGTGGCGGCGGCGCTGCATCACCAGCCCGGCCAGGAGCATGGTCACCAGCAGCGCACCGGCGCCGATGGCCATGACGGTCTGCACCGAGCGATCGACCAGGATGCGCGGCGCAAGGATGCTCACCTGCCAGCCGGTCTCCTTGATATCGCGGGTCTGGGTCAGCCAGGCGTCGGGTTCCAGGCGCAGCGGCTGCGGTGCCTGGGTCGGGTAGGGCTGGATGGCGATCATCGCCTTGCGTTCTGCTTCGCTCAGTACACGGGTAGCGCGGAAACGCCACTCCGGGCGCGAAGTGAGCACCACCACGCCGTACTGGTCGGTCAGCAGCAATTGTTCCGGGGTGCGGCCCCAGAGGGTTTCGGTGTGGTCGAGGTCGACCTTGACCACCAGCACGCCGACTACACGTTCGCCGTCACGCACCGCTGCCGCGAAGAAGTAGCCGCGCTTGGCCGAGGTGGTGCCCTGGCCGAAGAAGCGGCCCAGGCGCCCTTCCATCGCCTCGATGAAGTAGGGGCGGAAGGCGAAGTTGCGGCCGACGAAGCTGTCGCGCTTGTCCCAGTTGGAGGCGGCCAGGGTATTGCCGCTGACGTCCATCAGGTACATCACTTCGGCGCCGGTCTGCTGGGTGATCTCGCGCAGCAGGCGATTGGCGTTGGTCACCGCCTCCAGCCTGAACGGGTCGGCCAGCACGCCGCGCAGGGCCGGCAGGTCGCCGAGGATCTGCGGCAGGGTCTCGTAGCGGTGCAGGGTGCCGAGCAGGTTGGCGACGTAGAGGTCGAGGGTCTGGCGGTTCTGCGAGGCCAGTTGGTCCTGGTAGTAGCGCTCGGCAAGATGATGCAGCGGCCACAGCAGCGGGGCCAGGCACAGGGCCAGCAGGGCCAGGCTGCGCCAGCGGGGGCGTCGTGAAGTGATAGGGGTCGAGGTCATCGCCAAGTGCGCCAGAATGAACTGGCGCAATTATGCGCTACTTCAGGCAGTCGATCAGCGCCTGCTGCCAATGCGGCTGGCTGACCTGCCATTCGCGTGTCAGGCGTGAGCAGTCCAGGCGTGAGTTGAGCGGGCGGCGGGCCGGGGTCGGGTATTCGCTGCTGGGGATCGGCAGCAGTTCGGCACAGGGCAGGCCGCGGGCCTTCAACTGCTCGGCGATGGCCTGGGCGAAGCCGAACCAGGAGGTTTCGCCCTGGGCTGTCAGATGATAGGTCCCCCACGCACCCGCCTGGCCGGCCTGCCAGCGCTCGATCAAGGCGCGGGTGCTGGCGGCGATCGTCCCGGCCCAGGTCGGTGCGCCGATCTGGTCGTCGACCACTTTCAGCTGCGGGCGCTCCTGCAGCAGGCGTTGCATGGTCAGCAGGAAGTTGCGTCCATGCAGCGAGTACACCCAGCTGGTGCGCAGGATCAGGTGCTGGGCGCCCACTGCGGCAATCGCCTGCTCGCCTGCGAGCTTGCTCTGGCCGTAGACACCCAGCGGATGCACCGGGTCGTCCTCGACATAGGGGGTTGTCTTGTTGCCGTCGAACACGTAGTCGGTGGAGTAGTGGATCAGCGGCGTACCCAGGCGTGCGGCTTCCTCGGCCAGCACGCGCGGACCTTCGGCGTTGATCGCGTAGGCCAGCGGCGCTTCGCTCTCGGCCTGGTCCACCGCGGTGTGGGCCGCGGCGTTGATGATCAGGTCGGGGGCGAGCTGGCGCAGAGGCTCACGCATGCCTTCGGGTTGAGCCAGGTCGAGCTGGTCGCGGCCGAGCAGGTGCAGTTCGCCAAGCCCGGCCAGCGCCTGCTGAAGGGCCTGGGCGACCTGGCCGTTGCGGCCGCAGACGAGGATCTTCATGGGAACAGCTCCGCGTTCCGCAGCAGCACCCCAGCCTGGTCCTTGGCTGACAGCAGCGGTTCCGACTCAAGTTGCCAGTCGATGGCCAACTGCGGATCGTCCCAGCGAATGCAGCGCTCGGCTGCGGGGTTGTAATAGTCGGTGGTCTTGTACAGGAAGTCGGCCGACTCGCTGAGCACCACGAAACCGTGGGCGAAGCCAGCAGGGACCCACATCTGGTGGTGGTTCTCGGCAGACAGGCGTGCGCTGACCCAGCGCCCGAAGGTTGGCGAGCCGCGGCGGATGTCCACGACCACGTCCAGCACCTCGCCCTGGGTCACGCGGACCAGCTTGCCTTGCGGGTTCTGCAACTGGTAGTGCAGACCGCGCAGCACGCCCCGCTGGGAGCGCGAATGATTGTCCTGAACGAACTCGACATCGACCCCGGTACGTTCGGCGAAGGTGCGGGCATTGAAGCTTTCGAGGAAGAAACCACGGCTGTCACCGAACACCTTGGGTTCGATGATGAGGACTTCGGGGATTGCGGTATTGATGACGTTCATGGCGTTTCTTCAGCCAGTTTGCTCAGGTATTGGCCGTAGCCGGTTTTCTTCAGTTCGTTGGCCTTGGCCAGCAGCCTTTCCCGGCAGATCCAGCCCTTCTGATAGGCGATTTCTTCCAGGCACGCCACTTTCAGGCCCTGGCGGTGCTCGATGGTCTGCACGTACTGGGAAGCCTCCAGCAGGCTGTCGTGGGTGCCGGTATCGAGCCAGGCGAACCCGCGACCGAAGCGTTCGACCCTCAAGTCGCCGCGCTTGAGGTAGGCGTTGGTGATGTCGGTGATTTCCAGTTCGCCCCGAGGCGAAGGGCGCACACCCTTGGCGATCTCGATCACATCGTTGTCGTAGAAATACAGGCCGGTCACCGCGTAGCTGGAGCGCGGTGCGACCGGTTTTTCCTCGATGGACAGGGCATTGCCCTGCGCGTCGAACTCGACCACGCCGAAGCGCTCCGGGTCCTTGACCAGGTAGCCGAACACCGTCGCCCCGGAGGGGCGGTTGACCGCACGCAGCAACTGTTCGCTGAAGCCTTGGCCGTGGAAGATGTTGTCGCCGAGGATCAGGCACACCGAATCGTCGCCGATGAAGTGTTCGCCGATCAGGAAGGCCTGGGCCAGGCCATCAGGCGAGGGCTGCTCGGCGTAGCTGAGGTTGATGCCGAACTGGCTGCCGTCGCCGAACAGCTGGCGGTACTGCGGCAAGTCCTGGGGAGTGGAAATGAGCAGGATGTCGCGGATGCCAGCGAGCATCAACACCGAGATCGGGTAGTAGATCATCGGTTTGTCGTAGATCGGCAACAGCTGTTTCGACACGCCAAGCGTGATGGGGTGCAGGCGAGTACCGGAGCCTCCGGCGAGGACGATGCCCTTGGTCATGCGATCAGGTCCTTGAAGTCGGAATTGCCCAGGCGTTCACCCTGGTAGCTGCCATCCTGGACGTGGCGGCACCATTCCAGGTTGTCGAGGTACCACTGCACGGTCTTGCGCAGGCCGGACTCGAAGGTCTCCTCCGGCACCCAGCCCAGCTCGCGCTCGATCTTGCTCGCGTCGATGGCGTATCGCAGGTCGTGGCCGGGGCGGTCCTGGACGAAGGTGATGAGGTCGGCAAAGTGGGCGATGTTGGCGGGGCGCTGGGGCGCGAGCTCTTCGAGCAGATTGCAGAGCGCCCGCACCACATCGAGGTTCTTCTGTTCGTTGTGCCCGCCGATGTTGTAGGTCTCGCCAACCTTGCCTGCGGTCACCACCCTGAGCAGCGCGCGGGCATGGTCCTCGACGAACAGCCAGTCACGCACTTGCTGGCCGTTGCCGTACACCGGCAGTGGCTTGCCGGCGAGGGCGTTGAGGATCATCAGCGGGATGAGTTTCTCGGGGAAATGATACGGGCCGTAGTTGTTCGAGCAATTGGTGATCAGCACCGGGAGGCCGTAGGTGCGATGCCAGGCTCGGACCAGGTGGTCGGATGCCGCCTTGCTGGCCGAGTAGGGCGAGCTTGGGGCATAAGGCGTGGTTTCGCGGAACAGGTCGTCGGCACCGTGCAGGTCGCCATACACCTCGTCGGTGGAAATGTGGTGGAAGCGGAACGCGTCGCGCGCATCTTCCGGCTGGCGGCTCCACCAGGCGCGGGTGGCCTCCAGCAAGGTATAGGTGCCGGTGATGTTGGTCTGGATGAATGCTGCCGGCCCGTCGATGGAGCGGTCCACATGGGACTCGGCGGCCAGGTGCATAATCGCGTCAGGCTGGAAACGTTCGAGGACAGCGCTGACGGTCTCCTGATCCACGATATCGGCCTGGACGAACTCATAGCGGCTGTTGTCGGCGATGCCGCGCAGCGACTCGAGGTTGCCAGCGTAGGTCAACTTGTCGAGGTTCAGAACTTCGTTGTCGGTATGGCCGATCAAGTAGCGGATCAGCGCCGAACCGATGAAGCCGGCACCGCCGGTAATGAGAATACGCATGGGGTGTGACTATCCTGCTGGTGGTAGGTGGCATTGTGCTGCAGGCGCGTAACAGCCTTTGGTTCAACGGCGCGCGAGCGCGGTACTCAAGGCTGAAATCACTCGGTCCTGGCGTTCATCGCCCAGGCCGCACCACAGCGGCAGGCGTACCAGGCGGTCTGACAGTTCGTCGGTGAGCTGCATCGAGCCATGTGTACGTCCGTAGCGCTCGCCGGCGGGCGAGGAATGCAGTGGCACATAGTGGAACACGGCATACACCTCTTCGTCTCGCATCCTCTGCAACACAGCCTGACGGTCAATGCCCGGGGCGAGCAGCACATAGTACATATGAGCGTTGTGCTGGCAGTCCTGCGGGATGATCGGACGACGCAGCAGGCCATCCGCCTCGAGGCCGGCGAGGGTGTGGTAGTAGCGTTCCCAGGTGGCCAGGCGGCTGTTGGTGATCGCTTCGGCTTCCTGCAACTGTGCCCAGAGGAAGGCAGCGGTCAGCTCGCCGGGCAGGAACGACGATCCGACCTCCTGCCAGGTGTACTTGTCGACCTGACCGCGGAAGAAGCGGCTGCGGTCGGTACCCTTCTCGCGGATGATTTCCGCGCGCATCACCAGCTCTGGATCGTTGGCCAGCAGGGCACCACCCTCGCCGCTGATGACGTTCTTGGTTTCATGGAAGCTGAACGCGCCCAGATCCCCGATGCTGCCCAGCGCGCGCCCCTTGTAGCTGGACATGACGCCCTGCGCGGCATCCTCCACCACCTTCAGGCCGTGCGTGCGGGCGATGGCCAGGATGCTGTCCATCTCGCAGGCGACGCCGGCGTAGTGGACCACGGCGATGGCCTTGGTGCGGGGGGTGATGGCGGCCTCGATCAGGCGTTCGTCGAGGTTGAGCGTGTCTTCACGGATGTCGACGAACACCGGCACCGCGCCGCGCAGGACGAAAGCATTGGCGGTGGAGACGAAGGTGTAGGACGGCATGATCACTTCATCGCCGGGCTGGATGTCGAGCAGCAACGCGCACATTTCCAGTGCCGCGGTGCAGGAGTGAGTCAGCAGCGCCTTGCCGCTGCCGGTACGTTCCTCGAGCCAGGCATGGCAGCGCTTGGTGAACGGTCCGTCGCCGGCAAGCATCTGGCCCAGGTTGGCCTCGGCAATATGGTGGAACTCCTTGCCAGTCATGTAGGGGCGGTTGAAGGGGATCTTTTCCAGGCTCATGGGCGGTTTCCTGCAGCGTTCGCGGGCGGAAGGTCGCTGCGGATCGCGCTGATGCGCCCGCCGATCTGCGTGCCCTTGGCAAGGTTTTCGTAGAAGTACTCGGTGAAGCCAGCATGTGCCATGGCGCGTTGCGCGGCCTCGATGTCGTAGGCGATGCGACAGAGCGTGAAGCGTTGGCCATCCCAGGTGGCGAAGGCGGCCCGAGGGTCGCCGTCGCGGGGCTGGCCGACCGAGCCAGGGTTGCACCAGGCCTTTTCGCGGCCTTGCCAGAGGTACTGCACATGGCTGTGGCCGGAGGCAAAGAAGCGCCCCGGGCGTTCGGCGAAGTAGGCCTCGCTGGGCTCGAGATACTCGTCCAGTGGGTCGTTCCAGCCGCCGTGGATCAGCTCAAGGCCATGCAGGCTGGCGCGCTCCGGCAGGCTTTCGAGCCAGCGGCGGTTGTCGGCGCTGAGCACCTCACGCTGGTAGTCCAGACAGGCATTGGCGCTGTTGGAGCGTGGGCAGGGCTGGTTGAGTGCGATGTAGGCATCGTGGTTGCCCATCAGCGAGAAGATCCCGCGAGCGCGCAAGGTATCGCAGCACTCGTTGATCTGGCTGTAGTAACCGGCGGTGTCGCCCAGGCAGATGATCTCGTCCACACCCATCCGGTCGAGCTCGGCGAGCACAGTGGACAGCGCGGCGAAATTGCCGTGGATGTCAGAAATGATCCCGATCATGAACCACGTAGTCCTCGATGTAGCGCACCGCAAAACCTGCGCGGACCTCTGGTTGCCGGGGCTTCTCGCCCTGGAGATACCAGGCCAGGCACATGGCGGCCTCGTTGTAGCCGAAAGCGGTGCGGATGGAACTGGTGGAAGAGATCCGTGGATTGATCTCCAGCAGCTTCCAGGTGCCGTCGTCTGCCCGGCGGAACTGCAGGTTGGTGGGCCCGACCGGTTTGAAGTGCTGGCACAGGCGCAGCACCACGGCATCCAGGCTGGCGTCGTGGCGCACTTTGGCCTTGGCTGTGGAGCCGTCAGAGGCCAGGCTGCGCTGGAAGGTGATCGCGGCGCAGATGCCGCCCTGGCCGTCACCGAACACCGCCACGGTGTACTCCTGGCTGGCGCTGCCGATGATCGGCTGGGCCATCAGCACCTCCCCGAGAAGGGGTGCCCAGGGTATGAAATCGCGCTCTTCGCGGACCCACACCAGGCCCTTGGAGGCATAGCTGCGTCGCGGCTTGAGCAGGAACGGAAGGCCGAGTTGCTGCGAAAGCGAGGCGAAGTCGCCGGTCAGATAGCTGGGGATGCGGGCGTCGTCTTCAAGTGCCAGCAGGGCCTGGTCCATGGCGTACTTGTCGCGCGACAGGCTGATCAGTCGGGCGTCGTTGAGCACAATCCGGCAGCCGCTGGCAGCCAGCACGTCACGGTGTTCGTCGAGCCAGTGCACATCCTGCTCGATGCCGGGAATCAGCAGCTCGACCCGATACTGCTCGATCATCCGCAGCAGCCAATCCTGATATCTGGGGTCGGCGGTCAGCGGTGCCTGTTCGAAGTGGTCGCACCAGGCCTGGCCGACCGCATCGTCGTAGATGTCGGTGCCCAGCAACGTGAGTGTCGGGTCGGCGGCGCGCAGCGATTTCAGCAGGCCATAGCCCATGATCGCGCCGACGCCGGTGACCATTGCCGTGGTCATTGCTGGGTCTCCTGATGAGCCTGCATCAGTTGCAGGCCGGTACGGATGTCAGTGGCTGGCCAATAGTCGATGGCCTGGTGCAGTTGCGCATCGGCCTGCATGGCCGGCATATCGGCGATGTCCGGCTTGTCCCGTAGGAAGTGGATTTCGGCAGGGCGGGCGCAGGCAGCAAAGGCCGCTTCGGCGATCTCGGACAGCCTGGGGCTGTGCGGGTGCACGCAGTCGAAGCGACCGACCACCGTGCGCTGCGCCACGCGTTTCACGATCTCGGCCAGGTCGTCCAGAAACAGGTAGTTGCGCTGCGCATCGTTGTTGCCATACAGCTGCACTGTCCTGCCTGCACGCGCCGTTTCGGCGATGACGTACAGCAGCCCCTGGTGTTTGCGGCAGGCACCGGCTGCATCGTAGACCTGGCTGGGGCGCAGGATGGTCAGGGCGATTTCGCGTTGCTTGCAGAACAGCTGTGCAAGCTCCTCGGAATGGCGCTTCGACAGCGAATAGATGTTGTAGTGAGGGTCGTCGGCGCTAAAGCCTGCGAACACCGAAGACACCAGGATCAAGTGCCGGGCGCCGCTCTGCGCAGCAAGCTCGCAAGCGCGCAGGGTACCGACCGCGTTGACCTGCTCGGCCTGGATCAGCGCTTGGCTGGAGGTCCCGCCGAAGGCGGCGGCCACCAGCACCGCGGTATCGAAGTGCCCGCCAGCGAAGGGCGGGTTGTCTGCCTGCTCCAGATCGAACGGGAAGTCCGCTTCGCGACGCCCCGCAGTCCTGACTTCGCCCAGCGTGGCAAGCCGGGCGGCGATGGCCTGGCCGATGACCGAGGTGCTGCCGATCAACAGGCTTCTCATGTCGGCTCGACCTGGGCCTCGAACATGAGTGCACAGCAGAGCTCGGGGTAGTCGATGCCGACCGTGCACATCCCTTCGATGATCTCGTTGGACAGCCCCAGTGGCTGCAGTTGCGAGGTCATCAGTGGCTTGAGGAACACCCCTTCCTTGCGCACGATGCGATAGCCGGCCTGCTCCAGCTCATCGGTCAGGCGGCTGACCGAGTAGGTGCGCTGGTGACCGAGTTCCAGATCGCCCTGGCCCAGCTTCATCATGTCGTCGAGCTTGCCTGCCGCATGGCCGATACGCCGGTGCAGCGACTCGCCATTGGGCACCAGGGCGAACAGCCGGCCGCCAGGCGCGAGGAAGCGGCGGAAGTGTTCCAGGACCTGCTGCGGGTTGTCGACGTGTTCGAGGATGAAGCCCATCACGATCAGGTCGAAGGTCCGCTCGGTGTCGAAATGCTCGAAATAGCTTTCGACGATCTCGACCGGGCTGTCGGGGTAGTTTTCGCGGAACTGGGCGATGACCGAGGGCGATCCGTCGATCACCGTGTGCGAGGCGAAGAAGCGCGAGAAGCGGTTGGTCGAGAAACCGTGGCCGACACCCAGCTCCAGAATCGAGTGGTGCTCCTGACACAGCTTCATGATCCGCTGGGGATACCAGTTGAGCATGATGTCGTTGTCGAAAGCGAAGCCGAAACGATCACTGTAGGCGCCGATGTAGCTGTCTAGTGCATTGCTCATGGGGAGACTCGCATGTCGGGTGCTGCGCCCGTCGGCGCGGTGGATTCAGGAGCCGATGACCGTATGTGCTTCATGAAGCGCGGTGCGTCCGGGCCACAGTTGAACAGCAGGTCGAGGATGCTCACGCCATGGGTGAAATCACCCCACTGCTGCGGGTATTGGGGGTAGCCGCTGTAGTCGAACCAGCTGACGGCGATGCCCTGTGCGGCGAACAGGCTTTCGTCCAGATAGTCGCGTGCGGCCGGGCCGGAAAGGTATTCGCTGGCACCGGCTTGCAGGCACAAGTCGACCAGGCGTTCGCTCTTGCCTTCACCCAGGCGATAGTCCCAGGAGTGGCTGATGCGTGTGCCGATGCCCAGGTAGTGGCAGACGGCCTGGAGTAGCCTGCGATTCAGCGGGCTGAGATGGTCGAACTGCTCTTCGAGATAGATCGGTCGCAGCCACTGTTTGATTTCGTCGAAATACGGCGCACGCTTGTAGTTCGCTTCGAGGGACCGCCAGTGACTGGCGGCCCAGTCGTGCCCGTCGATCCGTGTTTCGCGGATCGCCTGGTGGTAGCGCCCTCTGACCTGAACCGGCACGGTCAGCCATTGCACGCCCTGGGGAGTCTTGATTTGGTTGCGATTGCGCCAGTCACGTCGGGTGAATTGCATGTCGTCGTAAAGGATGAACTCGTCCACGGCGGCGATCAGGTCGAAATAACCTTTCCAGGGGATGTAGTTCGACTGCAGGATGGCGACCTTCTTCATGCGTATGCCCCCGCGCGTTTGTGACGAACTTCTGACGCATGCAGCCTGCGCGACGATGCCCCGGCGTCAAGGAGCCGGTGCGGGAGGGGCGACAACAACAGTGGTGCAGCGGACATCGACAACGAACTCCTGATGGACAGCGGGCGATACCAGGCCTTCTGGGGCGCGCCTTTGGCAATGATCGTTGCAGGTTGGCAACGACTGTCTGCGTCTCACCCCCTTGCTTCCGGGCAGTGGTAATGGCGATATAAGCAAAAAAGAGGCCGAGGTTCGCACCATGCCGTTGCACACCCTGATCCACCGCTCCAGCCTTCCACGTCCCGAGGTTTCCGAGGCGCAGGCCAGCCATGCCCTGCAGGCCTATTACGGCCTGCACGGCGCGCTGGTGCCCCTTGGCAGCCAGCAGGACGTGAACTACCGGCTGGACAGCGAGCAGGGGCGCTTCGTCTTCAAGCTCTGCCACGGCAGTTATGCCCAGGTCGAGCTCGAGGCACAGCATGCCGCGCTGGCCTACCTGCGCACCCAGGGCCTGCCGGTGCCTGCGGTGCGTGCAGCGCTGGGTGGCGAGGGCTTGCTGGCGCTGGAGATCGGCGGCCAGGCCCTGCGTTGCCGTGTGCTCGAATACATCGACGGCCAGCCACTGACTCGCCTGAAGCACATGCCGGATCGGCTGATGGCCGAGCTGGGGGCGCTGTGCGCGCAACTCGACAAGGCCCTGGTCGGCTTCGAGCACCCGGGGCTGGAGCGCACGCTGCAGTGGGATCCGCGGCATGCCGAGGCGTTGATCGAGCACCTGCTGCCGGTCATCAAGGACGAGGCCCGGCGCGAGCGCGTCGAGGGTGTGGCCAGTCAGGCGCGGGCGCGTCTGCAGCCGCTGGTCGGACAGCTTCCGACGCAGGCGGTGCATCTGGACATCACCGATGACAACGTGGTCTGGTCGCTTGACGAGCAACGTCAGTGGCAGGCGCAAGGTGTGATCGACTTCGGCGATCTGTCACACACCTGGCGTATCGCCGACCTCTCGGTCACCTGCGCAGCCTTGCTGCACCATGCCGAAGGCGATCCGCTGCGCATCCTGCCGGTGATTGCGGCCTACCAGGCGGTCAATCCGCTGAGCGAAGCCGAATTGCGCGCCCTGTGGCCGCTGGTGCTCAACCGTTCCGCAGTGCTGGTGCTGAGCAGCGAGCAGCAACTCACCGTCGATCCGGACAACCAGTACACCCGCGACAACATCGCCCATGAGTGGGAAATCTTCGATACCGCCACTGCGGTGCCTGCCGCATTGATGGAAGCGGCGATCCTGCAGACGGCAGGTTTTGCCCCCGACACCCTGGACCTCGGCGACTGCGCAGCACTGCTGCCGAGCCTGGCCGGCCAGACCGTGGGTCGGCTCGATCTCGGTGTGCTGAGCCCGCACTGCGAGGCTGGAAACTGGCAGCAGGCCGGATTCGACCAGCGCCTGTTGCTTGCCCAGCCGGCTCCCGCCACCACGCTGCATGGGCAGTACCGTCTGTCGCAAACCCATTTTGACCGCCCGGACGAGCCTGCCACCTGTGCCTTGGGCGTGGAACTGAACCTGCCGAGCGGTACGGTGTTGCACGCGCCGCAAACCGGTATCTGGCTGAGCACGGGGGATGGCCGCGGGTGTCTGAGCATCGCCGGTTGGGGGCTGTGGCTGAGCGGCCTGGAGCAGGCGCCAGAGGATGGCGAATCGGTGCGCAAGGGGCAGCTGCTCGGTTCGACCTGTGGCTTCCTGAGCGTACAGCTGTGCCTGGATCCGAACATTGCGCCGCCGTTCTTCGCCAAACCGTCCCAGGCACAGGCCTGGCTGGCGCTTTGCCCGTCGCCGACGGCACTGCTGGGCTTCGATTGCGATGCCGAGCCGCTGGTCGATGCCCAGGCCCTGCTGGCGCGGCGCGATGCCAGCTTCGCCCGCTCGCAGAAGCACTACTACGCCCAGCCGCCGCATATCGAGCGCGGCTGGCGCAACTACCTGATCGACATGCAGGGGCGTTCCTACCTGGACATGCTCAACAACGTGGCGGTGCTCGGGCATGGGCATCCGCGCATGGTCGCCGAATCGGCGCGGCAGTGGTCGCTGGTCAATACCAACTCGCGCTTCCACTACGCGGCCATCGCCGAGTTTTCCGAGCGCCTGCTCGAGCTGGCGCCGGAAGGCTTCGACCGGGTGTTCCTGGTCAACAGCGGCACCGAGGCCAACGACCTGGCGATTCGTCTGGCCTGGGCCTACAGCGGCGGGCGTGACCTGCTCAGCGTGCTGGAGGCCTATCACGGCTGGTCGGTGGCCACCGATGCCATCTCCACCTCGATCGCCGACAATCCGCAGGCGTTGGAAACCCGGCCGGACTGGGTCCATCCGGTGGAGGCGCCGAATACGTTCCGCGGCCGTTACCGCGGCGCCGACAGCGCCAGCGATTACCTGCGCGATGTCGACGCCAAGCTCGCCGACCTGGATGCCCGTGGCCGCCAGTTGGCAGGGATGATCTGCGAACCGGTGTACGGTAATGCCGGCGGGATCTCGCTACCCAAGGGCTACCTGCGCGAGGCCTATGCCAAGGTGCGGGCGCGCGGCGGCGTGTGCATCGCCGATGAAGTGCAGGTGGGCTATGGTCGCCTGGGCGAGTACTTCTGGGGCTTCGAGGAGCAGGGCGTGGTGCCGGACATCATCACCATGGCCAAGGGCATGGGCAATGGCCAGCCGCTGGGTGCGGTGATCACCCGCCGCGACATCGCCGAGGCGCTGGAGGCCGAGGGCTATTTCTTCTCCTCGGCCGGCGGCAGCCCGGTGAGCTGCCGGATCGGCATGGCGGTGCTGGATGTGATGCGCGACGAAGGGCTGTGGGACAACGCCCGCGATGTTGGCCGCCACTTCAAGGCGCGCTTGCAAGCGCTGGTCGATAAACATCCGCTTGCCGGTGCCGCCCACGGCTCGGGCTTCTACCTGGGGCTGGAACTGGTGCGTGACCGCCAGACACTGGAACCGGCGACCGAGGAGACCATGGTCCTGTGCGATCGCCTGCGCGACCTGGGGATCTTCATGCAGCCCACGGGAGACTACCTGAACATCCTCAAGATCAAGCCGCCGATGTGCACCACGCGCCAGAGCGTGGACTACTTCGTCGATTGCGTGGATCGTGTCCTGACGGAGCTGAGTTGATTTAAACCGATTTATATCGATTAAATTTCCTGAAATATCTATTTCGATTTTATTTCAGGCTTTAAAAGTCGATATCTATCGGTTAGATTGGTCGTATTCGCTGCCCCTGTGGGAGCGGGCTTGCCCGCGAAGGGGCCCTGCAGACACCTGAACAACCAACCCTGGCACCAGCCTGCCGGGCCATCCAGAGGCTACTCATGAAGACCCTGAACTCGACTCCCCGCGCCGACGGTTTCCACATGCCTGCGGAGTGGGCTCCGCAAACCCAGGTATGGATGGTCTGGCCGGAGCGCCCTGACAACTGGCGCCTGGGCGGCAAGCCCGCGCAGGCGGCACACGTCACCTTGGCCAAGGCCATCGCCCGCTTCGAGCCGGTCACCGTGGCGGTATCTGCGGGCCAGTACGAAAACGCCCGCCGCCAGCTCGACCTGCCCAATATCCGCGTGGTTGAGATCAGCAACGACGACGCCTGGGTCCGCGACACCGGCCCGACCTTCGTGATCAACGATCACGGCGAAGTGCGCGGCGTGGATTGGGGCTTCAATGCCTGGGGCGGTTTCGACGGCGGCCTGTACGCGCCCTGGAACCGTGACGAAGAGCTGGCCGCCAAGGTCATGGAAATGGAACGCTGCCAGCGCTACCACACCGAAGGCTTCGTGCTCGAAGGCGGTTCGATCCACGTGGACGGCGAAGGCACCCTGATCACCACCGAAGAGTGCCTGCTCAATCGCAACCGCAACCCGCACCTCACGCGTGAGCAGATCGAGGACGTGCTGCGCGAGCATCTGGCAGTGGAGACCATCGTCTGGCTGCCCGACGGCCTGTACAACGACGAAACCGACGGCCACGTCGACAATTTCTGCTGTTACGTCAGCCCGGGCGAAGTGTTACTGGCCTGGACCGATGATTCCAACGACCCCAACTATGCACGCTGCCACGCCGCCTACGAGGTGCTGAAAAACACCCGTGATGCCAAGGGACGCGAGTTCGTGGTGCACAAGATGCCCATTCCCGGGCCGCTGTTCGCCACCGAGGAAGAATGCGCCGGGGTCGACCAGGTCGCCGGCAGCCAGGAGCGTGACCCGTCGGTGCGCCTGGCCGGCTCTTACGTGAACTTCCTGATCGTCAACGGCGGCATCATCGCGCCGAGCTTCGACGACCCGGCAGATGCCCAGGCTAGAGCGATTCTGGCCAAGGTCTTCCCGGACCATGAAGTGGTGATGATCCCAGGTCGCGAGCTGCTGCTGGGCGGTGGCAACATCCACTGCCTCACCCAGCAGCAACCGGCACCGGTCAAGCGCTGATCGCCGAACACTGGAGGGGCCTGTCGAACGACAGGCCCTTTTTGTTTGCGCGAACGATTTTTCCACGCGCTGGCACAGCTCTTGTATTGCATTTCCCTGGGGTGTTTCGGGGCGGCGGTCCACGCTGTTCTGTAACAATCCCACAGTAATTTAGCCGCTCACGGCCCCGGGGAGTACGTGTCGAAATGAATGCAGCAAGTGAGTCGGCTTTGTCTCCAATGGCGATCAATCACGAATCGCTCAAGGTGCTGGCGCAATGGTTGAAGCACCATGGAAACATCCGGGTCAGGAAGACCGATACGCGCCGCCTTCTGGATGGTCGCTACCCTCAAGGCCTGCTTAGCGAAGCGGAGCTC
This sequence comes from Pseudomonas sp. RW3S2, assembly GCF_014268955.1. NCBI lineage: Bacteria > Pseudomonadati > Pseudomonadota > Gammaproteobacteria > Pseudomonadales > Pseudomonadaceae > Pseudomonas > Pseudomonas sp. RW3S2. The sequence continues at coordinate 192,003 of NZ_JABWRM010000005.1, read as the reverse complement.
GAGGCTCTGGTTGCTGTCTGGCGCTGAAGGCAAGGCATCGCACAACGAAAACGCCACCGTATCGACGGTGGCGTTTTTGTTTCAGCTGGCCAGCTCCGTGGCCTCCTCTTCCTCGAACCCGCGAGCGGCACGACCCACCAGCAGCGGGTCTGGCGCGTGGGCGACGCAGTGATCCTTGCCTGGGTAATCCAGCGAGTGCAGGAAGTGCCGGATGCAGTTGAGCCGGGCGCGCTTCTTGTCGTCGGACTTGATCACTGTCCAGGGTGCATCGGCGGTGTCGGTGTGGAAGAACATCGCCTCCTTGGCGGCGGTGTAGTCGTCCCACTTGTCCAGTGACTTGATGTCGATTGGCGACAGCTTCCAGTGCTTGAGTGGGTCGTCCCGCCGGGAGATGAAGCGGCGCAGCTGTTCTTCGCGATTCACCGAGAACCAGTACTTGAACAGCAGGATGCCGCTGTTGCACAGCATCCGCTCAAGATCAGGTGCCTGGCGCATGAACTCCAGGTACTGCAACGGTGAGCAGAAATCCATGACCCGCTCGACCCCGGCGCGGTTGTACCAGGAGCGGTCGAAGAACACCATTTCGCCCGCCGTAGGCAGGTGCTGGATGTAGCGCTGGAAGTACCACTGGCCCTTTTCCTGCTCGGACGGCTTCTCCAGCGCGACGATCCGGGCTCCCCGCGGGTTCAGGTGTTCCATGAAGCGCTTGATGGTGCCGCCCTTGCCCGCCGCATCGCGCCCCTCGAACAGCACCACGATGCGCTGGCCGGTATCTTTCGCCCAGCTCTGCACCTTCAGCAGCTCGATCTGCAGCGCGTGCTTGGCCTTTTCGTACTCCTGGCGGCGCATGCGTGTGCGATAGGGGTAGCTGGCCGGCAGGCGCGCGCTGGTGCTGTCTTCGTTGCTGCCTTTACGGGCGCTGGCGACTTCCAGGGCGGCAGGTTGCTGGCTGATCCGGGTGATGGATGCTTGCGGTTTGCGCTTGCGAGGGCGCGGTGTGCGCAGTGGCGTAGCCGGGGCAGCTTCGACGGGGTTGGCAAGGGGGAGGGGAGAATCGTCGCTCATGGAGGTCCTTTCGGGGATCGGGTGTCCATGGCGCAGTTTAGGGCGGTGCGGTTGGTGGCTTTTTGATGCTGGTCAATGGTGGCCGGTTAGGCAAGACCACTCTTGATCAACGGAGGAGGGAGAAATCGCAGGCAACAAAAAACCCGCACTAGGCGGGTTTCTTGTGTCGCTTCGGGTAACTTTGCAACCACCCGATGCTTAATGGTGGTGCCCAGAGACGGAGTCGAACCGCCGACACGAGGATTTTCAATCCTCTGCTCTACCGACTGAGCTATCTGGGCGACGGGGCGAATTAAAAAGGTTTTCAGACCTTGCGTCAACGACTTTTTGAAAATTTTTTAAATTAATTCCGTCGCTTACGCATGTTGGCTGTTTTTTGTACAGCCAACCGTCCTGATCGGGTTCACTCGCTGGGTGGAACGTAGCCTTCGGCCTGGGCGTAGTCCTCGCCGGCGAAGAACTTGTCCATTTCCGCCTGGAGGAATTTGCGGTCTTCGCCATTCATCATGTTCAGGCGCTTCTCGTTGATCAGCATGGTCTGGTGCTTCTGCCACTCATCCCAGGCCTTCTGCGAGATGTGCTCGTAGATGTCCTGGCCCTTGGCACCGGGGTAGGGCGGGCGTGGCAGGCCTGGCAGTTCTTCGTTGTACTTGCGGCACTTCACGGTGCGGGTCATCGGGGGTCTCCTGCAGTCAATTCGTCGGCCACGCGTGCGAGCAGCTTCTTGACCGGGGCTGCGAGGCCCAGGCGCGGCGGGGTGGCGAGGTTATACCAGAGCCAGTCGGGCTCGGCCACGTGCGAGCCGAGCGGGTCGACACGCACCAGCCACGGCTCGATCGCCAGCTGAAAGTGGCTGAAGGTGTGAGTCAGGCCTTGCAGCGCCTGGCTTTGGGTCATGCGCAGGCCGTGCTGGTAGGCGAGGTCGTCGAGCTGCGCCAGGCTGTCGAGCTCCGGCAGGCTCCACAGGCCACCCCAAAGACCGCTGGAGGGGCGGCGGTAGAGCAGGATGGCGCCTTCGTTGTTGGTCAGCAGCGGCATCAGCGTCTTGCGCTGGGGCAGGGCCTTGCGCGGCTTGGGTTCTGGGTAGCGTTTCTCGTCGCCGAGCAGGTGCGCCTCGCAGCCCTGTTGCAGCGGGCAGATCAGACAACTGGGCTTGCTGCGGGTGCACAGCGTGGCGCCCAGGTCCATCATCGCCTGGGTGTAGTGGTTGACCCGGGTCATGGGGGTGAAGCGCTCGGCTGCGGCCCACAGCGCATTGGCCACCTTGGGCTCGCCGGGGTAACCGGCCTGGGCGGTGAAGCGCGCCAGGACGCGCTTGACGTTGCCGTCGAGGATCGGCGCTCGGATGCCCATGCTGATGCTGGCGATGGCGCCTGCGGTGGAGCGGCCGATACCGGGCAGCTCGGTCAGCGCCTCGACGCTGCGTGGGAACTCGCCGTCATGCTGGGCGACGACGATCTTCGCCGCCTTCTGCAGGTTGCGCGCGCGGGTGTAGTAGCCCAGGCCCGTCCACAGGTGCAGTACCTCGTCCTCCGGCGCTTCGGCCAGGGCCTGCACGGTGGGCAGGGCCTGCATGAAACGGTCGAAGTAGTTGAGCACGGTACTGACCTGGGTCTGCTGCAACATGATTTCCGACACCCACACCCGGTAGGGAGTGATGCCCTGTTGCCAGGGCAGGTCGTGGCGGCCGTGCTGATCGAACCACGTCAGCACGGCGCTGGAGAACTGCTGGGGGCTCATCGTTTGAACAGCCCCTTGAGCGCATCTTTCAATTCAGGGCTCACCTTGTCGCCGAGTTTTTCCTCGAGCTTTTCGTCGATCTTGTCTTTCAGGCGGTTGCCGGCAAGTTTTGCGGCAACCTTGCCCAGGCCGTCCTGGTCCAGGCGGCAGGCCTTGGCCCCCAGCTCGAGCGGGCCGCGGCAGCGCAGCGGCACTTCGACGCCGACGTAGCGCTCGTTGACCTGACAGGCCGGGTCGGGCATGGCGCGCTGGTCGCCTTCGACCATCACGCCGACGCCGTAGTCCATGCCCAGCACGCGCAGGTCCAGATCGCCCTGGCCGTTCACGGTCAGGCCCGGGATGCGCACCTTGAGGTCTGGGTTGCTGGCCACGCCATTGCGTACCACCAGTGTGCCGCGCAGTTCCTGGAAGGGCGTGTCCTTGGCCCGTGGCTCGCCGCTGAGCTGCTTGCGGTTGAGGGTGGCGATGGCCTGGCACAGCTGCTGTTCGAGGTTGGCGTTGACCAGTACACCGTCGTTGATGGTGAAGCTGGCGTTGCCGTTGAGCGTGTCGATCAGGGCCTTCTGGCTGTTGCCGGTGGCGGTCAGGTCGCTGGACAAGGTCAGCAGGCCTTTGACCGGCGGCGCCTGATCGGGGCTTTCACGCTTGATGAAGTGCTCGACCGGCACCCGGTTGATGCGGGTGTTCACCCCCAGTTGCGGCACGGCAGGGCGCACATCGACCGTACCCTTGGCCTCGAAGGTGCCGTTGTACAGGCCGCCGCGCAGGGTCTCCAGGGTGACCAGGCCGCCTTGGCCGTTGGCCTTGAGCTGTGCATCGGTGATCGGCAGCTTGTCGAGGGTCAGGGTGCCGAACGACAGGTCGGCCTGCAGGTCGAGGGCGCGCAGGCGATCGACCGGCAGCAGCTTGTCGGTGCTCCAGGCTACTTGAGTGGGGGCGCTGGGCAGTGGCGAGGTACCGGCACCTGCGATCGCACTGGCCTCCTGCTGCTTGACCTCGGCCTGGCGTGCGGCCTTGGCACCCTTGGCTTCTTCGCTCTTGGCCGGCAGGTAGCGATCGGCGTTGAGCGTGTCGCCCTTGAGCTGGAGGCGCAAGGCTTGCTTGGCGAAGTCTTCGACGGCGACGCGGCCGGTGAAGGTGCTCTGGTCGAGTTTCACCGCCAGGTCTTCCATGGCGATGGAGTTCTGGGTGCCTTGCAGGCGGCCGACCAATTCCAGCTTGGCGAAGGCGGTCGGGTCGGCGGTTGCCGGCAGCGGATGGCCGATGCCGTCGAGGAAGGTGCGCAGGTCGAACTGGGCGATTGACAGCCCGCCGCTGAGTTGTGGTGCCTTGTCCAGGTCGCGCAGGCTCAGCTCGCCGAGGGCGCGCAGCTGGTTGGCCGAGACCTTCAGGCCGCTCCAGGACGCGACGTTGGCGCCCAGGTCGACCAGCACCTGGCCTTGGGCGGCGAAGGTCACGGTCTTGCCAGCGGTCGGCTCGCCCGAGGTTTCGCCGGACAGGCGCATGTCTTCGAGACTGTAGCGCTTGAGCTTGCGGTCGAAGCGCAGATCGCCGACCAGTTCGGTACGGGCCTTGATGTTCGGCTCACTGGCGCTGAGGAAGGCGCTGGCCTTGATCGGGGTGTTGACCCCGTCGTGGATGGGGCCGCTGCTCAACTGGATGCTTTCGGCGCCATAGCTTTTGCCGCTCTGCTCGTCGGTGAACTGCACCCGAGCGTTGTTGACGGTCAGGCTGTCGATGTCCAGTTTCACCGTGCGTTCGTTGCTGGCTTGCGCTTGGGTCGCTGTCGGGGTGCCATCGGCAGCCGGGGGCGGCGCATCAGGGCTGGCGTTCGGGTCGGGGAGCGGCTTGCCGATATCCTCCCAGTTGCCATGACCGTGTTCGTCGCGCAGCAGCGTAAGGTTCAAGCCCTCGATGCGCACATCGCTCATCTGCACCTCGCGGCGCAGCAGCGGCAGTACGCGCACCGACAGGCCGAGCATCTGCAGGTCGGCGAACGGCTGCTTGGGGTTGTTCAGCGTGGCGATGCTCGCCTCGTGCAGTTCCAGGCCCAGCCATGGGAACAGGCTCCAACCGATGTCACCGTTGAGGGTGAGCTCGACGTGGGCCTTGTTGCGGGCCAGCTGGCGGATTTCGTCTTTGTAGTCGTTGGGATCGAAGAGGTGGGTCAGGGCGAAGCCCAGCGCCACGATGATCAGCAACAACCCGAGAAGTCCCAGCCCCAGGAATTTGCCGAACGCTTTCATGGGCGAGTCCTTGTAGTCCGATAGGTGAATTCAAGCGGCAGAGTATAGCGCCGTGACCATCGCTTCTGAGTATCGCTTCGACAGTTATGGTCAGGGCAGTTCCACGCTTGGGTCTGCTTTGGCCTCATTCGCGGGCAAGCCCGCTCCCATGGAAGCCTACGAAAAGGTCGCTGCAGATCGCAAACGGTTGCGCATCCGACCTGTACCGGTTCAGTTTTATGAAAAATAACGATGTCAGATTGATCTCACCGTCATCTTATGCTGGTAACCTTGCGCAGCTTCCGGAGTGACCGCGACCTATTGTCGCGGGGCAACGACGCCGAAAACGGTGCCAATTTCGCCTTGTGTGCCGCGAAAAAGCCAAGGATCCGGTCCGAAAGCGCAGTCTACCTATAAAAGGATCGAATCCATGAATAGCAGCATTACGGCAGGAGCAGCGGCGAGCGCGCCGGGCTTCCTGTCCAAGGAGCGCATCATCGCCCGGCCGGGGTTCAATCGCTGGTTGGTTCCACCGGCCGCCCTGGCCATTCACCTGTGCATCGGCATGGCCTATGGCTTCTCGGTGTTCTGGCTGCCCCTGTCCCAGGCCATCGGCATCACCGCACCGGTCGCTTGCTCGCCTGACATGGGCTTCATCGCCCGCCTGTTCAGCGCCGACTGCGACTGGCAGATCTCGATGCTCAGCTGGATCTACACCCTGTTCTTCGTCTTCCTCGGCTGTTCGGCCGCCGTGCTGGGTGGCTGGCTGGAACACGCCGGCCCGCGCAAGGCCGGCCTGGTATCGGCGCTGTGCTGGTGCGGCGGCCTGCTGATCTCGGCAATCGGGGTGAAGACCCATCAGCTGTGGCTGATGTGGCTGGGTTCGGGTGTGATCGGCGGCATCGGCCTGGGGCTGGGCTATATCTCGCCGGTCTCCACGCTGATCAAGTGGTTCCCGGACAAGCGCGGCATGGCCACTGGCATGGCGATCATGGGCTTCGGCGGCGGCGCCATGGTCGGTGCACCGCTGGCCACTGCGCTGATGGGGCACTTCGCCAACGGCCAGGAAGTCGGCGTATGGCAGAGCTTCGTCGCCATGGCGGCCATCTACTTCGTGTTCATGACCGCTGGCGCCCTGGCGTACCGCGTGCCGCCGACCGGCTGGAAGCCTGAAGGCTGGACGCCGCCGGCGAAGAAGGCCAACGCCATGGTCACCGACCGCCACGTGCACGTCAGCGTAGCCTGGAAGACCCCGCAGTTTGCGCTGGTCTGGCTGGTCCTGTGCCTGAACGTCTCGGCCGGTATCGGCATCCTCGGCATGGCCTCGCCGCTGCTGCAGGAAGTGTTCGGCGGCAAGCTGCTGGGCAACGACCTGAGCTTCAGCGAGCTGAACGCCGCGCAACTGGCGCAGATCGCTGCCATCGCTGCCGGCTTCACCGGCCTGCTCAGCCTGTTCAACATCGGCGGGCGTTTCTTCTGGGCGTCGTTCTCCGACTATATCGGGCGCAAGAACACCTACTTCGCCTTCTTCGCCATCGGTGTAGGCCTCTACACCCTGGTGCCGAACATGGGCCATATCGGCAACGTGGCGCTGTTCGTTGCGGCGTTCTGCATCATCCTGTCGATGTACGGCGGCGGTTTCGCCACCGTTCCAGCCTACCTGGCCGACCTGTTCGGCACGCAGATGGTCGGCGCCATCCACGGTCGCCTGCTGACCGCCTGGGCTGCGGCCGGCGTGCTGGGCCCGGTGTTGATCACCTACCTGCGCGAATCGCAGCTGGCGGCAGGTGTGCCGCGCGCGGCAGCCTACGACATGACCCTGTACATCCTCGCCGGCCTGCTGGTGCTGGGCTTCATCTGCAACCTGCTGGTGCGCCCGGTGGCCGACAAGTACTTCATGACCGACGCCGAGCTCGCTGCCGAGCGCGCGCTGAGCCACGACAAGGGCGCCGATGGCGCGCAGGCGCTGGAGTGGCATGCCGCTCCGGGCAGCCTGCCGCTGGTGCTGCTGGCCTGGGCCGTGGTGGTGATTCCGCTGGCCTGGGGCGTGTGGATCACTCTGCAGAAGACGGCAGTGCTGTTCCACTGATGCACTGATTTGCCGGACCTGAAAGGGCCCTTTCGCGGGCAAGCCCGCTCCTGCAAGGTGATGTTGCCCTTGTGGGAGCGGGCTTGCCCGCGAATGCTTTGTGCTGCCGCACGTCATCCGCGTTTCAAGCCGGCGCATTCTGGGCCTATAATGGAGCCCTTTTCGCCCAATGATTTTGCGGAGCTGGTGATGGTCGAACGTAAGGCTTCCGTCGAGCGCAATACCCTGGAAACCCAGGTCAAGGCCTCGATCAACCTGGATGGCACCGGCAAGGCCCGATTCGATATCGGTGTGCCTTTCCTTGAACACATGCTCGACCAGATCGCCCGGCACGGGCTGATCGATCTGGACATCGAATGCAAGGGCGACCTGCATATCGACGATCACCATACCGTCGAAGACGTCGGTATCACCCTCGGCCAGGCCTTCGCCAAGGCCATCGGCGACAAGAAGGGTATCTTCCGCTACGGCCACGCCTACGTGCCGCTGGACGAAGCGCTGTCGCGCGTGGTCATCGACTTCTCCGGCCGTCCCGGCCTGCAGATGCATGTGCCGTTCACCCGCGCCTCGGTGGGTGGTTTCGACGTCGATCTGTTCCAGGAGTTCTTCCAGGGCTTCGTCAACCACGCCCTGGTGACCCTGCACATCGACACGATTCGCGGTCACAACACCCACCACCAGATCGAAACCGTGTTCAAGGCCTTCGGCCGCGCCCTGCGCATGGCCGTGACGCTCGATGAGCGCATGGCCGGCCAGATGCCGTCGACCAAGGGATGCCTGTGATGCAGACTGTCGCCGTCATCGACTATGGCATGGGCAACCTGCACTCGGTGGCCAAGGCCCTCGAGCATGTGGGCGCTGGCAAGGTGCTGGTCACCAGCGACGCTGCGGTGATCCGCGAAGCCGATCGCGTGGTGTTTCCAGGCGTCGGCGCGATCCGCGACTGCATGGCCGAGATCCGTCGCCTGGGCTTCGACAGCCTGGTGCGTGAAGTCAGCCAGGACCGCCCCTTCCTCGGCATCTGCGTCGGCATGCAGGCGCTGCTCGAGCACAGCGAGGAGAACGAAGGCGTCGACTGCATCGGCCTGTTCCCCGGCCAGGTGCGCTTCTTCGGCAAAGGCCTGGAGGAAGACGGCGAGCACCTGAAGGTGCCGCACATGGGCTGGAACGAGGTCAGCCAGAGCATCGACCACCCGCTGTGGCACGACATCCCGGACCGCGCGCGTTTCTATTTCGTGCACAGCTACTACATCAATGCCGGCAAGCCGGGCCAGGTGGTCGGTCGTGGCCACTATGGCGTCGACTTCGCCGCTGCGCTGGCCGACGGCTCGCGCTTCGCCGTGCAATTCCACCCGGAAAAGAGCCACACGCACGGCCTGCAACTGCTGCAGAACTTCGTCGCCTGGGACGGGCGCTGGTAAATGAGCAGGTCGAAGACCAAGGCCCCGGTCATCACCCTGGCCCCCGAGCAGGAGCGCGAGGCGCTCGATGTGCTCAAGCGCTTTCTTGAAGAGCGCTTCGAGCTGACGCTCGGTTCGTTCGAGGTGGCCGAGGTCCTCGAGTTGTTCAGCAAGGAAATTGCACCCCATTACTACAACAGGGCGATTGCCGATGTTCAACTGCACCTCAAGGAGCGGTTCGAGAGCATCGAAAGCGACCTGTGGGCGCTCGAGAAGCCCTGAACTCCACCGATTAGAACAGGTTTCCAAGATGCTGATTATCCCCGCTATCGATCTGAAGGACGGTGCCTGCGTGCGCCTGCGCCAGGGCCGCATGGAAGACTCGACGGTATTCTCCGACGACCCGGTGAGCATGGCTGCCAAGTGGGTGGAGGGTGGCTGCCGCCGCCTGCACCTGGTCGACCTCAATGGCGCCTTCGAGGGCCAGCCGGTCAACGGCGAAGTGGTCACCGCCATCGCCAAGCGCTACCCGAACCTGCCGATCCAGATCGGCGGCGGCATCCGTTCGCTGGAAACCATCGAGCACTATGTCAAGGCTGGTGTCAGCTACGTGATCATCGGCACCAAGGCGGTCAAGCAGCCTGAGTTCGTCGCCGAGGCCTGCAAGGCGTTCCCGGGCAAGGTCATCGTCGGCCTGGACGCGAAGGACGGCTTCGTCGCCACCGACGGCTGGGCCGAAGTGAGCTCGGTGCAGGTCATCGATCTGGCCAAGCGTTTCGAGGCCGACGGCGTCTCGGCGATCGTCTACACCGACATCGCCAAGGACGGCATGATGCAGGGCTGCAACGTACCCTTCACCAAGGCCCTGGCCGAAGCCACCTCGATCCCGGTGATCGCCTCGGGCGGCATTCACAACCTGGGTGACATCAAGGCCCTGCTGGACGCCAAGGCCCCGGGCATCATCGGCGCCATTACCGGGCGTGCCATCTACGAAGGCACCCTCGATGTCGCCGAGGCCCAGGCCTTCTGCGACAACTACCAAGGCTGAGGACTGAACCATGGCACTGGCCAAGCGCATCATCCCTTGCCTGGACGTGGACAACGGCCGGGTGGTCAAGGGCGTCAAGTTCGAGAACATCCGTGATGCGGGTGATCCGGTGGAAATCGCCCGTCGCTACAACGAGCAGGGCGCCGACGAGATCACCTTCCTGGACATCACCGCCAGTGTCGATGGCCGTGATACCACCCTGCATACCGTCGAGCGCATGGCCAGCCAGGTGTTCATCCCGCTGACCGTCGGGGGTGGCGTGCGTACCGTGCAGGATATCCGCAACCTGCTCAACGCTGGTGCCGACAAGGTCTCGATCAACACCGCCGCGGTGTTCAACCCGGAGTTCGTTGGCGAAGCTGCCGACCGTTTCGGTTCGCAGTGCATTGTCGTGGCCATCGACGCCAAGAAGGTTTCTGGCCCAGGCGATACGCCGCGCTGGGAAATCTTCACCCATGGCGGGCGCAAGCCTACCGGCCTGGATGCGGTGGAGTGGGCGAAGAAGATGGAAGGTTTGGGCGCCGGCGAGATCCTGCTGACCAGCATGGACCAGGACGGTATGAAGAATGGCTTCGACCTGGGCGTGACCCGTGCCATCAGCGACGCGCTGGGGATTCCGGTGATTGCCTCCGGTGGCGTGGGCAACCTGCAGCACCTGGCCGACGGGATTCTGGAAGGGCATGCCAGTGCGGTACTGGCGGCGAGCATCTTCCACTTCGGTGAGTACACGGTGCCAGAGGCGAAGGCCTACATGGCGTCGCGCGGGATCGTGGTGCGCTGAATCAGTGAAGGGGGCCGCTATGCGGCCCAATCGCGGGGCAAGCCCGCTCCTACAAAGGCCGCGTAGTATTTTGTAGGAGCGGGCTTGCCCCGCGATGGTTTCAGCCGTGATTCTTGCCCAGCAACGCGTGATACAGCTCGCTGTCGCCCAGAATCCCGACCACCTTGTCGTTCTCCTGCAGCACCAGCTTGTTGCCGGTCTGATAACGAATCTGCAGCGCCTCGCGCATGCCGATGTCGGCGTGCACCAGCGTTGGCAGACGGCCCAGGCTTTCCACATCCTGCCCCGGCACCCAGTTCTGCAGGTCCAGCCCATTCTGCCCCTGACGCGCGCGCTTGATCGAGCCGCCTTCGCCCAGGTCCAGCCACGAGTCGCCACCCGGGTCCAGGCACACCGATCCGTTGATCCGCTTGCAGTTGTCCAGGCTGCGCATCAGGCTGCGGCCGCACAGGACGTTGAGCGGGTTGGTGTGGGCGACGAAGGTGCGCACGTATTCGTCGGCCGGGTTCAGCACGATCTCTTCCGGCTTGCTGTACTGGATGATCCGGCCATCCTTCATGATCGCAATGCGGCTACCCAGCTTCAGGGCCTCGTCCAGGTCGTGGCTGACGAAGACGATGGTCTTGCTCAGCTTGCGCTGCAGCTCCAGCAGTTCGTCCTGCAGGCCCTGGCGGATCAGGGGGTCCAGCGCGGAGAAGGGTTCGTCCATCAGCAGGATGTCGGCGTCCATCGCCAGCGCCCGGGCCAGGCCCACGCGTTGCTGCATGCCACCGGACAGCTCGTCCGGCTTCTTGTTGCGCCACTGGGTCAGGCCCACCAGCTCGAGCTTCTCGTCCACCAGCTTGCGCCGCTCCTTCTCGGGGCGACCCTGCATTTCCAGGCCGAAGCTGATGTTCTCGCGCACGGTCAGCCATGGCATCAGGGCGAACTTCTGGAACACCATGGCGATGCGCTTGGTGCGCATCATCTTCAGCTCTGCCGGGGAGCAGTGAGCGATGTCGATATGCTTGCCTTCGTGCTCGACGAACAGCTTACCGCGGCTGACGGTGTTCAGGCCGTTGATGCAGCGCAGCAGGCTCGACTTGCCCGAGCCCGACAGGCCCATCAGCACGCAGATCTCGCCTTTCTCGATGTCCAGGTTAGCCTTTTCGACGCCGACCACCAGGCCGGTCTGCTTGAGGATCTGCTCGCGGGTCTTGCCCTGGTCGAGCAGCGACAGCGCTTCGCGCGGCTTGCTGGAGAAGATGACGTCGACATCTTCGAAGCGAATGATGCTCATGCTTCACTCCTTGCCGGCAGTTCCGGTTGTTTGCAGATACGGTCGAGCATGATCGCCAGCAACACGATCGCAAGGCCCGCTTCGAAGCCGAGCGAAATGTCGGCAGTATTGAGGGCGTTGACCACCGGTTTGCCCAGGCCATCGGCGCCGACCAGGGCGGCGATCACCACCATCGACAGCGACAGCATGATGCATTGGGTAACGCCTGCGGCGATGCTCGGCATGGCGTGCGGCAGTTCGATGCGCGTCAGCAGTTGGCGACGCGAGCAGCCGAAGGCCTTGCCGGCGTCCATCAGCTCCTGGGGCACATCACAGATGCCCAGGTAGGTGAGGCGGATAGGTGCCGCGATGGCGAACACTACGGTGGAGATCAGCCCCGGAACCACGCCCAGCCCGAACAGGGTGAGGGTCGGGATCAGGTAGACGAAGGTGGGGACGGTCTGCATCAGGTCGAGCACCGGACGCATAGCGGTATAGAACATCGGCTTGTGCGCGGCAATGATGCCCAGCGGCACACCGATGGCCACGCAGACCACCGTGGCGAAGCTCACTTGCGCCAGGGTTTCCATGGTTTCCTGCCAGTAGCCGAGGTTGAGGATCAACAGGAACGACAGGGCGACGAAGACGGTCAGCGCCCACTTGCGCTGGATCAGGTGCGCGAGGGCGGCGAACAGGGCGACGAGAACGAAGGGGTTGAACCAGGTCAGGGCACTGGTGACGCCATGGATCATGAACTCCAGGCCTTGGGCGATAGCGTCGAAGTAGTTGGCGCCGTTCTGGGTCAACCATTCGACAAATGAGGCGATGTACTGCCCCAGAGGTATTTTTTGATCGATAAGCATGATAGCGAGCTTCCACCTGCAATGATTGAAATCAGTCCGGGGTGAGCACGGTCCCACCCCGAGGTAGTGCCTAGGCTCTGGATGGAAAGCCTTGATACTCGGTGATGCTGCGTTGAAAACAGCCTCGGAGTACCCATTTGAAACCCGTAAAGTCGAGCGCGACCCCGGCCGTTCCTCGGCTGTTTTCGCCTTGCCTGACCTTCGTCTCAAGACTTTTCATCCAGAGCCGACAGCTACTGCGTCAACTTGGCCTTGGCTGCCTCCAGGCCTGGTTTGCCATCCACGGTGGTGACGCCGGCCAGCCAGGTCTCCAGCTTGCCGGGGTTGTCCTTGAGCCACTTCTTGGCGGCCGCCTCGGGCTTCATCTTGTCGTCCAGGACATAGCCCATCATGGTGCTTTCATCCTTGAGCTCGAACACCAGGTTCTTCAGCAGCTGGCCGACGTTGCTGCATTCCTGCGCATAACCCTTGCGGGTGTTGGTCAGTACGGTGGCCTTGCCGAATTCTGGACCGAAGAACTCATCACCCCCGGTCAGGTACTGCATCTTGAAGCGGGTGTTCATCGGGTGCGGTTCCCAGCCCAGGAACACTATGGCCTCGCCGCGCTTCTGGGCCCGATCGACCTGCGACAGCATGCCGGCCTCGCTCGACTGCACGATCTTGAAGCCGGCGTCCTTCAGGCCGAAGGCGTTCTTGTCGATCATGCTCTGGATGGTGCGGTTGCCATCGTTGCCCGGTTCGATGCCGTAGATCTTGCCGTCCAGTTCCTTCTTGAACTTGGGAATATCGCTGAAATCCTTCAGACCCTTGTCATACAGCGCCTGGGGCACTGCCAGGGTGTACTTGGCGTTTTCCAGGTTGGCGCGGACCGTCTCGACGGTGCCAGCGTCGCGGTACTGCTTGATGTCGTTTTCCATGGTCGGCATCCAGTTGCCGAGGAAAACGTCGAGGTCCTTGCCGGTGGCCAGCGACTTGTAGGTCACCGGCACCGAGATCATGGTGGTGTGGGTCTTGTAGCCCAGCGCTTCGAGGACAACGCTGGTGGTTGCCGTGGTCACGGTGATGTCGGTCCAGCCGACATCGGAGAAGCGAACCGTTTGACACTGTTCGGGTTCGGCCGCTTGGGCGAACACAGGTGCTGCGAGCAACGCAACCAACAACAGCGAGGGTGAACCTTTCATGGGTGGACTCCTGTGATTTTTTCTTCGGGTTCGCGTAATCGTCGTCGCATTCTGGGGCGTCGATCGATCTGGCCTGCAGAGGGCAGGTTGCGTGGCCGTGCAATACGAGTCGCTTTCGATAATCCCCCAGCGTTCGGCAATCGCCTACTGGTGGAGTCGTAACCAGTGCAGGACAGGTCGCATCCAGTACGGGCAATGTCGCTTACGGATTTTTCCACACCTCGGCCCGTGTCTTTGCGTCACCGGTTCGCCTGAAAGCGGCGAAATGATGGCTGTCGCAACAGGGCGCTGCCGGACAAAAGTACGTCGGTTGCAGACGGCGAGGGGTGGGGTAAAAGCCCGATGATGCGTGCATTCGCGGCAACTCGCCGCTATCAGCCTAGCAGCTGGCTGCGCCGCCACATGGCGCGCAGAGACAAGCCCATCAAGAGGTGATTCGACAATGGCCATCAGCGTGTTCGACCTGTTCAAGATCGGCGTCGGGCCTTCCAGCTCGCATACCGTCGGCCCCATGCGCGCCGCAGCGCTGTTCGTCCAGGGCCTGCGCGAGAGCGGCGAGCTGGAGCGGGTTCGGCGTATCGAGGTGCGTTTGTACGGCTCGTTGTCGGCCACCGGCATCGGTCACGGCACCGACAACGCCACGATCATGGGGCTGATGGGCGAATGGCCCGACGCAATCGACCCGACGCAGATCACCCCACGCATCGCCGACCTGCGCGAAACCGGCATATTGCAGCTCGACAGCCGCCTGCCCATCGAATTCATCTGGGCCCGCGACATGCTGCTGCTCGACGAGAACCTGCCCTACCACCCCAATGCCATGACCCTGGTGGCCGAAGGTGCCGAGGGCGAGCTGCATCGCGACACTTACTACTCGGTGGGTGGCGGCTTCGTGGTCGATGCCGCGCAGGCCGCGCGCGGCGTACTGGACGCCGACCAGACGGTGCTGCCCTACGATTTCAACAGCGCCGCCGAATTGCTGCGCCTGTGCAAGCAAAACGACATGCGCGTGTCGCAATTGATGATGGAGAACGAGAAGGTCTGGCGCAGCGAAGCCGAGATTCGCGCCGGTCTGCTCAAGCTCTGGGGCGCCATGCAGGAGTGCGTGAACAACGGCCTCAAGCACGAAGGCATCTTGCCCGGCGGGCTCAATGTGCGGCGCCGCGCAGCCAAGCTGCACCGCAGCCTGCAGGAGATCGGCAAGCCCAACGTGATCGGCTCGACCATGAGTGCCATGGAGTGGGTGAACCTGTTCGCCCTGGCGGTCAACGAAGAAAACGCCGCCGGTGGGCGCATGGTCACCGCACCCACCAACGGCGCGGCCGGCATCATCCCGGCGGTGTTGCACTACTACATGCGCTTCTCCGACGCGGTGGACGAGTCCAATGTGGTGGAGTTCTTCCTCGGTGCAGCGGCGGTAGGCATCCTGTGCAAGAAGAACGCTTCCATCTCCGGCGCCGAGGTGGGCTGCCAGGGCGAGGTCGGCTCGGCCTGCGCCATGGCTGCAGCGGGTCTGGCCGAAGTGCTGGGGGCCACGCCGGCACAGTTGGAAAACGCTGCTGAAATCGCCCTGGAGCACAACCTCGGGCTGACCTGCGATCCGGTCGGAGGCCTGGTCCAGGTGCCTTGCATCGAACGTAACGCCATCGCTGCGGTGAAGGCGATCAACGCCGTACAGATGGCCCTGCGTGGTGACGGCGAGCACTTCATCTCCCTCGACCAGGTGATCCGCACCATGCGCGACACCGGCGCCGATATGCACGACAAGTACAAGGAAACTTCTCGTGGCGGGTTGGCAGTCAGCGTCATCGAATGCTGATGCGCTGATCTGGCCCTCCTGCGGCGGTTGTGCCGCATTATTGTGCAGCAGCCGGTTCCGACCGGCTGTCGGCTGTCGCTACCAGTGGTGTCATTGTCGGTGACACTTATGAATGTCGCTTCTGGGCAGCCTTCCCACAAGTGCTACCGAACTGCTCAGCCGTTACACGCAGAGGCGCTGGCACGCCTGTTTGCGATGATCGTCCAGCGCTCTCGGAAAAGCCCTACAACTCGCGCGGCAACGTCGTTTTTGGGTTTTTTTGGATAGCCGTTCAATTTCAGGCACGGCGATTGCGTTGAGATTGGCAAAGCCCCTGCATACGAATCAGGGCCATTACAAGAAACGGTGCCCGCCTGAGGCACACCCTGCATTGTGTGAGGAGAAACCGCGATGACGTCGTACACCTCCGGGAACCCAACCCAGAACCGCACAGCACCCCAGTCCATCGGCTTTCTCCTGCTGGACAACTTCACCCTGATTTCGCTCGCCTCGGCGGTCGAGCCGCTGCGCATGGCCAACCAGCTGTCGGGGCGCGAGCTGTACCGCTGGCATACGCTGACCGTCGATGGCGGCCAGGTCTGGGCCAGCGATGGCCTGCAGATCACCCCGGACGCGGCGATGCACAGCGCACCGCCGGTGGACACTGTGATCGTCTGCGGTGGCGTTGGCATCCAGCGCACCGTGACCCGTGAACATGTCACCTGGCTGCAGGCCCAGGCGCGTCAGTCGCGCAGGCTTGGTGCGGTGTGCACTGGCAGCTGGGCATTGGCCTGTGCCGGCCTGCTCGACGGCTTCGACTGCAGCGTGCACTGGGAGTGCCTGGCGGCGATGCAGGAAGCCTTCCCGCGGGTCAACATGAGCACCCGCCTGTTTACCCTCGACCGCAACCGCTTCACCAGCTCCGGTGGCACTGCGCCCCTGGACATGATGCTGCACCTGATCAGCCGCGATCATGGTCGTGAGCTGTCGGCAGCCATCTCCGAGATGTTCGTCTACGAGCGCATCCGCAATGAGCAGGACCACCAGCGCGTGCCGCTCAAGCACATGCTCGGCACCAACCAGCCGAAGCTGCAGGAAATCGTCGCGCTGATGGAGGCCAACCTCGAAGAGCCGATCGACCTGGACGAGTTGGCGGTGTACGTCAACGTGTCGCGGCGCCAGCTCGAGCGCCTGTTCCAGAAGTACCTGCACTGCTCGCCGTCGCGCTACTACCTCAAGCTGCGGCTGATCCGGGCACGGCAGCTGCTCAAGCAGACGCCGATGTCGATCATCGAGGTGGCGTCGGTGTGCGGGTTCGTGTCGACGCCGCACTTCTCCAAGTGCTACCGCGAGTACTTCGGTATTCCGCCGCGTGACGAGCGTGTGGGCTCCAATACCGCGCAGCAGGTGGCGATGATGCCGATTCCGCAGGCCATGGCGCTGTCACCGCACAGCGGGCCGATGGCGGCCCTGAGCCAGGCGCGTAACGAGTCGACCTTTGCCAGTGTGAGACTTTGAGGCAGCGCTGAATTCTTCGCGGGCAAGCCCGCTCCCACAGGACCTGTATCGGCCTTGTAGGAGCGGGCTTGCCCGCGAAGAATTCAATGAAGATTCAGAATCAGGCGCGCTGACTGAACTGCGCCAACGCCGGCAACAGCTGCTTGTCGATCGCCTGACGTACCGCCGGGAGGATGGTCGCGCTGCCGGTGTACATCTGCTCCACCATTCCCTTCAACGCCCGGGCATTGGGCTCGGTCAGCCCGCGCACCACCACCTCGCAGGCCTGCTCGGCGCTGGCCCCGGCCGGAATGTCGAAGCCGCGTGCGCGCAGGTGGCCCAGCAGGTCGTCCTGGTCGATCAAATCCGCATGCATCATGGTTGTAGTCCTTGTCTGGTGCCGTGATTTACGACTGATTCTGTGACCAGTACGACAACCTCGCAAGGGTAGAACGTCGCGATGGCCGCTTTGGCTAAGAACAGGTCGTTCCCGGCTAAATCAGGCAGAAGGGAAGTGAGCACACTGGAGTCATTCACGGCACCGAGGGTTTGGTCACCCTCACTTCACGCACAGTGGATGTTGCTCGCTCTCAGCCCCGGACGCTCACGGCTTCCGGGGTTTTTTTCGGGGGGGCACTTCATTCTGTGGGAGCGGGCTTGCCCGCGAAAAAGACACCGCGCTGCCTGGCACGGGCTAAGCCCGTGTTCGCGGGCAAGCCCGCTCCTACAAGGACCTGGGCGGGCTCAGGATCGTGCGGGCAAACCGATCACCCGGCCCACGAACTCGGCGGGTGCCTGGTCTTGCTGCTCATCCACCAGCCCTTGCAGCAACGCGGCACTGCGCTCGCTGAACGGCGCCGACTTCGGCCCTGCCAGGTCCACGTGCAGCAGCATCTGCTCGCTGGCCGACAGGGCTTCGTCGAAGCCTGCACGGTGCAGCGTGTGGTACAGGTGCAGGCGCTTCTTGTCGAAGCCGATGATCTGCGTCTGCACCCAGACTTCGGTGCCGAGCTTCACCTCGTGCAGGTAGTTGATGTGCGCCTCCAGGGTGAACAGCGAGTTGCCGCTCTGGCCACGGCTGTCGGCGTCCAGGCCGATGCGCTCCATCAGCGCATCGGTGGCATAGCTGAAGATCAGCAGGTAGAAGGCATCGCGCAGGTGCCCGTTGTAATCGACCCAGTCCTGTTGAACCGGGGTGCGGTAGGTGATCAGGGCGGGCATCGCAGTCTCCTCAGTCGCCAAAGGCCATGCCGTGCTTGGCCTTGCTGTTCTTCACAGCGTCCAGCACCGCCAGCAGGGTATCGTCACGATAGCGCTCCAGCGCCGCGATGCTGCGTTCGCCCAGTTGCTCGGAGGTGCCGTCGACCACGTCGTCGATCAGCTTGTCGGTCAGCTCTGGTGCTGGCAGGTAGGTCCAGGGCAGCTTCAGCGCCGGGCCGAACTGCGACATGAAGTGACGCATACCGGCATCGCCACCGGCCAGGGTGTAGGTGAGGAAGGTGCCCATGAACGACCAGCGCAGACCCGCGCCAAAGCGAATCGCATCGTCGATCTCGCCCGTGCTGGCAACCCCGTCGTTGACCAGGTGCAGGGCCTCGCGCCACAGCGCTTCGAGCAGGCGGTCGGCGATGAAGCCCGGGACCTCCTTGCGCACATGCAGCGGGCGCATGCCCAGCGCGGTGTAGATGGTCTTTGCGGCTTCGATGGCTTCAGGCGCGGTGTGCTTGCCGCCGACGATCTCCACCAGCGGCAGCAGGTACACCGGGTTGAATGGGTGGCCGACCACGCAGCGCTCGGGGTGGGTGGCCGACTCGTAGAATTCGCTGGGCAGCAGGCCCGAGGTGCTGGAGCCGATGATCGCATCGGGCTTGGCCGCGGCGCTGATCTTGGCGTGCAGGTCGAGCTTGAGGTCCAGGCGCTCGGGGGCGCTTTCCTGGATGAAATCGGCGTCGCGCACGCACTCTTCGATGGTGGCGACGAACTTCAGCCGCGCTTGTGCGGCGCCGGGTGCCAGGCCTTGTTTTTCCAGGGCTGGCCAGGCGTTGGCGATGCGTTTGCGCAGGGCCTGTTCGGCGCCGGGCGCCGGGTCCCAGGCGATCACGTCCAGGCCATGGGCCAGGGCGCGAGCGACCCAACCGCTGCCGATGACGCCGCTACCGAGTGTGGCGAAGGTCTTGATGTGGGTGATGAAAGGCATATCAGTCTCTCTATGTACTTGAGGTTGGCGCGGGCCCTGTAGGAGCGGGCTTGCGCGCGAACACCGGCGAAGCCGGTGCCATTCACCGCGTCGCATTCTTCGCGGGCAAGCCCGCTCCTACAGGGGGCAGTGCGATCAGCGACGCTTGAGATTCATTTTTTCGCGGCCTTCGGCCGGGGTCAGCACGCGGCCACCGAGGCGCGAGATGATCTCCACCGCGCGTTCGACCAGTTGACCGTTGCTGGCCAGCACGCCACGGTCGAGGTAGAGGTTGTCTTCCAGGCCCACGCGTACGTTGCCGCCGAGCAGCACCGCCTGTGCGGCCATCGGCATCTGCATGCGGCCGATACCGAAGCCTGCCCAGGTGACGTTGGCCGGCAGGTTGTCGACCATGGCTTTCATGGTGGTGGTGTCGGCCGGCGCCCCCCATGGGATGCCCAGGCACAGCTGGAACAGCGGATCGTCGAGCAGGCCTTCCTTGATCATCTGCTTGGCGAACCACAGGTGGCCGGTGTCGAAGATCTCCAGCTCCGCCTTCACGCCCAGCTCGGTGATGCGTTTGGCGCCAGCGCGCAGTTGCGCCGGGGTGGAGACATAGATCGAGTTGCCGTCGCCAAAGTTGAGGGTGCCGCAGTCCAGGGTGCAGATCTCGGGCAGCAGTGCCTCGACGTGGGCCAGACGCTCCAGCGGGCCGATCAGGTCGGTGCCGGCGCCGAAGTCCATCGGTGCCTCGCCCGGGCCGATCTCGAGGTCGCCACCCATGCCGGCGGTCAGGTTGACGATCACGTCCACGTCGGATTCGCGGATGCGTTCCATCACTTCGCGGTACAGCGCGACGTCGCGGCTGAAGCGGCCGGTCTGCGGGTCACGGACGTGGCAGTGGACCACGGTGGCGCCGGCCTTGGCGGCCTCGACGGCGGCTTCGGCGATCTGCTTGGGGGTGACCGGGACCAGGTGGCTCTTGGCAACGGTGTCGCCGGCTCCGGTCAGGGCACAGGTGATGATGACGTCGTGGTTCATGGGGTAAATCCTTCAGGCGTGTCTGTTCTGTGAGTTCGGTGTTGGGCTTTTCGCGGGCAAGCCCGCTCCTACAGCTCATGGCATGCGCATAACCTGTAGGAGCGGGCTTGCCCGCGAAGAGGCCGGGTCAGTTGGCAGTGAGCTTGAGGTTGTCAGCCGCCGGCTTGCCGTCGAAGGTGGTCACGCCTTCAAGCCAGCGGGCCTTGTCTTGTGGGTGGTCCTTGAGCCACTGGCGTGCCGATTCCAGCGGGTCCTTGTGGTCGAGCAGCGGCTGCATCATGCGGCTCTCGTCCTCGGCGCTGAATTTCAGGTTGGCCAGCAGGCGGTTGGCGTTGGGGCAGCGTTCGGCGTAGTCGGGCGCGGTCACGGTCCAGACCGTGGCACGGCCTTCGTCCGGGCCCAGGGCGTCCTGGCTGTCACCCAGGTAGACCATGTCGATGTTCACGTTCATCGGGTGCGGCGCCCAGCCGAAGAACACCACGGCCTCCTTGCGGCGCACGGCGCGATCGACGGCGGCGAGCATGCCGGCCTCGCTCGACTCGACCAGCTGGAACTTGCCCAGGTCGAACTTGTTGCTGGCGATCATCGCCTTGATCTGGGTGTTGGCGCCCGAGCCGGGCTCGATGCCGTAGATCTTGCCGCCCAACTCCTTCTCGAACTTGTGGATGTCGGCAAAGCTCTTCAGGCCCTTGTCGGCCAGGTACTTGGGTACTGCGAGCGTGGCGCGGGCGTCTTCCAGGCTGGGTTTGTCGAGCACCTTGACCTGCTTGGCGTCGACGAACGGGGTGATGGTCTGGGTCATGATCGGGTTCCAGTACCCGAGGAACATGTCCAGGCGCTTGTCGCGGATGCCCGCGAAGATGATCTGTTGCGAGGCGCTGGTCTGTTTGGTCTGGTAGCCCAGGCCGTCCAGCAGTACCTGGGCCATGGCGCTGGTGGCGATGACGTCGGTCCAGTTGACCACACCGAGGCGCACGTTCTTGCAGGCGGCGGGCTCGGCGGCGAAAAGCGGGGTGACCACGGTGGTGCTGAGAGCGAGGGACAACAGGCTGCGGCGGATAAAGCGATGCATGGTGGCTCTCCATCGGCAGTGCGTATTGTTATGGGATCCGGCCTCTGCGGGCCGTGGGAAAAAAGTTACGCCCATGGCACAGTGGGCAATCGCACGCTGGCGACCAAGAGTTGCACTGCAGCGACCACCCACTTCCCAGGAGTCAGCGATGCCGGAAACGATCCAGTTTCTCCTCTTGCCGGGATTTTCTGCGTTGGGCTTCATCAGTGCGGTGGAGCCCTTGCGGGTGGCCAATCGCTTTCGCGGAGCGCTGTATCGCTGGCAGGTGCTGAGCCTGGACGGCGGCCCGGTGCAGGCCAGCAACGGCATGTCGGTCAATGCCGACCAGGCGCTGTCTGACAGCGAGCGGGGAGGGATGCTGCTGGTTGTCGCCGGCTTCGAGCCGCTGGCCTGCTATGGCCCTGTGCTGCAACAGGCGCTGCGGCGCGTCGAGCATGACGGCGGCACGCTCGGCGGCATCGATACCGGTGCGCTGGTGCTGGCCGAAGCGGGCCTGCTCGACGGCTATCGCGCGACCTTGCACTGGGAGGCGCTGGAGGCGTTCAAGGAGCGCTATCCGCGCCTGCAGGCGACTCAGGAGCTGTTCGAGATCGACCGGCGGCGGATCACCTGCGCGGGAGGGACGGCGTCCATCGATCTGATGCTCGATCTGATCGCCCAGGCCCACGGCAGCGAGCTGGCGATCCAGGTGTCGGAGCAGTTCGTGGTCAGCCGTATTCGTCCGCGCCAGGATCACCAGCGCATGGAGATCGCCACGCGCTACGGCATTCGCAACAAGAAGCTGGTGAAGGTGATCGGCGAAATGGAGCGCAACACCGAGCAGCCGCTCAACACCCAGGTTCTGGCCGATGCCGTGCAGGTGACCCGTCGTCAGTTGGAGCGCCTGTTTCGCCTGCACCTGGACGACACGCCCAGCGGCTTCTACCTGCGGCTCAGGCTAGACAAGGCCCGACAACTGCTGCGCCAGACCGACATGAGCGTGCTGGAAGTGGGTGTGGCGTGCGGGTTCGAGTCGGCGTCGTATTTCACCCGCTGTTATCGGGCGCGGTTCGAACGTTGCCCGCGGGAGGACAGGTTGGCCAGGGCGGTGTGATGGGGGCTGCGCTGGCCCTTTCGCGGGTTTGGCCGCGAAAGGGCCATTAGATAATCACTGCTGCCCCACCGACTGCAGATACTCCGACCGCTCATCGCTACGCTGCGCCACGCAGGTATTCCACGCCGCCTCGAAGGCCTTGCTGCCGGGTTTCTCGGCATAGGTCTCGACCTTGCAGTCGGCATCGCGCAACTGGGTCCAGAGCTTCTCGGCCGCCTCCATGCGTCCGCTGAGCGCAACGGCCTTGTCGTTTTCGTCCGCGTACTGGTCACGGATGCGCTGGATCAGGTCGTCATAGGCGGCCTTCAGTTCGCGTTCGGCGGTCTGCTTGTTGTACGCCGCGCACGCATAGGTCTGCTGGTCGGTCTCGACGTTGTCGCAGGGCGTGCTTTCTTCTTCGGCGGCCTGGGCGCCCAGCGCCACGAACAGCAGTACCAGCCATGCCTTTGATTTCATCCGTTTTCTCCTGAACAGGCTGACGAATCGTCGAGATTCTCGCTCAGCCTAGAGCCGGGTGGTAGAGGGCAAAGAAAATGTTCATGAACGGTTCTTGTCGAGACTCGCTCTCATTGCCCAGCAGCGCGCCAGAGCTTGCCATGTCGCTCATTGACGCTTTCGGCAAACCCCCTGTCGTTTTTGCATCGGGGCGACACAGGCCGCAGGCATATGCTGGCCCCAAAGCGCCGGCACACGATTCGGCGTCGCCCAACTCGACAAAAGGGGACAGCCTGATGAGCCCAGCCGAATTACACGCCGACAGCATCGTCATCGATGGCCTGATTATCGCCAAGTGGAACCGCGAGCTGTTCGAAGACATGCGTAAAGGCGGGCTGACCGCAGCCAACTGCACCGTGTCGGTCTGGGAAGGGTTCAAGGCCACGGTCGACCAGATCGCCGCCAGCCAGAAACTGATCCGCGACAACAGCGACCTGGTGATGCCGGTGCGCACCACAGCCGACATCCGCAAGGCCAAGGAGCTGGGCAAGACCGGCATCCTCTTCGGCTTCCAGAACGCCCATGCGTTCGAAGACCAGATCGCCTACGTGGACGTGTTCAAGCAGCTGGGCGTGGGCATCGTGCAGATGTGCTACAACACCCAGAACCTGGTCGGCACCGGTTGCTACGAGCGTGACGGCGGCCTGTCGGGCTTCGGCCGCGAGATCGTCGCCGAGATGAACCGTGTCGGCATCATGTGCGACCTCTCGCACGTGGGCTCCAAGACTTCCGAGGAAGTCATCCTCGAATCGAAAAAGCCGGTCTGCTATTCCCACTGCCTGCCGTCGGGCCTGAAAGAGCACCCGCGCAACAAGTCCGATGCCGAGCTGAAGTTCATCGCCGACCACGGCGGCTTCGTCGGCGTGACCATGTTCGCGCCGTTCCTGGCCAAGGGCATCGACTCGACCATCGACGACTACGCCGAGGCCATCGAGTACACCATGAACATCGTCGGTGAAGACGCCATCGGTATCGGCACCGACTTCACCCAGGGCCATGGCCAGGAATTCTTCGAGTACCTGACCCACGACAAGGGCTACGCCCGTCGCCTGACCAACTTCGGCAAGATCATCAACCCGCTGGGCATCCGCACCGTGGGCGAATTCCCCAACCTCACCGAGACCCTGCTCAAGCGCGGCCATTCCGAACGCGTGGTGCGCAAGATCATGGGCGAGAACTGGGTGAACGTTCTCAAGGATGTGTGGGGCGAATAAAGCCGCACTCCGAGCCTGAAAGCCCTTGCCAGCAACGCCGGGGCATCCAAACAAAAAATTTTATGGAGTTGAGTTTCCATGGCCAAGATCGCCCCGCAATTGCCAATCGAAGTCGACAGCGAGACCGGTGTCTGGACGTCCGATGCCCTGCCGATGCTGTACGTACCGCGGCATTTCTTCGTCAACAACCACATTGGCATCGAGGAAGTGCTGGGCGCCGACGCCTATGCCGAGAT
Source organism: Pseudomonas sp. RW3S2 (assembly GCF_014268955.1). Lineage (NCBI taxonomy): Bacteria > Pseudomonadati > Pseudomonadota > Gammaproteobacteria > Pseudomonadales > Pseudomonadaceae > Pseudomonas > Pseudomonas sp. RW3S2. The sequence goes on along the minus strand of NZ_JABWRM010000005.1, from coordinate 167,731 downwards.
CCTCTACAAGGCGGGTTACAAGTCTGCCTGGCACTGGTGCGAAAAAGAAGCCGAGTGCCATGGCCTGGAAGGCGTGGCGGTGTTCGAGCACTACATGAAGCGCCTGAGCCAGCGTGGCTGGGGCCTGTTCGAGATCCAGGACATCGACCTCGACAAAGGCACGTGCAGCGTCAAGCTCAAGCACTCGGCGTTCGTCTACGTGTATGGCAAATGCGGCCGCAAGGTCGACTACATGTTCACCGGCTGGTTCGCCGGTGCCATGGACCAGATCCTCGCTGCCCGTGGCAGCTCGATCCGCACTGTGGCGGAGCAGGTCTATGGCGGTTCTGAAGAAGGCCACGAAGATGGCCTGTTCGTTACAAAGCCGTTGTAAGCCGGAGAGAGCGTCATGGCATTCGAAGCAATGTTCCAGCCGATCCAGATCGGCAAGCTGACCATCCGCAACCGCGTGCTCAGCACCGCGCACGCCGAGGTCTACGCCACCGATGGCGGCATGACCACCGAGCGCTACGTGAAGTACTACGAAGAGAAGGCCAAGGGCGGCATCGGCCTGGCCATCTGTGGCGGCTCGTCGGTGGTTGCCATCGACAGCCCGCAGCAATGGTGGGCTTCGGTGAACCTGTCCACCGACCGCATCATCCCGCACTTCCAGAACCTCGCCGACGCCATGCACAAGCATGGCGCCAAGATCATGATCCAGATTACCCACATGGGCCGTCGCTCGCGCTGGGACGGTTTCCACTGGCCGACCCTGATGTCGCCGTCCGGCATCCGCGAGCCGGTGCACCGCGCCACCTGCAAGACCATCGAGGTGGAGGAGATCTGGCGGGTGATCGGCAATTACGCCCAGGCTGCGCGCCGGGCGAAGGAAGGCGGACTGGACGGCGTGGAGCTGTCGGCGGTGCACCAGCACATGATCGACCAGTTCTGGAGCCCTCGGGTCAACAAGCGTACCGACGAATGGGGCGGCAGCTTCGAAGGCCGCATGAAGTTCGGCCTGGAAGTACTCAAGGCGGTACGCGCCGAGGTCGGCGACGACTTCTGCGTGGGCATGCGCATCTGCGGTGACGAATTCCACCCCGATGGCCTGAGCCACGAGGACATGAAGCAGATCGCCGCCTACTACGACGCCACCGGCATGATCGATTTCATCGGCGTGGTCGGCTCGGGTTGCGACACCCACAACACCCTGGCCAACGTCATTCCCAACATGAGCTACCCGCCCGAGCCGTTCCTGCACCTGGCGGCCGGCATCAAGGAAGTGGTCAAGGTCCCGGTGCTGCACGCGCAGAACATCAAGGACCCGAACCAGGCCACGCGCATTCTCGAAGGCGGCTATGTCGACATGGTCGGCATGACCCGTGCGCACATGGCCGACCCGCACCTGATCGCCAAGATCAAGATGGGCCAGATCGACCAGATCAAGCAGTGCGTCGGTGCCAACTACTGCATCGACCGTCAGTACCAGGGCCTGGACGTGCTGTGCATCCAGAACGCCGCGACGTCCCGTGAATACATGGGCGTGCCGCACATCATCGAGAAGTCCACCGGGCCGAAACGCAAGGTGGTGGTGGTCGGCGCCGGCCCTGCCGGCATGGAGGCCGCACGGGTAGCCGCCGAGCGTGGCCATGACGTCACCGTGTTCGAGAAGAAGGAGCAGATCGGCGGGCAGATCACCATCGCCGCCAAGGCACCGCAGCGCGACCAGATCGCCGGCATCACCCGCTGGTACCAGCTGGAGTTCGCGCGCCTGAAGGTCGACCTGCGCCTGGGCACTGCGGCAGACATCGCGACCATCCAGGACCTGCGCCCGGACATCATCGTGCTGGCGGTGGGCGGTCATCCGTTCATCGAGCAGAACGAGCACTGGGGCGCCGCCGAAGGGCTGGTGGTCAGTAGCTGGGACGTGCTCGACGGCAAGGTCGCACCGGGCAAGAACGTGCTGGTGTACGACACCATCTGCGAATTCACCGGCATGTCCACCGCTGATTTCATCGCCGACAAGGGCAGCCAGGTCGAGATCGTCACCGACGACATCAAGCCGGGCGTGGCCATGGGCGGCACGACCTTCCCGACCTACTACCGCAGCATCTACCCCAAGGAAGTGATCATGACCGGGGACATGATGCTGGAGAAGGTCTACCGCGAGGGCGACAAGCTGGTGGCGGTGCTCGAGAACGAATACACCGGGGCCAAGGAAGAGCGTGTGGTCGACCAGGTGGTGATCGAGAACGGCGTGCGCCCGGACGAGGAGCTGTACTACGGGCTCAAGGAGGGTTCGCGCAACAAGGGCCAGATCGACATCGACGCTCTGTTCGCGATCCAGCCGCAGCCGATCCTCAGCCAGCCGGGCGAGGGCTACCTGCTGTACCGCATCGGCGACTGCGTGGCCCAGCGCAACGTGCATGCGGCGATCTATGACGCCTTGCGGTTGTGCAAGGACTTCTGATCGAACTGTCGGCACACACCGGCCCCTGTGGGAGCGGGCTTGCCCGCGAAAGCGTCAGCACCAACAACAGGGGTGTCTGACCTGGCGCATTCGCGGGCAAGCCCGCTCCCACAGGGCCAGTGCAGGATTCCAGGGGCCTGAACCCCTTGCAACCGCTGTTGTGGGAGCCTCCCATGTTGAACACCCTTCTACCCATCCTGCTGTTCGCCGCACTCGCCCTGGCGGTGCTCGGCGCCCTGCGCCGGGTGCGCATGTGGCGGCGCGGGCGGCCGAGCAAGGTCGACCTGCTCGGCGGCCTGCTGGCCATGCCGCGGCGCTACCTGGTCGATCTGCACCATGTGGTCGAGCGCGACAAGTACATGTCCAAGACCCACGTGGCCACTGCAGGTGGCTTCGTCCTGTCGGCGCTGTTGGCGATCCTGGTGCATGGCTTCGGCCTGCAGAGCAAGATCCTTGGCTACGCGCTGCTGGTTGCTACGGTGATCATGTTCAGCGGCGCGATCTTCGTCTTCAAGCGTCGTCTGAATCCGCCTTCGCGCCTGTCCAAGGGCCCGTGGATGCGCCTGCCGAAAAGCCTGCTGGTATTCGCCGCGAGCTTCTTCATCGCCACCCTGCCGGTGGCGGGCATCCTGCCGGCCAATACCGGCGGCTGGGTGATGGTCGGCATTCTCGGCCTTGGCGTGCTGTGGGGTGTGTCGGAGCTGTTCTTCGGCATGACCTGGGGCGGGCCGATGAAGCACGCCTTCGCCGGTGCCCTGCACCTGGCCTGGCACCGCCGTGCCGAGCGTTTCGGCGGCGGTCGCTCCACTGGCCTCAAGCCGCTCGACCTGGAAGACCCGAACGCGCCGCTGGGTGTGGAGAAACCGGTCGATTTCACCTGGAACCAGCTGTTGGGCTTCGACGCCTGCGTGCAGTGCGGCAAGTGCGAGGCGATGTGCCCGGCATTCGCCGCCGGCCAGCCGCTGAACCCGAAAAAGCTCATCCAGGACATGGTCATCGGCCTGGCCGGTGGCACCGATGCGACCTTTGCCGGCAGCCCTTACCCCGGTAAACCGGTTGGTGAGCATGGCGGTCATCCGCACCAGCCGATCGTCAACGGCCTGGTCGATGCCGAGACGCTGTGGTCGTGCACCACCTGCCGCGCTTGCGTGGAGGAGTGCCCGATGATGATCGAGCACGTCGATGCCATCGTCGACATGCGCCGCCACCTCACGCTGGAAAAGGGCGCGACGCCGAACAAGGGCGCCGAGGTGCTCGACAACCTGATCGCCACCGACAACCCCGGCGGCTTCAACCCCGGTGGGCGGATGAACTGGGCCGCCGACCTGAACCTGAAACTGCTGTCGGACGTGAAGAGCACCGAGGTGTTGTTCTGGGTCGGCGACGGCGCCTTCGACATGCGCAACCAGCGCACCCTGCGTGCCTTCGTCAAGGTGCTCAAGGCCTCGGGTGTGGACTTCGCCGTGCTCGGCCTGGAAGAACGCGACAGCGGTGACGTGGCCCGTCGCCTGGGCGATGAAGCGACCTTCCAGCACCTGGCCAGGCGCAACATCCAGACCCTGGGCCAATACCGCTTCCAGCGCATCGTCACCTGCGATCCGCACAGCTTCCATGTGCTGAAGAACGAATACGGCGCCCTGGGCGGCGAGTACCAGGTGCAGCACCACAGCACCTACATCGCCGAACTGATCGCCGCCAACAAGCTCAACCTCGGCCAGCACAAGGGCGGTAGCGTGACCTACCACGACCCGTGCTACCTGGGGCGCTACAACGGCGAGTACCAGGCCCCGCGCGACGTGCTCAAGGCCTTGGGCATCGAGGTGCGCGAGATGCAGCGCTCGGGCTTCCGTTCGCGTTGCTGTGGCGGTGGCGGCGGTGCGCCGATCACCGACATCCCAGGCAAGCAGCGTATCCCCGACATGCGCATGGACGATATCCGCGAGACCGAGGCCGAACTGGTGGCGGTAGGTTGTCCACAGTGCACGGCGATGCTTGAGGGTGTGGTCGAGCCGCGCCCACAGATCAAGGACCTGGCCGAGTTGGTCGCCGATGTGCTGATCGAAGACGAGACGCCCGCCGCTGCGAGCAAATCGAACCTGGTAGAACGTGAACCTGCGGAGGTGCACTGATGAGCGACATCATCCGCCGCGATCCTCGCGCCGAGTGGATTGCCCGTAACCGCCTGCACCCGCTGCACGCGGCGATGCAGACGCAACAGACGCGCTGGATGGGCCCCAACGGGCTGATTCGCAAGAACCCCCACGCCATCGCTGCCGGCTTCATCGGCCCCAGCGGCCTCAAGCGTATCGACCGCAGCGGTGCCCAGCAGGGCACGGCGATCGGCGGTCGGCGCACGGCAGCCGCCGAGGTGCAATTGCCCTTGCATCAGGTGGCGGATCCGGCGTTCTACATCGCCGTGGTGCCCGACATGGTCGGTGGCCGCCTCGGCAGCCACGACCGCGACCTGCTCGGCCTTGCCCGCAGCCTTGCCGGCAGTGAGGGGGCAGTGCTTGCGGTCGTCTTTGGCGAACACAAGGAAAGCCACTTTTCCACAGCCGGTGTCGATCGCCTGCTGGTCATCGATGGCGAAGCATTCGAAGGCTATGTGCCCGAGCAGCTTGTCCAGGGCTTGCGGGCTGTGGATAACCAGTTTGCGCCGCAGCACTGGTTGCTGCCTGACAGCCGCACCGGTGGCGGCGAACTGGGGCGGCGCCTGGGGGCAGCGCTCGGCGAGCGCCCGGCCACGCGGGTCTGGCAGATCAAGGACGGCCAGTGCATCGGCCGTGCCGGCGCCGGCCAGCAGGACCTGCAGCGCGGCCTGCCGCGCCTGATACTGGCCGCCGCCGAATGCGCCGAGCCGGTCAGCGAAACCCGTCACGAAGCGCTGCCGGTCACGTTGTCCACAGGCGTGGCGCGCAGCCTGTCGCGCATCGAAGACCTCGGATCGGTGGCGGTAGACCCGGCGGCCATCGCCATGGCCGAAGCCGAATTCATTGTCTCCGGCGGCAACGGTGTGAAGGATTGGGCACTTTTCCACAGGGCAACTGCGGCCCTGGGGGCAACCGAGGGCGCCTCGCGGGTCGCCGTGGACGACGGCTTCATGCCGCGCAACCGCCAGGTCGGTGCCACCGGTACCTGGGTCACGGCGCGGGTCTACGTGGCGGTGGGGATCTCCGGGGCCATCCAGCACCTGCAAGGTATCGGTGCCTGCGACAAGGTGGTGGCGATCAACATGGATCCCGGCTGCGACATGATCAAACGGGCCGATCTGTCGGTGATTGGCGACAGCGCGGCGATTCTCCAGGCACTGATCGAGGCTGTGGACAACTACCGCAGCGGCGCTCGGCGCGACGCGGCATAAGGGCACGAGCATGAGTACGAAAGTCATCAGCCTGGTTTCCATCGGCGCTCACCCCAGCTCTGGTCGCGCTCGCCGCGCCGAGCAGGATGCACGCGCTGTCGAATTGGGCTTGCAGCTGGCTGGGGATAACTTGCAGGTGGTACATGCCGGCGACCCGCGCGAAGAGGCCCTGCGCGGCTACCTGGGCATGGGCCTGGAGCATCTGGATGTGCTCGAGCAGCCTGCGGGGGCCGATGTGCTGGGGGTGCTGGGGGATTACCTGCGCGACGCTGGTGCTCAACTGGTGCTGACCGGCAGCCAGGCCGAGACGGGTGAAGGCTCGGGCATGCTGCCGTTTCTGCTGGCCGAGAGGCTGGGCTGGCCGTTGGTGGTGGGCCTGGCTGAGGTGGAGTCGATCGAGAATGGCACCGCCCAGGTGCTGCAGGCCTTGCCGCGCGGTCAACGACGCCGGTTAAAGGTACGCCTGCCGTTGCTGGCGACTGTGGATAACGCCGCGCCCAAGCCGCGCCAGAGCGCCTTTGGCCCTGCGCGGCGGGGTGTGCTGGCGGCGCGTAACGTGGCGGTGGTGGACGATGAACTGCTCGAAGGCGACGCCTTGCAGCCTGCCCGCCCGCGGCCCAAGCGGCTCAAGGTGATCAAGGCCAAGAGCGGCGCCGATCGGATGAAGGCAGCCACGGCCAAGGCCAGTGGCGGTGGCGGCAAGGTGCTCAAGGATGTTTCCCCACAGGAGGGTGCCGAAGCGATCCTCAAGTTGCTGGTGGAGGAAGGCGTGTTGCGCTGACTGGTTGGGGCTGTTGTAGGAGCGGGCTTGCCCGCGAAAAGAACACCGCGCTGCCTGGCACGGGCTACGCTCGTGTTCGCGGGACAAGCCCGCTCCCACAGAGAGTTGCCCACCAAATCTGTTCGCGACCCTGTGAATAAAGTGTTCGCGCTTCGCTACAGCCCTTTGAAATCAATGCGTGTAGAGCATTGATCAAAAAACATACAGCCCGCTCCGTGAATCACCCATGGCAATCCCGGGTCATTCCCATGAGGTTTCCCACAATCACTGTTGGCGGCTCTGTGGATAATATGTTGGGCAACCGCTGGATGCCTTGATTTCATTGGCCTGCAATCTATTGGTCAATAATTGACCAAATTCGCCTTAATCACTCTCAAGGTCATGATTTACAAGGGGTCAAGGCCATTATCCACAGCACTTTTCCACGCAGTCTGCATGTGCCCACAAAATCTGTTGGCGTATCTGTGGACAAGGTGTTCGATATTACTTGCAGGCCTCTGGATCAAAGGCTTTCAAAGAATTGATCAAATAATGATCAGTCTGTCGTCTGCCGAGGCTCGACGCCTGTCCACAGAACATCTGAACAACTCTGTGGATAACATGTTCAGTTCCTTTGGATTGCAATGTAAAACGCCACGGCCGATCGCTCGGCCGTGGCGTTTATCAACACCCGTGAAGGCTTACTGCGCCTTGACTTCCTTCAGGTATGGCGCAGGTTCCGCACCCAGGTTGGCCAGGACGCGGTCGCTGTACCAGTCGATGAAGTTGACCACACCGAACTCGTAGGTCTTCGAGTACGGGCCCGGCTGGTAGGCGGTGGAGTTGATCCCGCGCTGGTTCTCTTCGGCCAGGCGGCGGTCCTGGTCGTTGGTGGCATCCCAGACCTTGCGCATCTGCTCGGGGTCGTAATCGACGCCTTCGACGGCATCCTTGTGCACCAGCCACTTGGTGGTGACCATGGTTTCCTGGGCGCTGATCGGCCACACCGTGAAGACGATCATGTGATCGCCCATGCAGTGGTTCCAGGAGTGCGGCAGGTGCAGGATGCGCATCGAACCGAGGTCGGGGTTCTTGATGCGGCCCATGAGCTTCTTGCACGCCTGCTTGCCGTCCATGGTCATCGACACGGTGCCCTTGAGCAGCGGCATGCGCACGATGCGGTTACGCAGGCCATGGCTCTTGTGCAGGTAAGGGATCTTCTCGGCTTCCCAGGCGGCAGCGGAAGCGGCGACGTGGTCCTTGAACGCCTGGTCGGCGCGCGGGTCGTTGGTGTCGTCCCACTCCAGCAGGGTCTTGAGCAATTCAGGGTGCGAACCGTTGCAGTGGTAGCACTCGCGGTTGTTTTCCAGCACCAGTTTCCAGTTGGCCTTTTCCATCAAGGTGGTCTGCACGGCCACCTTGGCGTTCTCCATGTCGTACGGTTCCATGTAGTGGTCGAGCGTGGCCAGGAACTCGTCGATGGCCGGCGGATTTTCCGCCAGGCTGATGAAAATGTAGCCGCCCGCAGTCTTCACGTTGATCGGCTTGAGGCCGTACTGGTTCATGTCGAAGTCGGCGCCCATCTCGGTGCCGGCGAACAGCAGGCGGCCGTCGAGCTCGTAGGTCCACTGGTGGTAGGGACAGACCAGCTTGGCCACCTTGCCCTTTTCGCTGACGCACAGCCGCGAACCGCGGTGGCGGCAGACGTTGTGGAAAGCGTGCACCTTGCCTTCGGCGCCGCGGATGACGATCACCGGGTTCTTGCCGATCTGCAGGGTGAGGTAGTTGCCTTTCGATGGAATTTCGCAGGTCATCCCCGCGATCAGCCACTCCTTGTGGAAGATCTCCTGCATGTCGATCTGGAACAGGCGCTCGTCGCAGTAGAACGGCTGCGGCAGCGAGTAGGTCCGCTCGCGGGTCTGCAGCATCTCGGCGGTGGCCTTGCGTGCAGGTTCCAGTGGATCGCCCAGGCTCAGGGTTGCGGTGACGTCCATCGTTATATCCTCAAGGCCGTTGTCGGCCGGCGAAAGGTGGCTAATCGTTGTTGTGGTTGGCGCAAGGCTGTCAGCGAAAAAACGGCGGTTCTATTTGCCGAGGAGTGTGCGTTCGCGCCGTTCGCGAACCATATCCATGGGCGACATGGCCGAATCGAATTCCGACGCGCCAACCCTTGTACCTTGGGGCTGGTCGCGATAAGCACGCCGATGTCGCGGATGGGAATGTGCGACGTCACGGCGTTGCGCATTATCGCAGCCATAAGAAGGCCGATAGTCGGCTGCTGGAGAAGAACATGTCCGAAACCTTCCTCAATCCGGTCACCACCCAGACCTGGGCCAACGGCCGCCACATCGTGCGCTGCGTCAAGGTCATCCAGGAGACCTGGGACGTGCGCACTTTCTGCTTCATGGCCGACCAGCCGATCATGTTCTTCTTCAAGCCGGGCCAGTTCGTGACGCTGGAGCTGGAGATCGAAGGCAAGCCAGTGATGCGTTCCTACACCATCTCCAGCTCGCCATCAGTCCCCTACAGCTTCTCGATCACCGTCAAGCGCGTGCCCGGCGGGCTGGTATCGAACTTCCTCCACGACACCCTGCACGAAGGCGCAGAGCTTCCCGTGCACGGCCCGGTGGGGTTGTTCAACGCCATCGACTTCCCGGCCAACAAGGCGCTGTACCTTTCCGGCGGTGTCGGCATCACCCCGGTGATGTCCATGGCGCGCTGGTTCTACGACACCAACGCCAACGTCGACATGGTGTTCGTGCACAGCGCCCGCTCACCCAAGGACATCATCTACCACCGCGAGCTGGAACACATGGCCTCGCGCATCCCCAACTTCAGCCTGCACATCATTTGCGAGAAGCACGGCCTGGGCGAGCCCTGGGCGGGCTATCGCGGCTACCTGAACCAGCGGCTGATGGAGTTGATCGCGCCTGACTACCTCGAGCGGGTGATCTTCTGCTGTGGGCCGACGCCCTACATGAACGCGGTCAAACGCATGCTCGAAGCGGTCGGCTTCGACATGAAGAACTACCACGAGGAATCGTTCGGCGCGACGCCGGCCGAGGCCAAGGCCGATGCGGTCGAGCATGCCGAAGCGGCGGCCGAGGCGCCGGCAGTGGATGTGGCCGACCTCAACCTGGTCGAGTTCGTCGGCAGCGAGAAGAGCATTCGCATCGCCCCGGGCGAGACGGTGCATGCGGCGGCGGCGAAAGTCGGGCTGATGATTCCCAAGGCCTGCGGCATGGGCATCTGCGGCACCTGCAAGGTGCTCAAGCTCGGCGGTGAAGTGGAGATGGACCACAACGGCGGGATCACCGAGGACGACGAAGCCGAAGGCTACATCCTGTCGTGCTGCAGCGTGCCCAAGGGGGATGTGCGGATCGACTACTGATCCGTTGCACCGTAACTGCAGGAGTGGCGAATTGCCGCTCCTGCAGGATTGCGTGGTCAGGTGCGGAACCGCCCCACCAGCCCATTCAGATCCACTGCCAGGCGCGACAGCTCGGCGCTGGCCATGCTGGTCTGGTGTGCGCCGGTCGCGCTCTGCACCGACAGGTCATTGATGTTCACCAGGTTGCGGTCCACCTCGCGGGCCACCTGGGCTTGCTCCTCGGCAGCGCTGGCGATCACCAGGTTGCGCTCGTTGATCTGCGCCACGGCGCTGGTGATGGTGTCCAATGCAAGGCCAGCGCCGCGAGCGATGTTCAGGGTCGATTCGGCGCGATCGGTGCTGGTGCGCATCGATTCCACCGCATGCTCGGTGCCGCCCTGGATGCTGCCGATCATCCGCTCGATCTCGCTGGTCGATTGCTGGGTGCGATGGGCCAATGCCCGCACCTCGTCAGCCACCACCGCGAAGCCACGTCCAGCCTCGCCGGCACGTGCCGCTTCGATGGCGGCGTTGAGTGCCAGCAGGTTGGTCTGGTCGGCCAGGCCGCGGATCACGTCCAGCACCTTGCCGATATCGCGTGATTGCCCGGCCAGATCCTCGATCAGCCTGGCGGTGGTCTGCACGTCGCTGCTCATGCGTTCGATGGCGCCGACCGTCTCGATCACCAGGTCGCGGCCATCGCCGGCCGAGCGGCTGGCTTCACCCGAGGCCTCCGAGGTGCTGACGGCATTGCGGGCAACCTCTTCGACGGCGCTGGTCATCTCGGTAACCGCAGTGGCGGCCTGCTGGATCTCGTTGTTCTGCTGGGCCAGGCCGCGCGCGCTTTCGTCGGTGACGCTGTTGAGTTCCTCGGCGGCCGAGGCGAGCTGGGTGGCAGAGCCTGAGATCAGTTGCAGGGTGTCGCGCAGCTTGTCCTGCATCTTGGCCATGGCCTGCAGCAGACGGGCGGCTTCGTCGGTGCCGTCGGTGCTGACGCGCTGGGTGAGGTCGCCTTCGGCGATCTGTTCGGCGGCTCGCAGGGCGTCGTAGATCGGGCGCACGATGCTGCGTGTCAGCAGCAGGGCGAACAGCAGCGTGAGCACCGTGGCAGCCACCAGCAGGCCGATCACCAGCATGAAGGCGCTGTCGTACTGGCGTGCGGCTTCTTCGTTGGCCTTGCGCGTCTGCGCGGTGTTGATCTGCAGCAGGCGGTCCATGGCCTTGTTGATCTGGTCGGAGTTGGCCAGCAGGTCGCGGTTGAGCATCTCGCGCAGAGGATCGAGCTGGCCGGCCTGGCTCAGGCTGCGCATACGGGCTTCAAGCTGGCGGTACTGCGTCAGCAACTGGCCGAGCTGGTCGAATGCGGCCTGTTCCTCAGGCTCGGCGATCAGCGGCACGTAGGCGCTACGAGCCTTGTCGATCTGGGCGTTGCGTTCGTCCATCAGGCGCATGGTATCGGCCTGCGAATCCCGGTTGACCAGCAGTCGATAGGACAGGGTGCGCAGGCGCAGATTGAGCGCGGTCATTTCGTCCAGCAGCTTGATACTCGGGACATTGACCTGCTCGATGATGATGCCCGCCTGCCGGATATTGCCCATCTGGATGAGTGAAAAAATACCTAGGCTAAGCATCAGCACACCGATCAGGGAAAAGCCGAGCAGGGCGCGTGGGGCGATATTCAGATTGCGTAGGGACATGACGTCGAGATCCGGAGGGAAGGCTCGCGTCCATGCGAAGGAATTTGACCTACCTGCCTATCGGTCGGAACGCACAAGTCTTTAGGCAATGGGGGGCTAAACGAGGATTTACACTCGTTCTTCCTGACAGGCGGTTGATCCAGGCCGGAACAAGGTGCCCGCAAGCCTGTCAATCTGCCGGAACACACCCTCCCTTACCTGATTTTTAATGGCGGGGGCGCGAGCTTTTCTTTATCGTGTGCGCCCTTTGCAACAACCGAGATAGACGTATGTTGGAAGCATCCCTGAATCAACTGGAGCAACTGGTCGGCGACCTGATGCACAAGAACACACAACTGACCGAGCAGAACCAGAAGCTCGATCAGGAACTGGCCCAGGCCAAGGAAGAGAACGAGACTCTGCAGCTGTCGCTGATGGAGCAGGAAGAGAAGCACGGCGCTACCGCCGCACGTATCCAGGCGCTGGTCGAGCGTGCCAGTGCAGGTGTCGTAGGCGCATGAGACTGCAAGCGCAGCCGATCAATGTGGTGAACATTCTCGGCACCGACTACTCGCTGAAGGCGCCCGAGGGCCAGGAAGAGACGCTCTCGCAGGCCGTGCGCATGCTCAACGTCGCTCTGGCCGAGACCAAGCGCAACTACCCCACATTGATCGGCGACAAGTTGCTGGTGCTGGCAGCTTTGAACCTGTGCTCCAGGCAGATCGAGTTGCAGCGCGAGCACGCGCAGACGCTCGAACGCACTCAGGCGAAGGTGGATGCTGCGGTGGACGCTATCGCCCGGACCATCGGCGAGGCCTGAATCCAGGCTTGAGGCAGGGCAACGTCTTGCTGATGACCTTGAGTGGAGGAGCGGGCTTGTCGGGCCCCCACAAGCCCGGTCCCAAACAGCCCGCTCTCGCCGAGTGCCTTTCGATCAGCCGCCGATGATTACGCGGATATCGGCCGCCAGCTCACGCACCCGCGCTTCTTCGGTATCCCACGAGCACATGAAGCGCGCGCCACCGCTACCGATGAAGGTGTAGAAGCGCCAGCCCTTGCCGCGCAGGGCTTCGATGGCGAATTCCGGTAGTTGCAGGAACACCCCGTTGGCTTCCACCGGGAACATCAGCTCGACACCCGGCAGGTCACTGACCAGCGAAGCCAGCAACTGCGCGCAGTGGTTGGCATGCTGTGCGTGACGCAACCAGGCGCTGTCTTCCAGCAGCCCGACCCAGGGCGCCGACAGGAAGCGCATCTTCGAGGCCAGCTGCCCGGCCTGCTTGCAGCGGTAGTCGAAGTCTTCGGCCAGGTCGCGGTTGAAGAACAGGATCGCCTCGCCCACCGCCATGCCGTTCTTGGTGCCACCGAAGCACAACACATCGATGCCCGCCTTCCAGGTCAGCTCTGCCGGCGAACAGCCGAGGAAAGCGCAGGCGTTGGAGAAGCGTGCGCCATCCATGTGCAGGTTCAGGCCCAGCTCCTTGCAGGTGGCGCTGATTGCCTTGAGCTCGTCGGGGCGATACACGCTGCCGACTTCGGTGGCCTGGGTGATGGTGACCACGCGCGGCTTGGGATAGTGGATGTCCTGGCGTTTGAGCGCGACCTCGCGGATCGAGTCCGGGGTCAGCTTGCCGTTGACGCTGCGTGCGGTCAGCAGCTTGGAGCCGTTGGAAAAGAACTCCGGCGCGCCGCATTCGTCGGTCTCGACGTGGGCGGTCTCGGAGCAGATCACGCTGTGGTAGCTCTGGCACAGCGAGGCCAGCGCCAGGGAGTTGGCGGCAGTACCGTTGAAGGCGAAGAACACCTCGCAGTCGGTTTCGAACAGCTTGCGGAAATATTCCGAGGCGCGTTCGGTCCACTGATCGTCGCCATAGGCGCGTTCGTGGCCCTGGTTGGCCTTTTCCATCGCCGCCCAGGCTTCAGGGCAGATGCCGGAATAGTTGTCGCTGGCGAATTGTTGGTTGTTATCGGTCATGACGCCTGTCCTTTTTACGACGCAAGGCAGCACTCTAAACCATCGATTCAGCAGTTGCCTATACAAGCCGAGTGTGGGGTGTCAGTGCCGGCCTCTTCGCGGGCAAGCCCGCTCCTACAAGGTTCACCACGGCCCCCGTAGGAGCGGGCTTGCCCGCGAAGAGGCCGGTACTGACACACCACCAATGTCGTAAACGCGCCATTGCAAGGCGCGCGCAGGCATCTGTGCCCCCCGGCCCAGTCATACCATCGCCGCAAAGGGTGAGAAGACCCTCATCAGACAAGAAGCGATCGCTGCCGGGAGAAACACGATGTTCAGCAAGCAAGACCAGATCCAGGGTTACGACGATGCACTGCTGGCGGCGATGAATGCCGAGGAACAGCGCCAGGAAGATCACATCGAGCTGATCGCCTCGGAGAACTACACCAGCAAGCGCGTCATGCAGGCCCAGGGCAGCGGCCTGACCAACAAGTACGCCGAAGGCTATCCGGGCAAGCGCTACTATGGTGGCTGCGAGCACGTCGACAAGGTCGAGGCACTGGCCATCGAGCGCGCCAAGCAGCTGTTCGGCGCCGATTACGCCAACGTCCAGCCGCACTCCGGCTCTTCGGCCAACAGCGCGGTCTACCTCGCTCTGCTGCAGGCCGGTGACACCATCCTGGGCATGAGCCTGGCCCACGGTGGCCACCTCACCCACGGTGCCAAGGTGTCGTCCTCGGGCAAGCTTTACAATGCTGTTCAGTACGGAATCGACACCAATACCGGCCTGATCGACTACGACGAAGTCGAGCGCCTCGCCGTCGAGCACAAGCCGAAGATGATCGTCGCAGGTTTCTCGGCCTACTCGAAAACCCTCGATTTCCCACGCTTCCGCCAGATCGCCGATAAAGTCGGTGCGCTGCTGTTCGTCGACATGGCCCACGTTGCCGGTCTGGTCGCTGCGGGCCTGTACCCGAACCCGATTCCTTTTGCCGACGTGGTCACCACCACCACCCACAAGACCCTGCGTGGCCCGCGTGGCGGCCTGATCCTGGCCAAGTCCAACGAAGAAATCGAGAAGAAGCTCAACGCTGCCGTGTTCCCTGGCGCCCAGGGCGGCCCGCTGATGCATGTGATCGCCGCCAAGGCAGTGTGCTTCAAGGAGGCGCTGGAGCCCGAATTCAAGACCTACCAGAAGCAGGTCATCGAGAACGCCCAGGCCATGGCCCAGGTGTTCATCGAGCGTGGTTACGACGTGGTTTCCGGCGGCACCGACAACCACCTGTTCCTGGTCAGCCTGATCCGCCAGGGCCTGACCGGCAAGGATGCTGACGCCGCCCTCGGCCGCGCCCACATCACCGTCAACAAGAACGCTGTGCCCAATGACCCGCAGTCGCCGTTCGTCACCTCGGGCCTGCGCATCGGCACCCCGGCCGTCACCACCCGCGGCTTCAAGGTTGCCCAGTGCGTGGCGCTGGCGGGCTGGATCTGCGATGTGCTGGACAACCTGGGCGACGCCGACGTCGAAGCCGATGTCGCCAAGAACGTCGCCGCCCTGTGCGCCGACTTCCCGGTCTACCGCTGAGTGGAGTAGAACACCATGCAACGCTATTCGGGCTTCGGCCTTCTCAAGCACTCCCTCAGCCACCACGAGAACTGGCAGCGCATGTGGCGCACGCCGACCCCCAAGAAGGTCTACGACGTGGTCATCGTTGGCGGCGGCGGCCATGGCCTGGCCACGGCTTACTACCTGGCCAAGGAACACGGCATCACCAACGTCGCGGTGGTCGAGAAGGGTTACCTGGGCGGTGGCAACACCGCGCGCAACACCACCATCGTGCGTTCCAACTACCTGTGGGATGAGTCCGCGCACCTCTACGAACACGCCATGAAGCTCTGGGAAGGCCTGTCGCAGGACATCAACTACAACGTGATGTTCTCCCAGCGCGGCGTCTACAACCTGTGCCACACCCTGCAGGACATTCGCGATTCCGAGCGCCGGGTCAACGCCAACCGCCTCAATGGTGTCGATGGCGAGCTGATCCTCACCGAGCAGGTCGCGGCCGAGATCCCGTACCTGGACTGCTCGAAGAACACCCGTTACCCGATCCTGGGCGCCACCGTGCAGCGTCGCGGCGGCGTGGCCCGCCACGATGCGGTCGCCTGGGGCTTCGCCCGGGCCGCCGACGCCCTGGGTGTGGACCTGATCCAGCAGACCGAAGTCATTGGTTTCCGCAAGGAGAACGGTGCGGTGATCGGTGTGGAAACCAACAAGGGCTTCATCGGTGCCAAGCGCGTCGGCGTGGTCACTGCCGGTAACTCCGGGCACATGGCCAAGCTTGCCGGCTTCCGCCTGCCGCTGGAGTCGCACCCCCTGCAGGCACTGGTGTCGGAGCCGATCAAGCCGATCATCGACTCGGTGATCATGTCCAACGCCGTGCACGGCTACATCAGCCAGTCCGACAAGGGCGACCTGGTGATCGGCGCCGGCATCGACGGTTGGGTCGGTTATGGCCAGCGTGGCTCGTACCCGATCATCGAGCACACCCTGCAGGCGATCGTCGAGATGTTCCCGATCCTGTCGCGCGTGCGCATGAACCGCCAGTGGGGCGGCATCGTCGACACCACCCCGGATGCGTGCCCGATCATCTCCAAGACCCCGGTCAAGAACATGTTCTTCAACTGCGGTTGGGGCACGGGCGGCTTCAAGGCCACTCCGGGCTCGGGCAACGTCTTCGCGGCGAGCCTGGCCAAGGGCGAGATGCATCCACTGGCCGCGCCTTTCTCCATCGACCGTTTCTACAACGGCGCGCTGATCGACGAACACGGCGCTGCTGCCGTCGCCCACTGACCCGGAGACAACCGTCATGTTGCAAATCTTCTGTCCCCACTGCGGCGAGCTGCGCTCCGAAGAAGAATTCCACGCTTCAGGCCAGGCGCACATCGCCCGCCCGCTGGACCCGAACACCTGCTCCGACGAAGAGTGGGGCACCTACATGTTCTTCCGCGACAACCCGCGCGGTATCCACCACGAGCTGTGGGACCACGTCGCCGGTTGCCGCCAGTACTTCAACGTGACCCGTGACACGGTGACCTACGAGATTCTCGAAACCTACAAGATCGGTGAGAAGCCTCAGGTGACCGCTGCATCCAGACAAAGCGCCGCACCGGCGACCGCCAAGGGCCAGGGAGAAAAAGTATGAGCCAGGTCTATCGCCTCGCCAGCGGCGGTCGCATCGACCGCAGCAAGGTTCTGAACTTTACCTTCAACGGCAAGACCTACCAGGGTTATGCCGGCGATACCCTGGCCGCCGCGCTGCTGGCCAACGGTGTCGAGATCGTCGGGCGCAGCTTCAAGTATTCGCGCCCGCGCGGGATCATCGCCGCCGGTACCGAAGAGCCGAACGCTATCCTGCAGATCGGCTCCAGCGAAGCCACCCAGATCCCCAACGTGCGTGCCACCCAGCAGGCGCTGTATTCGGGCCTGGTGGCCAGCAGCACCAACGGCTGGCCGAACGTCAACAACGACGTGATGGGCATCATCGGCAAGGTCGGCGGCAACATGATGCCGCCGGGGTTCTACTACAAGACCTTCATGTATCCCAAGTCGTTCTGGATGACCTACGAGAAGTACATCCGCAAGGCGGCGGGCCTGGGCCGTGCACCGCTGCAGAACGACCCGGACAGCTACGACTACATGAACCAGCACTGCGACGTGCTGATCGTCGGTGCCGGCCCGGCAGGCCTGGCTGCTGCACTGGCGGCCGGCCGTAGCGGGGCGCGGGTGATCCTGGCCGATGAACAGGAAGAGTTCGGCGGCAGCCTCCTCGACAGCCGCGAGACCCTCGACGGCAAGCCGGCCGCCGACTGGGTGGCTGCGACCCTTGCCGAGCTGCAGGGGCTGGCCGAAGTCACCCTGCTGCCGCGCAGCACGGTCAACGGTTACCACGACCATAACTTCCTGACCATCCACGAGCGCCTCACCGACCACCTCGGTGACCGCGCGCCGATCGGCCAGGTACGCCAGCGCGTGCACCGTGTGCGGGCCAAGCGTGTGGTGCTGGCTACCGGCGCCCACGAACGTCCGCTGGTGTACGGCAACAACGACCTGCCGGGCAACATGCTGGCCGGAGCGGTTTCCACCTATGTGCGCCGTTATGGCGTGGCGCCGGGCCGCAAGCTGGTGCTGTCGACCAACAACGACCATGCCTACCGCACCGCCCTGGACTGGCACGATGCCGGCCTGCAGGTGGTCGCCATCGCCGATGCGCGCCACAACCCGCGCGGTTCGCTGGTCGAGGAGGCGCGTGCCAAGGGGATCCGCATCCTCACCTCCAGCGCGGTGATCGAAGCCCGTGGCGGCAAGCACGTCACCGGTGCCCGTGTGGCGGCCATCGATGTGCCTGCACACAAGGTCACCAGCCCTGGCGAATGGCTCGAATGCGACCTGGTTGCCACTTCCGGGGGCTACAGCCCGGTGGTGCACCTGGCCTCGCACCTGGGCGGGCGCCCTGTCTGGCGTGACGATATCCTCGGCTTCGTGCCGGGCGACGCGCCGCAGAAGCGTGTGTGCGTCGGTGGCGTGAACGGCGTCTATGCGCTGGGCGACACCCTCGCCGATGGTTTCGAAGGCGGTGTTCGCGCCGCCACCGAGGCCGGCTTCAAGGCCAGCGTCGGCAGCCTGCCCAAGACCGTGCAGCGCAAGGAAGAGGCCACCGTGGCGCTGTTCCAGGTGCCGCACGACAAAGGCACTGCGCGCGCCCCGAAACAGTTCGTCGACCAGCAGAACGACGTCACTGCTGCCGCCATCGAGCTGGCCACCCGCGAAGGCTTCGAGTCGGTCGAGCACGTCAAGCGCTACACCGCGCTGGGCTTCGGCACCGACCAGGGCAAGCTGGGCAACATCAACGGCCTGGCCATCGCCGCCCGCTCGCTGGGTATCACCATTCCGGAAATGGGCACCACCATGTTCCGCCCCAACTACACGCCGGTCACGTTCGGCGCGGTGGCGGGCCGTCACTGTGGCCACCTGTTCGAGCCGGTGCGCTTCACCGCGCTGCACGCCTGGCACGTGAAGAACAACGCCGAGTTCGAGGATGTCGGCCAGTGGAAGCGTCCGTGGTACTTCCCCAAGCCTGGCGAAGACATTCACGCCGCCGTGGCTCGTGAGTGCAAGGCGGTGCGTGACAGCGTGGGCCTGCTCGATGCTTCCACGCTCGGCAAGATCGACATCCAGGGCCCGGATGCGCGCGAGTTCCTCAACCGCGTGTACACCAACGCCTGGACCAAGCTCGATGTGGGCAAGGCCCGCTACGGCCTGATGTGCAAGGAAGACGGCATGGTCTTCGACGACGGTGTGACCGCCTGCGTCGGCGACAACCACTTCATCATGACCACCACCACTGGCGGCGCCGCCCGTGTGCTGCAGTGGCTGGAGCTGTACCACCAGACCGAATGGCCGGAGCTGAAGGTGTACTTCACCTCGGTCACCGACCACTGGGCGACCATGACCCTGTCCGGCCCCAACAGCCGCAAGCTGCTGGAGCAGATCAGCGATATCGACCTGGACAAGGACGCCTTCCCGTTCATGAGCTGGAAGGAAGGCAACGTCGGTGGGGTGCCGGCGCGGGTGTTCCGTATCTCGTTCACCGGCGAGCTGTCTTACGAGGTCAACGTCCAGGCCAACTACGCCATGGGCGTGCTGGAAAAGATCATCGAGGCGGGCAAGCAGTACAACCTCACGCCGTACGGCACCGAGACCATGCACGTGCTGCGTGCCGAGAAGGGCTTCATCATCGTCGGCCAGGACACCGACGGCTCGATGACCCCGGACGACCTGAACATGAGTTGGTGCGTGGGCCGCAACAAGCCGTTCTCGTGGATCGGCCTGCGCGGCATGAACCGCGAGGACACCACCCGCGAGAACCGCAAGCAACTGGTCGGCCTCAAGCCTGTGGACCCGAACGTGTGGCTGCCTGAAGGTGCCCAGCTGGTGTTCGATCCCAAGCAGCCGATCCCGATGGACATGGTCGGTCACGTCACCTCCAGCTACAAGGCCAACTCCCTGGGCTATTCGTTCGCCATGGGCGTGGTCAAGGGTGGCCTCAAGCGCCTCGGCGAGCGGGTCTATTCGCCACAGGCCGACGGCAGCGTGATCGAGGCAGAGATCGTGTCTTCGGTGTTCTTCGATCCGAAGGGTGAGCGGCAGAACGTCTAAGGCATTGGAAGACCACGCCGGACCCTGTGGGAGCGGGCTTGCCCCGCGATTGCGATGGTGGCCTCTGCGCCCCAATCGCGGGACAAGCCCGCTCCTACAGGTCGGCGCCGTTCCTGGCACAAGAATTCAAGGCAGGTAAGAAATGAGCGCTATCAACGTCTTCCAGCAAAACCCCGGCAGCGATGCCAAGGCCCAGTCGCCGCTGCACCACGCAGACCTGGCCAGCCTGGTCGGCAAGGGCCGCAACAACGCAGGCGTCACCCTGCGCGAGAAGAAATTCCTCGGTCACCTGACGATCCGTGGTGATGGCCACGATCCGCAGTTCGCCGGCGCCGTGCACAAGGCCCTGGGCCTGGAGCTGCCGGTGGCGCTGACGGTGGTCGCCAACAGTGACATGTCGCTGCAGTGGGTCGGCCCCGATGAATGGCTGCTGATCGTCCCGGGCGGCCAGGAGTTCAGCGTCGAGCAGAAGCTGCGCGATGCCCTCGACGGCCAGCATGTCCAGGTGGTCAATGTCAGTGGCGGGCAGACCCTGCTCGAGCTGCGCGGCCCGAACGTGCGCGACGTGCTGATGAAATCCACCAGCTATGATGTACACCCGAACAACTTCCCGGTGGGCAAGGCCGTCGGCACCGTGTTCGCCAAGTCGCAACTGGTGATCCGCCGCACTGCCGAAGACACCTGGGAGCTGGTGATTCGCCGCAGCTTCTCCGACTACTGGTGGCTGTGGCTGCAGGACGCATCGGCCGAGTACGGCCTGGCCATCGAGGCATAAGGAGCGCAGATCATGAGTCGGGCACCGGACACCTGGATTCTCACCGCCGACTGCCCGAGCATGCTCGGCACGGTCGATGTGGTCACGCGTCATCTCTTCGAGCAGCGCTGCTACGTCACCGAGCATCACTCCTTCGATGACCGACTGTCGGGGCGTTTCTTCATCCGTGTGGAATTCCGCGCACCTGACGGTTTCGATGAAGATGCCTTCCGTGCCGGGCTCGCCGAGCGCAGTGAAGCCTTTGGCATGGCGTTCGAGCTGACGGCACCCAATCACCGCCCCAAGGTGGTGATCATGGTGTCCAAGGCCGACCATTGCCTGAACGACCTGCTGTATCGCCAGCGCATCGGCCAATTGGGCATGGAGGTGGTCGCAGTGATCTCCAACCACCCCGACCTGGAGCCGCTGGCGCACTGGCACAAGATTCCCTACTACCACTTCGCGCTCGACCCGAACGACAAGCCGGGCCAGGAGCGCAAGGTGCTCAAGGTGATCGAGGAAACCGGCGCTGAGCTGGTGATTCTCGCGCGCTACATGCAGGTGCTGTCGCCAGAGCTGTGCCGGCGCCTGGATGGCTGGGCGATCAACATCCATCACTCGCTGCTGCCGGGGTTCAAGGGCGCCAAGCCCTATCACCAGGCGTACAACAAGGGTGTGAAGATGGTCGGCGCGACCGCGCACTACATCAACAACGACCTCGACGAAGGGCCGATCATTGCCCAGGGCGTCGAGGTGGTCGATCACAGCCACTATCCTGAAGATCTGATCGCCAAGGGGCGCGATATCGAGTGCCTGACCCTGGCGCGGGCGGTGGGGTATCACATCGAGCGACGGGTGTTCCTCAATGCCAACCGGACTGTCGTTCTCTGACGTCTGCACGGGCCTCTTCGCGGGCAAGCCCGCTCCTACAGGCACAGCGCCGTTCTCAGGCATGCGATCCCCTGTAGGAGCGGGCTTGCCCGCGAATGGCCTCACCACTTTCGACCTGCCGTAAACAGATAATCCCCTGTCGCATCCAGTCACTGCGACATCCCCCATCAAGCCCACAATTCCCCTCATTCCAGTAACACAGGCCGCCCAGGGATGGCGGCGCTTCAACCACCGCTGCATAAATACAAATCAAGCGAGGTAAGAGCATGTCTGGTAATCGTGGAGTGGTGTATCTCGGCGCAGGCAAGGTCGAGGTGCAGAAGATCGACTACCCCAAGATGCAGGATCCGCGCGGCAAGAAGATCGAGCACGGCGTGATCCTCAAGGTGGTCTCCACCAATATCTGCGGTTCCGACCAGCACATGGTCCGGGGCCGCACCACCGCTCAGGTCGGCCTGGTTCTCGGCCATGAGATCACGGGTGAAATCGTCGAGTTGGGCCGCGATGTCGAGCGCCTGAAGATCGGCGACCTGGTGTCGGTGCCGTTCAACGTTGCTTGCGGGCGCTGCCGTTCCTGCAAGGAGATGCACACCGGCGTCTGCCTGACCGTCAACCCGGCCCGTGCCGGCGGTGCCTATGGTTATGTCGACATGGGTGACTGGACCGGCGGCCAGGCTGAATACGTGCTGGTGCCGTACGCCGACTTCAACCTGCTGAAACTGCCTGACCGCGACAAGGCCATGGAGAAGATCCGTGACCTGACCTGCCTGTCGGACATCCTGCCCACCGGCTACCACGGTGCTGTCACCGCAGGCGTCGGCCCGGGCAGCACCGTCTATGTGGCAGGCGCCGGCCCGGTCGGCCTGGCCGCTGCCGCTTCGGCACGCCTGCTGGGCGCCGCCTGCGTGATCGTGGGTGACCTCAATCCGCTGCGCCTGGCCCACGCCAAGTCCCAGGGCTTCGAGGTGGTCGACCTGTCCAAGGACACCCCGCTGCACGAGCAGATCATCGACATCCTCGGCGAGCCGGAAGTGGACTGCGCCGTCGATGCGGTAGGCTTCGAAGCCCGCGGCCACGGCCATGAAGGTGCCAAGCACGAAGCCCCGGCGACCGTGCTCAACTCGCTGATGCAGGTCACCCGTGTGGCCGGCAAGATCGGCATTCCGGGCCTGTACGTGACCGAAGACCCGGGCGCGGTGGACGCGGCGGCGAAGATCGGCGCGCTGAGCATCCGCTTCGGCCTGGGCTGGGCCAAGTCGCACAGCTTCCACACCGGCCAGACCCCGACCATGAAGTACAACCGCCAGCTGATGCAGGCGATCATGTGGGATCGGATCAACATCGCCGAAGTGGTGGGCGTGCAGGTGATCAGCCTGGATCAGGCGCCGGAAGGGTACGGTGAGTTCGATGCGGGCGTGCCGAAGAAATTCGTGATCGATCCGCACAGGACCTTCAGCGCTGCCTGAGGTTTTTGGGGCCGCTTTGCGGCCCAATCGCGGGACGAGCCCGCTCCCACAGGCCTGTGGGGCGGGCTCGCTGCTTGCCGACACCCGGCAGGAACAAACCTCCGGGCCCCCAGTCCAACACCTCGTTTTCCAGGCCATCCCGGCCTACGAGGTCCCCCGATGAAAGCATTCACCCTGGCAACCCTGATGACCCTGGCCGCAAGCCCGGTGTTCGCCTTCAACCTCAACGATGCCGCCAATGCTGTCTCGGCCATGCAGACCCCGAAAGGCCAGGTCCAGGCGCCGGCTGCCCAGGCCAATCTGCTCAATACCCTGGGCAGCGAACTGAAGATCACCCCCGAGCAGGCTGTCGGCGGCGCTGGCGCCATGCTGGGCCTTGCGCGCAACAACCTGAGCAATGACGACTACGGCCAGTTGACCAAGGCGGTGCCCGGTCTCGACCTGTTGTCCGGTGCCAACGCCCTGGGCGGGCTCAACGGGCTGGGCGAGTTGCTGGGGCAGAACAACCAGCACCCGTCGGCGCTGAGCAATGCCCTGGGCAATGTCGAGAACCGCAACGACCTGGATAACGCCTTCAAGGCGCTGGGCATGGATACCGGCATGATCGGCCAGTTCGCGCCGTTGATCCTGCAGTACCTGGGGCAGCAGGGCATTGCCGGTTCGTTGCTGCAGAACCTGGGCAGCCTGTGGGGCAGCCCGGCAAGTGCGGTGCCATCGGTCTGACAGCCAGCCGGCCCTTTCGCGGGCTTGCCTGCGAAAAAGCCGGCGCGGACACGCCGTTACCCCGCCTCGGAAAAGTCCACCAGTTGCACCGGCCGCCGGAAGCCGGCCGTCAGCACCGCCAGGTAAGCCAGCCCCAGGGCGAACCAGCACAGGCCAATCACCAGGGTCAACGCCGACAGGCTGGTCCACAACCACAGCGTCAGCCCCAACCCGACCAATGGCACCAAGCCATAGCGCAGCAGCCCTGTTGGAGTGCGATGGGTACGCTCGTCGATCAGGTGCGTGCGCACCACTGCCAGGTTCACCACCGAGAACGCCACCAGCGCACCGAAGCTGATCAGCGATGCCAGGGTCGCCAGATCGATCACCAGTGCCAGCAGCGAAAAGGCCGAGACCAGCACGATGGCGAACACCGGTGTGCCGAAGCGTGGCGACAGGTGGCCGAAAGTGCGCCTTGGCAGCACGCCATCACGGCCCATGGTGAAGAGGATACGTGACACCGCCGCCTGGGAGGCCAGTGCCGAGCCCAGGCTGCCGGCGACGAACGCGGCCGTGAAGAAGTTGGCGAGGAACTGGCCGCCGGCCTTGAGCATCACCTCGTTGGCGGCGGCGTCGACGTTGCTGAATGCGCTGCCTGGCAGCACCAACTGGCTGACATAGGCGAGCACGGTGAACAGCAGCCCGGCACTCAGGGTGGTGAGGATGATCGCCCGCGGTACGTCGCGACGGGCGTCCCTGCATTCCTCGGCCAGTGTCGACACCGCATCGAAGCCCAGGAACGAAAGACACAGCACCGCCGCCCCGGCCATCAGCGCCGCGAAGCCCGGGGCACTGCCGTCGCCCCGCAGCGGAGCCAGCATCTCTACCGGTTGTCCGGCGAGGCTCTGATAGGACAGGGCGACGAACACCCCGATGAAGACGATCTGCGCGCCGACGATCAGGTTGCTGGCCTTGGCCACCGAGTGGATGCCGATCACGTTGAGCAGGGTGACCAGGGCAATCGATGCCAGGACGATGCCCCAGGCCGGGATGGCAGGGAAGGCGAGGTTGAGGAAAAGGCCGATGAGCAGGTAGTTGATCATCGGGATGAACAGGTAGTCGAGCAGCAACGACCAGCCGGCCAGGAAGCCGATATTCGGACCGAACGCGAGGTTTGTATAGGAGTATGCCGAGCCTGCGACCGGAAAACGCTTGACCATGAAGCTGTAGGACGTGGCGGTGAACAGCATCGCCAGCAGGGTGACGAGATAGGCACCTGCGGTGCGCCCGCCCGTGATCTCGGTGACGATGCCGTAGGTGGTGAAGATGGTCAGCGGGACCATGTACACCAGGCCGAAGAACACCAGTGCGGGGAGGCCGAGCACGCGGCGCAGTTGTGGTGCTGGCGCCTCGGCGGAAGAGGAGGGTGTGTGGGCCATCGATCGATCCTGGCTTTTTGTAATTGTGTAGATCGATTTTTATCCAGGCGACTGGACGATGACAAACAAAGAGTTGCTTATCTCAATTATAAATATGGATTTTAATCGAGCATCTGGACGCGTATTCGCGGTCAGATCCGCGAATACGCAGAGATCATGCTCAGCGCATCTCGGCGCGCAGCTGCTCGATGCGTTGATCCTTGTCTTCCCACAACTGGTTCACCCACGCCTGAACCTGCTGCCGGAACGCCGGATCGCTCTCGTAGTCGCCTTCACACAGGGTGCGGTCCAGCTCACGCACCTGAATGTCGATGGTCACCCGGCTGATGCTGCCATTGAGCAGGTCCCAGAAGCCCGGCGCCTTGTTGCCGGGGTAGACGATGGTCACATCGAGCAGGGCATCGAGTTGCTCGCCCAGTGCGGCGAGCACGAAGGCCACGCCGCCAGCCTTGGGCTTGAGCAGGTGGCGGTACGGCGACTGCTGTTGTGCGCGCTTGGCTTCGGTGAAGCGCGTGCCTTCAAGGTAGTTGACCACGGTCACCGGCTGGCGCTTGAACAGCTCACAGGCAGCCTTGGTGATTTCCAGGTCCTTGCCCTTGAGTTCGGGGTGCTTGTCGAGGAAGGCCTTGCTGTAGCGCTTCATGAAGGGGTAGTCCAGCGCCCACCAGGCCAGGCCCAGCAGCGGCACCCAGATCAGCTCCTTCTTGAGGAAGAACTTGAAGAACGGCACCCGGCGGTTGAGGCTTTCGATCAGTGCGGGAATGTCGACCCAGCTCTGGTGGTTGCTGATGCACAGGTAGGAGGTGTTCGGGTTCAGGTTCTCGATGCCACGGATGTCCCATTGCGTGGGGATGCACAGGGCGAAGATGGCCTTGTCGATTTCCGACCAGGTCTCGGCGATCCACATCACCGCCCAGGAGGCATAGTCGCGGCCACGGCCGGGCAGCACCAGCTTGAGCAGGGCGAAGACCAGCAGCGGCCCGATCAGCACCAGGGTGTTGAGCAGCAGCAGGGCTGTTGTGAGAATGCCGGTCAGCAGGCGACGCATAAGGAGACTCTTGTTGTGTGAAATTTGCGGTTGGCAATGATAAGCAGGGCGGGGGCCTACGCCAAACGTCCAGTGCCCAATGGAAGGCACAAATGTTTCACATTATGTTGGATAGGCTATGACAACGAACCTATCCTGCCCGCGTAGTCTAAGCACTGTCTCATCTCAAGGAATGTTTCCCGTGAAACCACTGCTTGCCCTCCTGTCACTGCTGGCGCTGCCGGTGATGGCCGCCGAGCCGACACTCTATGGCCGCTACGAGTACATCAAGCTCCCCGAGATCGGCCAGACCCTCAAGGCCAAGATGGATACTGGCGCGCTGACCGCTTCGCTGTCGGCCAAGGATATCGAGACCTTCACCCGCGACGGCGAGGAGTGGGTGCGATTCCGCCTGGCGACCAAGAACGCCGACGGCAAGGTCTACGAGCACAAGGTGGCGCGCATCAGCAAGATCAAGGCCCGCTCGGGCGATGAAGACGACGAGGACGAACCGGCCGAGGCCGCCCGCCGCCCGGTGGTGGACCTGGAGCTGTGCCTGGGCGACGTCAAGCGCACGGTGGAGGTCAACCTGACCGACCGCAGCAACTTCAACTACCCGCTGCTGATCGGCGCCAAGGCGCTGCGTGAGTTCAAGGCGGCGGTGAACCCGGCGCGGCGCTATACCGCAGACAAACCGGACTGCTGATCGTCCGGGCTGGCCTCTCGCAGGCAAAGCTCGCTCCCGCAGGTGCAGCGTCAACCTGCAATTGTGGGAGTGGGCTTGTCCGGCGGTAGGGCCCGGTCGGACAATCGACGACCAGACCCTCAGAGCCTCACCCATGCCCCACATCCTCATCGTCGAAGACGAATCCGCCATCGCCGACACCCTGGTCTACGCCCTCCAGGCCGACGGCCATACTACCACCTGGGTGAACCTGGGCAGCGCCGCGCTCGATCAGATGCGCCAGCGTCCGGCCGACCTGGTCATCCTCGACATCGGCCTGCCCGATATCAGCGGCTTCGAAACCTGTCGCCAGCTGCGCCGCTTCAGCGAGGTGCCGGTGATGTTCCTCAGTGCCCGCGATGGTGAGATCGACCGGGTCGTAGGCTTGGAAATCGGTGCCGACGACTATGTGGTCAAGCCGTTCAGCCCGCGCGAAGTGGCTGCGCGGGTGCGGGCGATCCTCAAGCGCATGGCGCCCCGGGGCGAGGCGGTGGGCGAAGCCCGGCCGTTCGAAGTCGATACGCGGGGTATGCGCATTCTCTACCGGGGCCAGGCGCTGACACTCACCCGCCATGAGTTTCGCCTGTTGCACTGCCTGCTCGAGCAACCGCGGCGGGTGTTCAGCCGCGAGCAACTGCTCGACGGCCTGGGCGTGTCCTCCGATGCCGGTTACGAGCGTACCGTCGACAGCCACATCAAGAGCCTGCGCGCCAAGCTGCGCCAGGTCGTGGCCGACGCCGAGCCGATCCAGACCCATCGCGGCCTGGGCTACAGCTACAGCCCGGACCACGCCTGATGCGCCTGGGGATCCGGATCTTTCTGGTGTACTTCCTGTTCGTCGGGTTGTCGGGTTACTTCCTGCTCAATACCGTGCGCGAACAGATTCGCCCGGTGGTGCGCCAGTCTTCCGAGGAAACCCTGGTGGACACCGCCAACCTGTTGGCAGAAATCCTTCACGATGACGTCAAGGCCGGCACGCTTGGGCAAAGTCGTCTGCCGCAAGTGCTCGAATCCTACGGGCAGCGCCGCCCGGGTGCCGATATCTGGGGGCTGGCGAAAAACCAGGTCAGTCACCGGATCTATGTCACCGACGCCCAAGGCATCGTCCTGCTCGACTCCAGTGGCCAGGCACTGGGCAAGGATTACTCGCGCTGGAACGACGTCTACCTGACCCTGCGCGGCCAGTATGGCGCGCGTTCGACCCGCAGCGATCCGGACGACGAAAGCACCTCGGTGATGCATGTGGCGGCACCGATCATGGATAACGGCCAGGTCATCGGTGTGGTGACGGTGGCCAAGCCCAACAGTTCGCTGCAACCCTATATCGACCGCTCCGAGCAACGTTTGCTGACGCTCGGCCTGGGCTTGATCGTGCTCGGGCTGCTGGTGGGCGCGGCGCTGTCCTGGTGGCTGGCGCGGTCGTTGCGCCGCCTCACCCGCTACGCCCAGGCGGTGAGTGAGGGCGAGCGCGCGGCGCTGCCGCACTACAAGGGCGGCGAACTGCTGCAACTGGCCACGGCGGTGGAGCGCATGCGCACGCAGTTGGAGGGCAAGGCGTATGTCGAGCGCTATGTGCATACCCTCACCCATGAGCTGAAGAGCCCACTGGCGGCGATTCGCGGGGCTTCCGAGCTGTTGCAGGGGCCGATGCCGGATGAGCAGCGGGCGCGTTTTGCCAGCAATATCGAGCGTGAGAGCGAGCGTTTGCAGCAGATGATCGAGCGCTTGCTCAACCTGGCGCGGGTCGAGCAGATGCAGGCGCTGGAGGATGAGCAGCAGGTGCCGCTTGCGGCACTGCTCGACGAGTTGCTGCACGGGTATGCGGCGCGGATCGATAGTGCCGGATTGCAGATCCGGCAACAGGTGCCGGGTGGTGTGTTGTTGCTGTGCGACCCCTTCCTGTTGCGCCAGGCGCTGGCGAACCTGGTGGACAACGCACTCGACTTCACGCCGGCCGGCGGCACGTTGTCGTTCGAGTGGGTGCAGGAGGGCGAACGGGTTGCGTTGAGCCTGTTCAACCAGGGGGAGGCGATTCCGGATTACGCCATCGAGCGGGTCAGCGAGCGCTTCTATTCCTTGCCGCGGCCAGGGACCGGACGCAAGAGCACCGGGCTTGGGCTCAACTTTGTCGACGAAGTGATGCAGCTGCATGGTGGAGCGCTGGCGGTCGATAACGTCGACGGCGGGGTGCGGGTCAGGCTGTGGCTGCCTGCGCGGCGCATGGGCTGATTCCGGCGCCGGATTCGAGACCGGCTCGCCATCTCCACACAATCTGCACAAACCCTCCCCATTGTCTCCATGTGATGGGCGCAACCTGCGCCCATCACAACCGGAGCCAACGCCCCATGAACAAGCCCCTGAGTTTCAAGCTCGGCATGATCGTCCTGCTGATGCTGCTGTTATTGATCCCTCTGTTGATGATCGGTGGCCTGATCGATGAACGCCAGGCCGCGCGCGATAGCGTGCTGCAGGACATCGCCCAGAGCTCGAGCTTCGACCAGCAGATCAGCGGCCCGCTGCTGGTGGTGCCGTACCGCAAGTACCAGCGCCGCTGGATCGACAAGGACGGCAAGAGTGTGCAGGAAACCAGCACTGTCAGCGGCCACCTGTACTTCCTGCCGGAAACCTTCGAGGTCGCCAGCCAGGTCGATACCGAGCTGCGCGCCCGTGGCATCTACCAGGCGCGGTTGTTCCATGCCAAGAACCATGTCAGTGGCCGCTTCAAGCTGCCCGAGCGCTGGGGTATCGACAAGGACTACGACGACTACCGGTTCGACAAACCGTTCATGGTCGTGGGCATCAGCGATATTCGTGGCATCGAGAACGCCTTGGAACTGAGCCTCGACGATCAGCGCCTGCCGTTCGAAGCAGGCACCGGCCTGGACTGGATGGCCGGTGGCGTGCGCGTCGCTCTGCCGGGGCTGGATGGCCAGGCTGCCCGCGAGTTCAGTTATGCCTTCGACCTGGCGCTGCAGGGCACCGGACAACTCCATGTACTGCCAGTGGGGCGCAGCAGCCGGGTCGAGATGCGCGCCAACTGGCCCCATCCGAGCTTCATCGGCAACTACTTGCCGGCCAGCCGTGAGATCGATGCCCAGGGCTTCACTGCGCGCTGGCAGACCTCGTTCTTTGCCACCAACCTGGAAGACGCGCTGCGCCAATGTGCCGGTGCGGACAAGTGCGCGGATTTCAGTGGGCGCACCTTTGGTGTGAGCTTCGTCGATCCGGTGGACCAGTACCTCAAGAGCGAACGTGCGATCAAGTACGCGCTGCTGTTCATCGCGCTGACCTTTGCCGGCTTCTTCCTGTTCGAGGTGTTGAAGAACCTCAGCGTGCACCCGATGCAGTACATGCTGGTGGGGGCGGCGCTGGCGCTGTTCTATCTGTTGCTGCTGTCACTGTCGGAACACCTGGGTTTCGGCTTGGCGTACGGCTTGTCGGCGGCGGCCTGTGTGCTGCTGATCGGCTTCTACTTGAGCCATGTGCTGCACAGCCCGGTGCGCGGGGCGGGTTTTGCGCTGGGGTTGGCGGCGCTGTATGGCCTGCTCTACGGGCTGCTGAGTGCCGAGGACTATGCGCTGCTGATGGGCTCGCTGCTGTGTTTTGGCTTGCTCGGGGTGTTCATGGTGCTGACCCGGCGGCTGGACTGGTCGCGAGTGGGGAGGGTGGCATGAGGGAGGACAAGGCGATCGGGCGCTGGTTGGCGGTTCGGGTGGGGATGTTGTTTCCTGCCAGGTCGGGTTGAGGCATTCACGGGCAAGTCGGCGCTCCGACTTGCCCGTGAACGGGGGCTTCAGGCTACCGGCACTGTAGCCAGCATCGATGGCCGCTGGCACACCTGGGCATACCATGCAGCCAGCCCAGGCTGTTGCTCACGCCACCCGAATTCCGGCTGGCGCAGGTCCAGGTAGCCCAGCGCGCAGGCCACGCCGATCGAGGCGATGTCGAAGCCGGAGGCGATCTCTGCCAGGTGATGCTGCTCAAGATCCGCCAGGCCTCGGCGGATCTTCTCTGACTGCGCCTGCAGCCAGCCATCCCAGCGCTTGTCTTCAGGACGCAGGAAGCTTTCATAGCGGCTCGACACCGCCGCATCCATGATCGCATCGGCCTGGGAGGCCAGGGTCAGGCGCCGCCAGCGCGCCGAGCCCTCGCGGGGAACCAGCGGGTTACCGACGTGCTGGGTGTCGAGGTACTCGCAGATCACCCGGCTGTCGTGCAGCACGCTGCCGTCGTCCAGGCGCAGGGCCGGGATCTTGCCGATCGGATTGTCCTGGTTGAGCTGCTCGTCACCGCTCACCGGGCTGATGTTGACGGGTTGCAGGGTCACGCGGGCCAGCTGGCCGGTCTCGTGCAACACCACCATGACCTTGCGCACGAACGGCGACAGCGGCGAATGGAACAGGATCATGGGTCAGTTACCCTGCAGGCTGGGGGGCAGGCACACGCCGGTGCCACCGATGCCGCAGTAGCCTCCGGGGTTCTTGGCCAGGTACTGCTGGTGGTAGGCCTCGGCGAAGTAGACGGTCGGCGCCTGGTCGATCTCGGTGGTGATCTCGCCGAAACCGGCCTTGCTCAGCTCGGCCTGGAAGGCATCGCGGCTGGCCTTGGCCTGCTCCAGTTGCTCCGGCGAGGTGCAATAGATGGCCGAACGGTACTGGGTGCCGATGTCGTTGCCCTGGCGCATGCCCTGGGTCGGGTTGTGCAGTTCCCAGAACATCGCCAGCAGTTCGCGGTAGCTGACCTTGTCCTTGTCGAACACCACCAGCACCACTTCGGTGTGGCCGGTCAGGCCCGAACAGACCTCTTCGTAGGTCGGGTTGGGGGTGAAACCGCCGGCGTAGCCGACCACGGTGCTGACCACGCCTTCACGCTGCCAGAAACGTCGTTCGGCGCCCCAGAAGCAGCCCAGGCCAAAGATGGCGAAGTCGATGCTGCCTTCGAAGAATGGGCCGAGCAACGGGGTGCCTTCGAACACGTAGTGGAATTCGGGCAGGGTCATGGGGGTTTCGCGGCCAGGCAGGGCCTGTTCCGCGGTGGGCAGGACGTTTTTGTTCACGAGGATTTCCGAGCGCAGGACCATGATTGTTCCTCTGTCTGACAGTGGGAGCGGTTGTGGCTTGTTCGCGGGCAAGCCCGCTCCTACAGGGGTTGCTGTGGGAGCGGGCTTGCCCGCGAAGAGGCCCACATGGCCCCTATAGTGCCCGAGGTTTACGCGCCTGTCAGGCCACCGGCCCGCGCGGGTAGCGCCTGAGCTTGTCGACCAGCTCGCGCCCGGGGATCGGCCGGTCGAACAGGTAGCCCTGGCCGACGTCGCAGCGGTGGCGACGCAGGAACGCCAGCTGTTCGGAGGTCTCGATGCCTTCGGCGACCACCTTGAGCTTGAGGTTGTGGGCCATGGCCACCACCGCCGAGGTGATCTCCATGTCGTCCTGGTTGGCGGGAATCTCGCTGATGAAGCTGCGATCGATCTTGATGATGTCGATGGGAAACTTCTTCAGGTAGCTCAGCGATGAATAGCCCGTACCGAAGTCATCCATGGCCAGGGTCAGACCCAGCTGCTTGAGCTCGTCGAGCTGGCGCCGGGTGTCTTCGGTGGCCTCCAGCAGCAGGCCCTCGGTCAGCTCCAGTTCCAGCAGATGCGGGGGCAGCGCTTCTTCCTTGAGAATGGCACCGATCGAGCTGACCAGCTCGGGGTCGGAGAACTGCTTGGGCGACAGGTTGATCGCCACGTGCAGATTGCCCATGCCGGCCTCGCGCAGCTCCTGGCTCATGCGGCACGACTGGCGCACCACCCATTTACCGATGGGGATGATCAGGCCGGTCTCTTCGGCCACGCTGATGAACTGGTCGGGGCGGATCATGCCGCGCTCGGGGTGGTTCCAGCGCAGCAGCGCCTCCAGGCCCAACAGGCGACCGCTGCGCAGGCACAGCTTGGGTTGGTAGAAGACCTCCAGCTCGTTCTGGGTCAGGGCCCGGCGCAGGTTGTTCTCGACGAACAGCTTGTAGCTGGCCTCGGCGTTGAGCACTTCGGTGAACACCTGGACCTGATGCTTGCCGTTGGCCTTGGCCTTGTGCAGGGCCAGGCCTGCGTTCTTCATCAGGGTCTGCGGGTCGGCGCCGTGCAGGGGCGCACAGGCCAGGCCCACGGAGGCGGTGACGTTGATCAGCTGGTTGTCGACGAACATGGGCTTGTCGAGGGTGCGCAGCAACTGCTGGGCGATGTTCTGGCCGTCTTCGAGGCCGGTGTCGTCCAGCAGCACGGCGAACTCGTTGCTGGCAAAGCGCGCCAGGCTGCCACCGCTGCTCAGGCTGTTGCGCAGACGGCGGGCCAGGCTGATCAGCAGCTTGTCGCCGGTCTGGTGACCGAGGCTGTCGTTGATGCGCTTGAAGTTATCGATGTCGACCAGCAGCAGGCAGATCGGGCTGTCGCCGTCGCGGGCGAAGCGTTCGTCGAGGCTGCGGATGAACGCCGGGCGGTTGCCCAGGCTGGTGAGGTTGTCGGTGTAGGCCAGGCGCTCGATGCGTTGCTGGGCAAGCTTGCTCTGGGTGACGTCTTCGTAGATGCCGATGTAGTGGGTCAACTCGCGGTTGTCGCCATACACCTTGGAAATCGACAACTGGCCCCAGTAGGGTTCCAGGCTCTTGCGCCGGCTCTTGAATTCACCTTGCCAGCTGTTGCCCATGGCCAGGCTCGACGGTGAGTCGAACAGGATCTGGCTGAGGTTTTCCAGTGCCGGCAGCTCGGCCAGGTGGTGGCCCTGCACTTCGTCGGTGCTGTACTGGGTAATGGCGGTGAAGCTTGGGTTGACGTACTCCACCACCCCGTCGCGATTGACCAGCAGGAAGGCGCTGGCGCTCTGCTCTACCGCACGCTGGAACAGGTGCAGGGCGCTGGTGGCGGTGCGGCGGTTGTGGTTGGTGATGACCTGGGCGAACTGGTCGGCCAGCTCGCCGGCAAAGGCGATTTCGTCGGACTGCCAGGCCCGCGGCTGGCCGGTCTGCTCCAGGCAGAGCACGCCGACCACCTGGCCGTCGACGCGGATGCTGGCATCGAGCATGGCATTGTCGGCGGTGCTGAGCAGGCCCTGGACCATGTCCCGGGTGCGTGGGTCATGGCTGGCGTTGTGGGCGTCGATGGCGCGGCTGGCGTGCAGGGCGTCGAGGTAATCCGGGTAGTGGCTGGCGTCGATCGGCTGCGGCAGGCGGTGGGCCTGCTCGTGCTGGAACCAGGCGGTGATCGGTTCCAGGCGTTGCTCGTTGAGGTACCAGATGCTGGCGCAGTCGAGCTTGTAGATTTCGCAGGCGCTGCGGGTGATCAGTTCGGCCGCTTCGAGCAGCGAGTTGCTGGCGCTGTAGCGCTGGCGTGCCAGGCGCAGGATCAGGTCCTGCTGGGCACGCACCCGCTCCAGGTGCTCGAGTTGCTCCTGTTGGGCGCGCTGGTTGAGTTGCAGGGCCAGTTGCAGGCGGCTGTTGCGTGACTCGAGATCGTTTGCGTCCTGGCTCGGGATTTCTTCTGCCTGGTCGTCCAGCACCGTGAGGTAGCCGCGCAGCAGTTGGCGGTTGTGCTGCTTGTAGGCCTCGCCGACCTCCAGCAAGCGCAGGGGCCCGGAGCCGGCGTGCAGGGTATAGCGCACGCGGTAGTGGTTGCGCCGCGCCAGCTGCAGTTGGATCTCGTCGTGCAGCTTGTAGCGCGCTTCAGGCTCCATGAGGCTGGCATAGGGCGAGCCGATCAGGGCACAGAGTTCGGCTGCGGGCAGGCCGAACTGGCGATCGCAGCCCGGGTCGAGGTAGAGCATGGCCCAACTGGCTTCGTTCAGCCGCTCGAAACGCAGCATCCCGAGCCGCGAGGGCACGGGTAACTGCGTCACGACCTCGGCCGCCACACGGCTGGCGGCATCGGGTTGGCTTTTCATCGAAGACTCGCTTGAACAAGGCGGTTGGCGCGGTATGCCGCAGGTAAGCGGCGGCGCGTTGAGCAAGGGTGCATCATGTCCCGTGGGCTGGCAAGCGGCCATGTGGGGCAGCGTATGCAGGTTGTCGGCTGGGCGTCGGAAATCTGAAGCTTGCGCGCCTGGCGGCCCTTCATGGGAAGGTTGTTTTCAGGCAAAAAAAGCCCCGCCAGGGGCGGGGTTGAGGTACGAGCGTGGCAGCTCGAAATCGGTCCCGCCTCCCCGGTGAGGGGAGGCGGGGTGCAGCATTACAGCAGCAGCGTGCGGATGTCCGTCAGCAGGTCGCCCAGGCGCTTGGTGAAGCGCGCAGCGGCAGCGCCGTTGATCACACGGTGATCGTAGGACAGCGACAGCGGCAGCATCAGCTTCGGCTGGAAGGCCTTGCCGTCCCAGACTGGCTGGATGGTCGCCTTGGAAACACCGAGGATCGCCACTTCCGGCGCGTTGACGATCGGCGTGAAGCCGGTGCCGCCAATGTGACCGAGGCTGGAGATGGTGAAGCAGGCACCCTGCATGTCGTCGGCCGACAGCTTCTTGGTGCGGGCTTTTTCAGCCAGCGCAGCTGCTTCGCCAGCCAGTTGCAGCAGGCTCTTCTGATCGACGTTCTTGATCACAGGGACCAGCAGGCCGTCCGGGGTGTCCACGGCGAAGCCGACGTTGACGTACTTCTTGCGGATGATGGCCTTGCCGCTTGGTGCCAGCGAACTGTTGAAGTCCGGCAGCTCCTTGAGCAGGTGGGCACAGGCCTTGAGCAGCAGCGGCAGGACGGTCAGCTTGACGCCGGCCTTTTCCGCCACGGCTTTCTGCGCAACGCGGAAGGCTTCCAGCTCGGTGATGTCGGCGGAGTCGAACTGGGTCACGTGCGGCACGTTCAGCCAGCTGCGGTGCAGGTTGGCAGCACCGACCTGCATCAGGCGGGTCAGGGCGACTTCCTCGACTTCACCGAACTTGCTGAAGTCCACGGCCGGGATCGGCGGGATGCCAGCACCACCGGTTGCGCCAGCGGCTGCCGGTGCTTCCTTGGCCTTCTGCATCATGGCCTTGACGTAGACCTGCACGTCTTCTTTCAGGATGCGGCCGTGCGGGCCGGTGGCGGCAACAGCACCCAGGTCGACACCGAATTCACGAGCCAGCTGACGAACGGCAGGGCCTGCGTGAACCTTGGCATTGCTGCCAGCGGCCGGTGCGGTAGCAACCGGTGCAGGGGCAGCAGCTGGGGCGGCAGCCGGAGCAGCCTCGGCCTTGGCGGCTGCCGGGGCAGCAGCTGGTGCCGGAGCGGCCGCAGGCGCGGCGCCTGCGACTTTCAGCTTGAAGATCAGGTCGCCAGTGCCGACTTCGTCTTCCAGCTTGCACAGGACTTCTTCGACCACGCCGGCGGCAGGCGATGGGATCTCCATGGAAGCCTTGTCGGATTCCAGGGTGATCAGCGACTGGTCGGCTTCGACGGTATCGCCGACCTTGACCAGCACTTCGATGATCTTGGCCTTGCCCGACGAGCCGATATCCGGCACGTGGATGTCCTGCACGCTGGCGGCTGCCGGTGCTGCGGCAGGTGCCGGAGCAGGGGCGGCTTCAGCGGCGGGTGCAGCGGCCGCAGGGGCAGCAGCAGCCGGGGCGGCGGCCGGAGCCTCAGGCGCCGCAGCGGCGCCCTCGGCTTCCAGGACCAGCAGTTCGTCGCCTTCTTTCAGGCGGTCGCCCAGCTTGACCTTCAGCTCCTTGATGACGCCGGCCTTGGGGGCCGGGATCTCCATGGAGGCCTTGTCCGACTCCAGGGTCAGCAGGCTCTGGTCCGCTTCGATGCGGTCGCCGACCTTGACGAACAGCTCGATGATTTCACCTTCACCGCTGCCGATGTCAGGTA
Source organism: Pseudomonas sp. RW3S2 (assembly GCF_014268955.1). NCBI lineage: Bacteria > Pseudomonadati > Pseudomonadota > Gammaproteobacteria > Pseudomonadales > Pseudomonadaceae > Pseudomonas > Pseudomonas sp. RW3S2. Next base: position 131,131 of record NZ_JABWRM010000005.1, on the reverse strand, counting down.
CGCGAATGAGTTCGCTCACTTAAGTTACTCCTCAGCAGTCCAGTGGGTTGCGCTTGTCCGGGTCGATGCCGAACTTGACGATGGCGTCAGCGACAACCTTCGGTTCGATCTCGCCACGGTCAGCCAGGGCTTCCAGGGCAGCCAGCACCACGAAGTGACGGTCGACTTCGAAGAAGTGACGCAGCTTCTTGCGGCTGTCGCTGCGACCGTAGCCATCGGTACCCAGGACCTTGAACTCTTTGCTTGGTACCCACTGACGAATCTGCTCGGCGAACAGCTTCATGTAGTCGGTGGAGGCGATGACCGGACCCTTGCGACCGCTCAGGCACTGCTCGACGTAGGTCTGCTGTGGCTTCTGGCCAGGCTTGAGGCGGTTGGCGCGTTCCACGGCCAGGCCGTCGCGACGCAGTTCGTTGAAGCTGGTGACGCTCCATACATCGGCACCGATGTTGAACTCTTCACGCAGGATCTTCGCCGCTTCGCGGACTTCGCGCAGGATGGTGCCGGAGCCCATCAGCTGAACGTGGTGCGCGGCTTCGCGGGTGTCTTCTTCCAGCAGGTACATGCCCTTGATGATGCCTTCCTCGGCACCGGCCGGGATGGCAGGCTGCTGGTAGGATTCGTTCATCACGGTGATGTAGTAGAAGATGTCCTGTTGCTCTTCGGTCATCTTCTTCATGCCGTCCTGGATGATCACCGCCAGCTCGTAGCCGTAGGTCGGATCGTAGGTGCGGCAGTTTGGGATGGTGCCCGCCATCATGTGGCTGTGACCGTCTTCGTGCTGCAGGCCTTCGCCGTTCAGCGTGGTACGGCCGGCGGTACCGCCGATCAGGAAGCCACGGGTGCGGCTGTCGCCAGCGGCCCAGGCCAGGTCGCCGATACGCTGGAAGCCGAACATCGAGTAGAAGATGTAGAACGGCAGCATCGGCTGGTTGTGGCAGCTGTACGAGGTACCGGCAGCGATGAAGGACGACATGGCGCCGGCTTCGTTGATGCCTTCTTCCAGGATCTGGCCCTTCTTGTCCTCGCGGTAGAACATCACCTGGTCTTTATCGACTGGCTCGTAGAGCTGGCCGACCGACGAGTAGATGCCCAGCTGGCGGAACATGCCTTCCATACCGAAAGTACGGGCTTCGTCCGGGATGATCGGGACGATGCGCTGGCCGATTTCCTTGTCCTTGACCAGTTGCGCCAGGATGCGCACGAAGGCCATGGTGGTGGAGATTTCGCGGTCGCCCGAGCCGTCGAGGATCGCCTTGAGCGTCTCCAGTGGCGGGGTCGGCACGCTGAAGCTCTTGGCGCGGCGTTGTGGCACGAAGCCACCCAGTGCGGCGCGACGCTCGGCCAGGTACTTGGCTTCGGCAGAACCTTCTTCAGGCTTGAAGAACGGCAGGTTCTCGAGGTCGGCGTCCTTGACCGGAATGTCGAAGCGGTCGCGGAAGTGACGCAGGCTGTCGACGTCGACTTTCTTGGTGTTGTGCGCGGTGTTCTTGGCTTCGCCAGCACCGGTACCGTAACCCTTGATGGTCTTGGCCAGGATGACGGTCGGCTGCTCTTTGTGGTTCACAGCCTGGTGGTACGCCGCGTAGACCTTGTACGGGTCGTGGCCGCCACGGTTGAGCTTCCAGATCTCGTCGTCGGACAGGTCTTCGACCATGGCCTTGAGCTCTGGGGTGTTGAAGAAGTTCTCACGGACGTACGCGCCGTCCTTGGCCTTGTAGTTCTGGTACTCGCCGTCGATGACTTCGTCCATGCGGCGCTGCAGGGCACCGTTGGTGTCCTTGGCCAGCAGTGGGTCCCAGAAGCGGCCCCAGACGACCTTGTTGACGTTCCAGCCACCGCCACGGAACACGCCTTCGAGTTCCTGGATGATCTTGCCGTTGCCGCGAACCGGGCCGTCGAGGCGCTGCAGGTTGCAGTTGATGACGAAGATCAGGTTGTCCAGCTTCTCGCGGCCGGCCAGGGCGATCGCGCCCAGGGATTCCGGCTCGTCGCACTCGCCGTCACCCATGAAGCACCAGACCTTCTGCTTGCCGGCCGGGATGAAGCCGCGGGCTTCCAGGTACTTCATGAAGCGTGCCTGGTAGATCGCCTGGATCGGACCCAGACCCATCGAAACGGTCGGGAACTGCCAGAAGTCAGGCATCAGCCAGGGGTGCGGGTACGAAGACAGGCCGTTGCCGTCCACTTCCTGGCGGAAGTTGTTCATCTGCTCTTCGCTGATGCGGCCTTCCATGAAGGCGCGGGCGTAGACGCCTGGCGAGGCGTGGCCCTGGAAGAAGATCAGGTCGCCGCCGTGTTCTTCGGTCGGGGCCTGGAAGAAGTAGTTGAAGCCGATGTCGTAGAGGGTGGCGCTGGAGGCGAAGCTCGAGATGTGTCCGCCCAGGTCCGAGTCCTTCAGGTTGGTACGCATGACCATGGCCAAGGCGTTCCAACGCACCATCGAGCGAATGCGGCGTTCCATGAACAGGTCGCCAGGCATGCGTGCTTCGTGGGTGACAGGGATGGTGTTGCGGTATGGCGTGGTGATGGCGTAAGGCAACTGGGAACCACTGCGGGTGGCCAGTTCGCCCATGCGGGTCATCAGGTAATGAGCGCGGTCTTCGCCTTCTTTGTCGAGGACCGACTCCAGGGCATCCAGCCATTCCTGGGTTTCGATAGGATCGAGGTCTTGCATGGCTTGCTCCAGGGCGGAAAGGCAACCAGAATCGGAAGCCTGAGTTTGCGACTGGCCTTTTGGGCAGACGTCGTGAATTCTTGGATTTGCCGGACAGTCATCCGGCGCCGTGTAGTTTTACTACAAATGCTTTGGCATTTCATGCTTTTGAGCAGTCGAGGGAGTAGTAATACTACAGAAAAACGGCTTGTGGCCGCCTTTCGGGTTGTGGAGAAAAACGTTCCTGTTGGTTGGTATCGCACTGGCACAAGAGGTTTCTTGATGTTTCGTACCAATGATTCGAGTTTTTCAGCTATTTACAACTTTTGTATGACAGTCCAACCGCGGCTCGTCCCTCTTTCGCCTGCACCCACCTCTCTCATTCACGCCGATCAAGGATAGACCATGCGCCTGCCTTTGCCGCTCGATCTGCCTGGCGCCCTGCAACCGCTGGTCGCCCGTAACCGACAATTCCTGCAGGAGGCGCTGGCGGCGCATCCGGATCTTGATCCAGACAGTTGGAGCCCGGCGCATCGCCTGCAGTTCGATCAGGTGGCTGCTGCCAGCGATTTCGTCCTCGAGCAGGCGCAGCGCGAGCCGGCGACGCTGTTCGAGCTGCTCGCCAGCGGCGAAATGGACCGCACCTATGCTCCCGGCCAACTGCGTGCCCATATAAAAGCCGCCGCCGACGCTGCGCAGAGCGAAGACGAACTTGCGCGCAACCTGCGCCGCGCGCGCAACCGTCAGCAGGTGCGGATCATCTGGCGCGATATCACCCGCCAGGCCGAACTGGGCGAGACCTGCCGCGACCTGTCCGAGCTTGCCGACGCCTCGATCGACGAAGCCTACCAATGGCTGTACCCGCGCCATTGCCAGCAGTTCGGCACGCCGATCGGCAACCGCAGCGGCCTGGCGCAGCACATGGTGGTGCTGGGCATGGGCAAGCTGGGCGCGGTGGAGCTCAACCTGTCGTCGGACATCGACCTGATCTTCGCCTTTCCCGAAGGCGGCGAAACCGAAGGGGTCAAGCGCTCGCTGGATAACCAGGAATTCTTCACCCGCCTGGGCCAGCGCCTGATCAAGGCGCTGGACCCGGTCACCGTCGACGGTTTCGTGTTCCGCGTCGACATGCGCCTGCGCCCCTATGGCTCGGCCGGTGCGCTGGTGCTCTCGTTCAATGCCCTGGAGCAGTACTACCAGGACCAGGGGCGTGACTGGGAACGCTACGCCATGATCAAGGCCCGCGTGGTGGCGGGTGACCAGGTGGCCGGGGCGCAGTTGCAGGAGATGCTGCGACCGTTCGTCTACCGGCGCTACCTGGATTTTTCCGCCATCGAGGCGCTGCGCACCATGAAGCAGCTGATCCAGCAGGAAGTGCGGCGCAAGGGCATGGCCGAGAACATCAAGCTCGGCGCCGGGGGCATTCGCGAGGTCGAGTTCATCGCCCAGGCGTTCCAGCTGATCCACGGCGGGCGCGACCTGAGCTTGCAGCAACGTCCGCTGCTCAAGGTGCTGGCCACGCTTGAAGGGCAGGGCTACCTGCCGCCGGCAGTGGTGGCCGAGCTGCGCGAGGGGTATGAGTTCCTGCGCTACACCGAACATGCGATCCAGGCCATCGCCGACCGCCAGACCCAGATGCTGCCCGATGCCGAGCTCGATCGTGAACGGGTCGCCTACATCCTTGGCTTTGCCGACTGGCAGGCGTTCCATGACCAACTGATGCAGTGGCGTGGTCGGGTCGACTGGCACTTCCGCCAGGTGATCGCCGACCCGGACGAAGAGGAAGCCGAGGGCGAGCTGGTGGTGGGCGGCGAATGGTCGCCGCTGTGGGAGCAGGCGCAGGACGAGGAGGCCGCTGGCCGCCAACTGGAAGAGGCCGGGTTCAAGCAGTCGGGCGAGGCCCTGCGGCGCTTGGCCGCCTTGCGTGCCAGCCCGTCGCTGCGCTCGATGCAGCGCATTGGCCGGGAACGCCTGGATGCTTTCATTCCGCGCCTGCTGGCGCAGACCGTCGAGCACGACAACCCTGACCTGGTGCTGGAGCGGGTACTGCCGCTGGTGGAGGCGGTCGCGCGGCGTTCGGCCTATCTGGTGTTGCTGACTGAAAACCCTGGAGCCCTGCGTCGTCTGCTGACTCTGTGTGCCGCCAGCCCGTGGATCGCCGAGCAGATCACGCGTTTCCCGCTGCTGCTCGACGAACTGCTCAACGAAGGCCGCCTGTTCAGCCCGCCGCTGGCGCCGGAACTGGCGTCGGAGCTGCGCGAGCGGCTGACGCGCATCCCCGAGGACGACCTGGAACAGCAGATGGAGGCCCTGCGCCACTTCAAGCTGGCGCACAGCCTGCGTGTGGCGGCGTCCGAAATCAGCGGCAACCTGCCCTTGATGAAGGTCAGCGACTATCTGACCTGGCTGGCCGAGGCCATTCTCGACCAGGTGTTGGCGTTGGCCTGGCGTCAGACCGTGGCCCGTCATGGCCAGCCCAAGCGCAGTGATGGAAGCCTGTGCGACCCAAGTTTCATCATCGTCGGCTACGGCAAGGTCGGTGGCATCGAGCTGGGGCATGGCTCGGACCTGGACCTGGTGTTCATCCACGACGGCGATCCGAACGCCGAGACCGATGGCGCCAAGCCCATCGACGGCGCGCAGTTCTTCACCCGCCTGGGCCAGCGCATCATTCACCTGCTGACCACCCAGACCAACTCCGGCCAGCTCTATGATGTGGACATGCGCCTGCGTCCCTCCGGTGCGTCGGGGCTGCTGGTCAGCTCGCTCGGGGCCTTCGAGCGCTACCAACAGAACGAGGCCTGGACCTGGGAGCACCAGGCCCTGGTGCGGGCCCGTGTGCTGGTGGGCTGCAAGCAGGTCGGCAGTGCCTTCGAAACGGTGCGTGCCGGCGTGCTGGGCAAGGCCCGAGATCTCGATGCGCTGCGTCAGGAAGTGAGCGAGATGCGCGCCAAGATGCGCGCCAGCCTGGGCAGCAAGAGTACCGTCGCCGGTACCGCCGACAACGCCTTCGAGCCCGGCCAGCCGTTCGATGTCAAGCAGGATGCCGGTGGTATCGTGGATATCGAATTTATGGTGCAATACGCCGCTTTGGCCTGGTCCCACGATCATCCGGCCCTGCTGCGCTGGACCGATAACATTCGCATCCTCGAAGAGCTGGAGCAGGCCGGATTGATGCCCGCCGAGGACGCGATTTTGTTGCGCGAGGTGTACAAGACCTTCCGCTCCGCCTCGCACCGCCAGGCATTGCAGAAGCAAGCCGGGGTGATCGATGCCGGACAGCTTGTCGATGAGCGCCGCGAGGTGCGGCGGATCTGGGGTGAGCTGGGTTTGAGCTGATTACCGCGCTGGCTTCGTTCGCGGGCAAGCCCGCTCCTGCAGGTACACCACAGCACTCAAGATCTGTGGGGGCCTGTAGGAGCGGGCTTGCCCGCGAACGAGGCATGTCAGTGGTACACTGTCCGCCACATAGCCTGAATATAAAGAGGGGAGGCCAGGTTGTAGAGCAGCCTGCAGCCTCCCCGAATGTTTCTGGATAAAGCATGAGAATACTGATCATTGGACCCAGCTGGGTCGGCGACATGGTGATGGCGCAGACCCTGTTCCAGTGCCTGAAACAGCGTCACCCCGACTGCGTGATCGACGTGCTGGCCCCCGAGTGGAGCCGGCCGATCCTCGAGCGCATGCCCGAGGTGCGCCAGGCCTTGAGCTTCCCGCTCGGCCACGGTGCCCTGGAGCTGGCCACGCGTCGGCGCATCGGCAAATCACTGGCCGGCCAGTACGACCAGGCGATCCTGTTGCCCAACTCGCTCAAGTCGGCACTGGTGCCTTACTTCGCCGGCATCCCCCAGCGTACCGGCTGGCGCGGCGAGATGCGCTACCTGCTGCTCAACGACGTGCGCAAGCTCGACAAGGCGCGCTACCCGCTGATGATCGAGCGCTTCATGGCCCTGGCCTATGAGCCGGGCGCGCCGCTGCCACAACCCTATCCCCGCCCGAGCCTGCGCATCGAAGACCAGAGCCGCGAGGCCGCCCTGGCCAAGTTCGGCCTGGAACTGGACCGCCCGGTGCTGGCGCTGTGCCCAGGTGCCGAGTTCGGCGAGGCCAAGCGCTGGCCGGCGGAGCATTACGCCGCCGTTGCCGACGCGATGATTCGTCAGGGCTGGCAAGTGTGGCTGTTCGGCTCGAAGAACGATCATCCGGTCGGCGAGCAGATCCGCGACCGGCTGATTCCGGGGTTCCGTGAAGAGTCCAGCAACCTGGCCGGCGAGACCTCGCTGGCCGAAGCCATCGACCTGATGTCCTGCGCCGATGCGGTGGTGTCCAACGACTCCGGCCTGATGCATGTGGCGGCGGCGCTCAACCGTCCGCTGGTGGCCGTCTACGGTTCGACCTCGCCGGGCTTCACTCCGCCGTTGGCCGACCAGGTCGAGGTGGTGCGCACCGGCATCGAGTGCAGCCCGTGCTTCGAACGCACCTGCCGCTTCGGCCACTACAACTGCCTGCGTCTGCTCGAGCCTGAAAAAGTCATCGCCGCCTTGCACAGCCTGGGTGGTCCGAACCTGATCGATAGCGTGGCCGAGGTCGACTAAGTGCGGGTACTGATCATCAAGACCTCGTCGCTGGGCGATGTGATCCACACCCTGCCGGCGCTCACCGATGCCGCTCACGCCATCCCCGGCATCCGCTTCGACTGGGTGGTGGAAGAGGGGTTCGCCGAGATCCCGAGCTGGCATCCGGCGGTCGACCAGGTGATCCCGGTGGCTATCCGGCGCTGGCGCAAGAATATCTGGCAAACGCTCAAGAGCGGCGAGTGGAAGGCCTTCAAGCAACGCCTGCGCGAGCGCAAGTACGACCTGGTGATCGATGCCCAGGGGCTGGTCAAGTCGGCCTGGTTGACCCGTTACGTCAAGGCACCGGTGGCCGGGCTCGACCGCTATTCGGCGCGCGAAGGCTGGGCCAGCCGCTTCTACGACCGGCGGCTGTCGGTAGCCGTCGGCCAGCATGCGGTGGAGCGGGTACGCCAGCTGTTCGCCTTGTCCCTGGCCTACGACCTGCCTGAAGGCATCGGCCAGTACGGCCTCGACCTGAACCGCCTGCAACTGCCTCCGACCGCCCCCTACGTGGTGTTCCTGCATGGCACCACCTGGGCCACCAAGCACTGGCCGGAAGCCTACTGGCGCGAGCTGGCCGAGCGCATGGGGCGGCGCAAGATGAAAGTCGTGCTGCCCTGGGGCAATCCTGCGGAGAAGGCCCGTGCCGAACGCATCGCCCAAGGCTTGGAAAATTGCCAGGTACTCCCCAAATTGAACCTCGCAGGGGTCGCGCGCATACTCGCCGCGGCCAAGGCCTGCGTGGCGGTGGACACCGGCCTCGGCCACCTGGCCGCCGCGCTGGACGTGCCGACCATCTCGCTGTTCGGCCCCACCAATCCTGGTCTGACCGGTGCCTACGGACGCGCCCAGATCCACCAGGCCAGCAACTTCCCCTGCGCGCCGTGCCTGCAGAAGAAGTGCACCTACAAACCGAGCGCCGAGGACCTGCGCCGGTTCGATCTCAAACGCGAGTGGCCGCTGTGCTTCACTCGCCTGAATCCCGAGCATGTGGCGGGCCGCTTGAGCGCGCTGCTGCTGGCTGAGGATGTTCGTTGATGCAACTGGCTTTCGTGCTTTACAAATACTTCCCCTTCGGCGGGCTGCAGCGCGATTTCATGCGCATCGCCCTCGAGTGTCAGAAGCGCGGGCATCAGATCCGCGTCTACACACTCATCTGGGAAGGTGATATCCCCCCGGGCTTCGAAGTGCTGGTGGCGCCGGTCAAGGCGCTGTTCAACCACCGCCGCAACGAGAAACTCAGCGCCTGGATGGCCGCCGACCTGGCCAAGCGCCCGGTCGATCGCCTGATCGGCTTCAACAAGATGCCAGGGCTGGATGTCTACTACGCCGCCGACGGCTGCTTCGAAGACAAGGCCCAGACCCTGCGCGGCGGCCTGTATCGTCGCTGGGGCCGCTACCGGCATTTCGCCGAATACGAGCGTGCCGTGTTCGCCAAGGATGCTGCCACCGAGATCCTGATGATCTCGCAAGTGCAGCAACCGCTGTTCATCAAGCACTACGACACCCCTGTGGAGCGTTTCCACCTGCTGCCGCCGGGCATCTCTCACGATCGCCGGGCACCCTCCAATGCCGCCGAGATCCGCGCAGCGTTTCGCCAGGAGTTCGCGTTGGGCGACGACGACCTGCTGCTGGTGCAGATCGGCTCGGGGTTCAAGACCAAGGGCGTCGATCGCAGCCTCAAGGCCCTGGCCGCACTGCCGTCGAGCCTGCGCAAGCGCACCCGGCTGATGGTCATCGGCCAGGACGACCCGAAGGTGTTCCAACTGCAGAGCGCCACGCTCGGCCTGGGTGACCAGGTGCAGTTCCTCAAGGGGCGCAGCGATATCCCGCGCTTCCTGCTCGGCGCCGACCTGCTGATCCACCCGGCCTACAACGAAAATACCGGCACCGTGCTGCTCGAAGCGCTGGTCGCCGGTTTGCCGGTGCTGGTATCCAAGGTCTGCGGCTATGCCCATTACATCGCCGAGGCCGACAGCGGCCTGGTGCTCGACGAGCCGTTCGAGCAGGAGCAGCTCAACGCCTACCTGCAGCGCATGCTCGAAGACCCGCAGGCCCGCGCCGACTGGGCGCGCAACGGCCTGGCCTTTGCCGACAGCGCCGATCTCTACAGCATGCCGCAGCACGCCGCCGACGTGATCCTCGGCCAGGAGCACGCATGAAGCTGATGCTGGCCGAACCCTTCAAGCGCCTGTGGGCCGGGCGCGACCCCTTCGACGCCGTCGAAGCCTTGCAGGGCGAGGTATACCGCGAGCTCGAAGGGCGCCGAACCCTGCGCACCGAGGTCGAGGGCGAGGGCTATTTCGTCAAGATTCACCGTGGCATTGGCTGGGGCGAGATCTTCAAGAACCTGTTCAGCGCCAAGCTGCCGGTGCTCGGTGCCGGCCAGGAATGGCTGGCGATCCAGCGCCTGCAGGAGGTCGGCGTGCCGACCATGACCGCCGTCGCCTATGGCGAGCGGGGCAGCAACCCGGCGGCCCAGCATTCGTTCATCGTCACCGAGGAGCTGGCACCTACCGTCAGCCTGGAAGACTTCAGCATCGACTGGCTCAGGCAGCCTCCCGAGCCGCGCCTCAAGCGTGCGCTGATCGCCGAGGTAGCGAAGATGGTCGGCGGCATGCACCGTGCTGGCGTCAACCACCGTGACTGCTACATCTGCCACTTCCTGCTGCACACCGACCGGCCAGTGACGCCGGAAGACTTCAAACTGTCGGTGATCGACCTGCACCGCGCACAGACTCGGGCGAAAATCACCCGTCGCTGGCGCGACAAGGACCTGGCCGCCTTGTACTTCTCGGCCCTGGACATCGGCCTGACGCGCCGCGACAAGTTGCGCTTCCTCAAGGGCTATTTCCAGCGCCCGCTGCGCCAGGTGCTCGGCGAGGAAGCCGCACTGCTCGCCTGGCTCGAACGCAAGGCGCAGAAACTCTACGATCGCAAGCAACGCTATGGGGATGCGCTCTGATGGCGGGTTGGACACTGGCGCCAGGCTACGAACACCTGGCGGCGGATTTCGGCAGTATCGACGCGGTGTTCGCCCTTGACGGCGAACGCCTGACCCGCGACCCGCTCAGCGAAGTCATCCGCATCGAGCGCGATGGGATCAACTACTACGTCAAACGCTACACCGGTGCCGGCAAGCACATGCGTCGCTTCCTCGGGCGCCCCCGGATCAAGGCCGAATGGCAGAACCTCAAGCAGTTCGCCAAGTGGGGCATCCCTACCGCCGAAGTGGTGGCCTGGGGGCTGGAGCGCAATGGCCTGTCGTTCGGCCGCGGGGCGATGATCACCCGCGAGCTGCCGCGCACCGAAGACCTTTCGGCGCTGGCCGAGCGCAACGATCCGCGTCTGGCCGACCGCGCCTGGGTCGAGCATGTCAGTCGTCAGCTGGCGCGCCATACCCGGGTCATGCACGATCACCACTTCGCCCACAACGACCTGAAGTGGCGCAACCTGCTGGTGGATGATCAGGCGACGCTGTTCTTCATCGATTGCCCGACGGGCGATTTCTGGCGCGGCTTCATGCTCCGCCACCGGCTTATCAAGGACCTGGCGTGCCTGGACAAGGTCGCCAAATATCACCTCTCGGCCACCCAGCGCCTGCGCTTCTACCTGCAATATCGCGGGCACGCGCGGCTCAATGCCCGTGACAAGCGACGGATTCGCCAGGTGGTGAGCTTCTTCGAGGGAAGGGAATGACCGATTACCTGGCCAGCGTCGATCAGGCGCTGCTGCAACGCCATGGCCTGAACGACTTCGAGGCGCTGTGGGCGCTGCAACTGGACGCCGTTGACGAACCCAACACCGGGCGCGGCGGCTGGAGCAGCGTGTTCCGCCTGGAGCTCGAGGGCAAGGGCTACTACCTCAAGCGCCAGAGCGACTACCTCACGCGTACCCTGCATCGGCCGTTCGGCGAGCCTACCTTCGCCCGCGAGTTCCGCAATATAAGCCGCTACGAAAAGCTCAACATCCCGGCGTTGCAGGCGGTGTTCTATGGCGAGCGCAAGCAGGGCGGCAAGCACCGGGCGATCCTGATGACCCGCGCGCTCGACGAGTGGAGCGATCTGGAGAGCTTCCTCGGCCAATGGCCGCAACTGCCCGAACAGCAGCGCCAGGGCATTCTCGCGGCCTGTGGCGAGCTGGCGCGTACCCTGCACGGCGCCGGCCAGGTGCATGGCTGTTTCTATCCCAAGCATATTTTCCTGCGTGAACGCCGCGATGGCTGGCAGGCCCAGCTGATCGACCTGGAAAAGACGCGGCCACTGCTGTTTGGCATGCGTGACCGCCTCAAGGACCTCGAGCCCTTGCTGCGTCGCGCCCGTGCCTGGAGCGAGGCAGACGTGCGCAGCCTGCTCGCCGCCTACCTGGCGCACCCGGCCGACAGCGCTCTGGTCGGCACCTGGCTGCAACGCCTGACGCAACGCCGTCGTGAAAAAGAGGCCCGCTGATGCGTTTGTCTGAACTGAAGGACGCCGGGCGCAGCCCGAGCCTGCCGCTGAATGTGACGCTCGAAGATGCTGCCGGCAGTGCCGAGCTGCAGTTGCTCAGCCTGCTGCGCGTGCTGCCGGGGCAGCGCTATGTCGGTGCCGGTATCTGGCGTGGCACGCCGGTGCTGGCCAAACTGCTGGTCGGCAGCAGCGCCGCCCGTCATTTCCAGCGTGAGCTGGAGGGTGTGCGCTTGATGGCTGCACAGGGGTTGACCACACCCCGCCTGCTGGCCGATGGCCTGAAGGATGGCGAGGGTGGCTGGCTGCTGTTCGAGTTCCTTGAGAACGCCGAGAACCTGGGCGATGCCTGGGCCAGGGTCGAGCATCTGCCGATGCTGGCGGATGAGCAGCATGGTGTGCTCGGCGAGGCACTGACCGCGGTGGCGCAGATGCACGCCAAGGGCCTGTGGCAGGAAGACCTGCACCTGGACAACCTGCTGCGCCACAAGGGCAAGCTCTACCTGATCGACGGTGCCGGCATCAAGGCCGAAACGCCGGGCCAGCAGTTGTCGCGCCAGCGCGTGCTGGAAAACCTCGGGGTGTTGTTCGCCCAGTTGCCCAAGCGCCTGGAACCCTTCATCGAAGAGGCACTGGTGCATTACCTGCTGGCCAATGGCGAGCATGCACTGCCGCTCGAAGCCCTGCAGAAGCAGGTCGACAAGGTGCGCAGCTGGCGCTTGAAAGACTACCTGGACAAAGCCGGGCGCGACTGCACGTTGTTCAGCGTCGAGCGCAGCCTCTCAGGCTTGCGGGCGATTCGGCGCGAGGAGGTGGCTGCCCTGTTGCCGGTGCTGGAGCAGGCCGACACGCTGATCGAGCAGGGCCACCTGTACAAGACCGGCGGCGCCGCCAGCGTCGCACGTATCGAGGCCGGTGGTCGCACGCTGGTGCTCAAGCGCTACAACATCAAGAACACCGCCCACTGGTTCAAGCGTTTCTGGCGCCCGAGCCGCGCCTGGCATTCGTGGATCGAAGGCCATCGCCTGGCGTTTCTCGACATCGCCACGCCACGCCCGCTGGCGGTGCTGGAGCAACGGGTGATGGGGCTGCGCAGCACCGCCTACCTGGTGACCGAATACATCGACGGCCCGGATCTGACCGCATGCTTCGCGCCCCATGTCGAGAGTGGCGAAGTGCCGGAGGCACAGGTGCAGGCGCTGGTCAGGCTGATGCAGCAGCTGATTGCCGAGCGCATCAGCCATGGTGACTTCAAGGGGCACAACCTGTTCTGGCAGGACGGCCAGTGGGCCTTGATCGACCTCGATGCCATGACCCAGCACGCCACCCAGCTCAGCTTCGCTCCCGCCTACGCACGTGATCGTGCGCGTTTGCTGCGCAACTGGCCGAGCAGCAGTGCCTTGCACCAGCGCCTCGATCAGTTGCTGCCGCGGCTCACCGAATAAGCCTGCGGTAGCGGCAGCCAGTCGCTGCTGCGACCGGCCTGGCGCACGCGAAGGCGCCATTGGCTGTCCTGCCAGCGCAGGATGGTCGAGGTGGGGCTTTCGCGGTTTTGCTCGGCGAGCAGCAAGTGGTAGTAATGCTTCAGCAGATGCGCGCGCAGCGGCAGGGCATGGCCACCTGCAAGCAGGTAAAGCCCTTGCTCGCTCTCGTACAGCCCGTCGGTATCCTCCCGCTTGCTCCCTGCAGGCACCTCGGCGAGGCGACAGGTGTCGAACATCGCCTTCAGGTCTGGCAGGCCGTCGTACCACAGGACGGGGGAGTCCACGACCCATTCGCCATCCTTGCGACGCTTGACCGGCACCTTGGTGTAGGTGTCCGGCTTGCGCGGATCGACCACCCGCCAGCGGTAACCATCGAACGCGACCTGGTAACTCTGGCCCGTGCTGTCCTTGATGAAGTAGAAGCTCAATCCGGGATAGGGTGAAGGCTGCTCATAGATGCCCTCCTTGTGGATGCCGTCGACCCGGTAGCGCAGCTTGCTGGTATTGACCGCGCTGGCCATGCTCGGAGGCAGCGACAGCGGCGGTGTCGGCGGCATGGCTCGAATTGCCCGGCGCACCACGGTTGAGCCCGCGATGCTGTTGATGCCATCACTGGTATGGGTAAAGGCATCGACCAGCGAGCGCAGCATGCCGATGCGATCACCTTCGACGCGCGCCTTGTGGGTGTCGATTACCGAGATCGCAGCACGGGCGAACGACAGCGGTGACAGGGCACGGTTAGGCAGAACCAGGCTGAGCAGGTCGAGGATGATCCACAGCACATGCAGGCTGAAATCGCCCAGTAACTCCAGCTTGGTGTTGGTGGCCGCGTCCACCGCTGCGAGGGCTGCATGGACTTCGGCCTGATAGCGGGCGTGCTGAAAGTCGCCGGTGATTTCCGGGCGGCTGACCCGTGAGCCCAAACCGCCCTTGGACAGCCAGCGCTCGATCTCATCCGGGTTGGCCAACGGCATGCGCTCTTTGACATAGGTACGCAGGGCTGGCTTCTCGCGTAGCGTGCGCAGCATGTGCCGGGCGTTGCGATATTCGCGCCAGGCGCGTCGATCCGGGGCATCTGGCGTATAGACCAGAAAGCGCAGCATGCCGGCGTTCTCGGGGGTGACGAGCATGACCCCTTGCACCGTATGACCCCCGATCAGCAGTTGTCGTACGCTCAGGCGCGTGGTTTTCAGCGCCGCGCGCTGCCTGCTGTCGGGATGGTCGAGCACGGTGCTCGTCCACCTATAGCCGCGCTCGAAGGCATCTTCGAGGTAGTGGCCGGCGTATCGCGCCTTGGCCGCCTCGGCACGCATGCGTGCTGTGCTGATAGCGGCGTAGCTGTCCTGTCGCCATTTGGCCGTCGGTGATTCCAGCAGGTGCGTGCGCAGGTAGCGGCTGTAGCTCTCGCCAACGTCCAGGGCGCGAACCATCTGCTTGATCTGCGCCGCAGTGATCTGTGTCACGGGGCTGCCGTCCGCGCGGTGTACCCGTGCTGTCAGCCAATAGTCGATGTCGAACCAGGCGATATTGAGCATGGCCAACTGATCGAGTCGGTAAGTCTGCGAAACCAGTTCGACGGTGTCGCCAACCTGCGGGCGGCTGGCGGCGGGGATGTAGCCGGTGGCGAGGCCGGGATGGAGGACGGGCCCGGTCTGGCGTGCCATTGTCACGCTGACACGGAGCTCAAGCGGATCGACATCGAATTGATACTGCTGGCGCAGGGCTGTGCGCAGTTGCTCGCAGGTCCAGGTGCGCAGGCCTTCACGGTCGAGGAACTGATCGTGGCTGAGAATGCCTGGCGCGGCGGCCTTGTCGATGGCGATCACCAGCTCCTGCATGGTCTGCATGATGTGGGTCAGGCCTTGTGCCGACGTGTTCTTGAGCCAGGCGGGGCTGTTTCTCTCCAGCAGCAGGGCATAGCGCGTCTGCAGGGCCGACCGGCTGTCGGCCAGGGGCAGCAGGTCGGCGGCTGTGTCCAGTTGGGTGGCCAGGGTTGGCCAGTCGAGTGACGATGCCTGGGCAGCGCTTTCCCAAGCCTGGGTCAGGCGTGCATGTTGGGCATCTATCAGGGCTTGGGCCTGCAACTGCAGCGGATCGTCGTTGAACCACTCGTAACGCAGGCGTTCGGCATTGCGCGCGAGCTCCCGCTGGTCATCGCTGGCCATCAACTGCAGCAATGGTCTGCTCTGCTGCAGGTCGTCCAGGCGTTCGCACAGCTCGGTGTGCAGCTCTGCCAGATCGTCGAACGCCTCGATGCCGTGGGAAAGACTGCACAGCACGGCGTAGTCACTGGGGTGGTCAGGGTCGGGCGAGCTGCCCTCGGGGCCGCCTTCGACAATCACGAAGACGCCGGGCAGGAACTCGCGCCAGTGAGGGGTGCCGATGTCCAGCAGTGGGCGGTACACCTGCGGGCGTTCGGCGTGGGGCAGATGCTGGCGTTGTCCGGGCAGCGGCAGCTCTATGCTGGTTCTGAGCAAATCGGCGTGGTTCGAGCCGAGGGTGTGGTCGTCGACGCGCAGGGTGATCTGTGCAAGCAGTTGTTCGCGCAACAAGGTGATCAGCCGTGCCTTGCGGCTTTCGGTGCTGGCGCCCTTGTCGAGCCAGTACTCGGCGAGGTCAGCGAAATACCGCTGGCGCGCCTTGAGCCAGGGCTGTGAGGTATCAGGCCTGGGCGGCGAGGTGAGCAGGCTGCTCAGTTGTTGGTCGAAGGCTTGGAAATGTTGCAGGCTCATGGGCTGCACTCCGCAGTGATGGAGCGATCAGCTTGGCGTGCCTGCCCGCGGTGGACGCGTTAGCCGATTACCTCATCGTCGCGACAGGCCACGCACCGCAAGGAGCGCCGGTAGGCCCAGCCCCATCCAGGACAGCACGTCCCAGGCGCCATCACCGAGCAAGGCCGCGAACAGCCCTGCAGCACTCAGGAGGGCGATGGCGGTCGGCCAGGCGAAGATCCGCCGAGTGCTTTGCGAGCGGTGGCTCATGTCCGCACCTCGCGTGGCTTGCGCTGCTTGCCCCACCACAGGTACAGGCCGCTGAGCAGGACTACGATGGTCAGCACATCCAGTGCCGCCCAGAGGATCTGCATCGGCCGGCCGCCATAGTCGCCGAAGTGCAGCGGCTGTGACAGGCCCATGGCGTCCATGTACCAGGGGCGATCGCCGACTGCGGTGACCTCCAGGGTACGGGCATCGATCAGCACCGGGGTCAGCAGGTGCGAGGTCAGGTGTGTCGCGCCTTTCATGAACACCGCGTAGTGGTGCTCGCTGGAGAAGCGTGTACCGGGAAAAGCGATGAAGTCCGCACGCATGCCTGGTGCGGCCTGTTCGGCGATCTGCAGCAACTGCGTGGCAGGCGCGCGCTCGATGAGCGGCGGGGCATCGCGGTAAGGCGCGACCATCGCCGCCAGGCTGTCGTTGCGCCAGGCCGCGATGACCAGGTCGGACAGCGCGCTGATCACCCCGGTGACACCGACCACCAGCGCCCAGGTCAGGGTGACAACGCCGATCAGGTTGTGCAGGTCGAGCCAGCGCAGGCGTCGCGACTTGTCGGTGCGGACCGTGGCGAACTGCAGGCGCCGCATGAACGGGGCATAGAGCACCGTGCCTGACACGATGGCAACGACGAACAACACGCCCATGGCCGCCAGCAAGAGCTTGCCGGGCAGCCCGGCGAACATGTCCACGTGCAGGCGCAGCATGAACATCATGAAGCCGCCATTGGCGGCGGGCATGGCCACCGCTTCGCCAGTGCGGGCATCGAGCATGAAGGTGTGCGAGGCGTTGGGCTCGGTGCCGGCGGTGGCTGCGGTGATCGCCACCACACCGTTGCGTTCATCCTCGTCATAGCCGAAGTACTGCATCACTTCGCCGGGGCGGTGTTGTTCGGCTTTCAGCACCAGCTGCTGCAGGTCCAGGTGCGGGGTGTCGGCGGGCATCTCGCGCAGTTCCGGGGCATCGCCGAGCAGGTGTTCGAGTTCGTGGTGGAAGATCAGCGGCAGGCCGGTCAGGGCGAGCAGCAGCAGGAACAGCGTGCAGATCAGGCTGGTCCAGGTATGGATCGCCGACCAGCGGCGGATGGTTTGGCTTTTCATCAGGGTTGCAGCCTTTGCAGCTTGTGCTGTCTTTTAGGACGCAATGGCGGGGCAAGCCCGCTCCTACAGGTACACCACAATCCTGTGGGAGCGGGCTTGCCCCGCGATGCGCCACTCAGAACTTGTAGTTGGCGCTGACGACTACGCTACGCTGGTCGCCGTAGTAGCAGTAGAACGAATCGCAGGTCGAAATGTAGTCCTTGTCCAGCAGGTTGGTGGCATTGACTGCCACCGAAGCGCCTTTGAGGCTGTTGTCCAGGCGGCCCAGGTCGTAATGCACCGAGGCATCGAACACGGTGTAGGCCTTGGCCTTGCCGAGGTAGGTGTTGCCCTGGTCGCCGTAGGTGTTGCCGGTGTAGCGCGCACCGCCGCCGATACCGAAGCCGTCGAGCACGCCGCTGTGCCAGGTGTAGTCGGCCCACAGCGAGGCTTGCTGGTTGGGCATCAACTGCAGGCGGTTGCCTTTGAACTGGCCGTCCTGCACTTCCGATTTCGCCAGGGTGTAGGCCGCGATCACCTTCAGGTTCTCGGTAACATCGGAGATGGCCTCGAGCTCGAGGCCACGTACCTTCACCTCGCCGGTCTGGCTGGTGACGGTCACGTTGCCGATGTTGTTGGTGACCGCGACGTTTTTCTGTGTCAGGTCATACACCGCGGCTGTCAGCAAGGTGTTGGAGCCCGGTGGCTGGTACTTGACCCCCAGCTCCCACTGCTTGCCCTCGGTCGGCTTGAGGCTGTTGGTCGGGTCGATGTCGGCCTTGCTGCTGGGCTGGAACGACTCGGCATAGGACAGATATGGCACGAAGCCCGAATCGAAGACATAGCTGATCGCGGCGTTACCGCTGAACTTCTTGTCGCGCTGGGTGTTGGTTGCATCGCCCTTGTTGAAGAACTTGGTGCCGGTATGCACCCAGTCTTCACGTCCGCCCAGGGTCAGGCGCCAGTTGTCGAGGGCCATCTGGTCCTGTACGTAGAGGCCGGTCTGTCGGGTTTTCTGGTCGTAGTCGTAGAACGCCGTGGAGCGATCCGGACGGGTGATGGGCAGGCCATACACCGGATTGTTCACGTTGATCGCCGGCGCACTACCAAAGATAGCCAGGTAGTTGTTGTTCATGCGCTGGTGATCCAGACCGATCAGCAGGGTATGGCTGATGGCTCCAGTGTTGAAGTTGCCCTGGAAGTTGTTATCGACGGTGAACTGGCTGATATCCTCGTCGACATTGGTGGTACCGCGCCCTGTGTTGCCCTGATCGTCCACCACCATCCCGAAGGTCGGGTTGTAGCTGTTGACGGTCACGGTCTGGAACGACAGGTCCGACTTGGTGTAGCGCAGGTTCTGGCGGAACTGCCAGACATCGTTGAAGCGGTGCTCGAAGGCGTAGCCGACGGCGTAGTAGGTGCGGTCGTAGAAGTCGTAGTCCGGATCGCCCAGGTTCTTGTGGTGCGAGATCTTGCCGAACGGCATGTCGATCTTGGTGCCCTGAATCGGGTAGAACTGACTGGTAACGCCAGTATCGTCGCGGGTGAACTGGCTGAGGAAGGTCAGCGAGGTGTCCTCGTCGATGTTCCAGGTCAGGCTTGGGGCGATGTTGTAGCGTTTGTCTTCGATGTGGTCGATCTGCGTGCCGCTGTCGCGGATCACACCGCTGACGCCATAGAGGAATCGGCCTTCATCGTCGATCTTGCCAGTGCTGGCGAAGTTGATCTGGCGATGGTTGTCGCTGCCGTATTGGACTTCGATCTCATGCGCGGCTTCGGCTTGTGGGCGGCGGCTGACGATGTCCAGCAGGCCGCCGGGCGGGGTCTGGCCGTAGACCGATGACGCCGGGCCGCGCAGCAGGGCCAGGCGGTCGAGGTTCCAGGTTTCCGGCTTTGGGTTGGCGTAGACGCCGCGTGGCAGTGGCAGGCCGTCGAGGAACTGGGTCGGCTCGAAGCCACGTACACGCATCCAGTCGTAGCGGGTATCGCTGCCGAAGCTGGCGGAAACGATGCCCGGCATGTACTTCACCGCGTCATCGAGGCTGTGCACGCCGCGGTCGCTCATCTGCTGGCGGGTGGCAACCGAGATCGAGCGCGGGGCCTCGACCAGTGCGGTGTCGGTCTTGGTGCCAGCAGCGGTGCGCTTGGCCAGGTAGCCATCTACCGGGCCCCAGGCGCTTTCGCTGTCGCTGGACGCGTTCACGCTGGTTTCCGGTAGCGCCAGGCTGCCTTCCGGGACGGCGACCAGGCTGTAGCTGCCTGCGCTGCCCTGCTGCAGTTGCAGGCCGGTGCCACGCAGGGCGGCCTGCAGGGCGCCGATGCCATTGAAGGTGCCACGGACCGGTGCCGAGGTCCGCCCGCTGGCCAGGCTCGGGTCCAGGGCCAGGGCGATGCCGGCCTCGCTGGCGATCCGGTTCAGGGTGCCGGCCAGCGGTGCACTGGGCAGGTCGTATGCCCGCACGCTGGACTGCTCGGCAGCCAGCAGCATGGGGCTGACCAGGGGGGTGGCAAGGCCGATGGCCAGGGCCATCAGGCTGGGACGCAGGTAAGACTCGACAGCACGGGACATGCAGTGGCTCCTAGACGGATAAGTGCTAACTGCTTCCTTGCCGAGCGAGATTTGGAAAGTGACAGGGGCTATTTGAAAAAAGTTTGCCTGCACGGCTTCGCTGGATTCAGCGAGGCCTTACCGTCACCCACCAGGGCGTCCGCTGTTCGATCTTCACCGGCAGTGCCGGCACCAGCGAGGCCAGTGCCAGATCGATATCGGTCAGCGGGAAGCTGCCGGTCACGCGCAGGTTGGCCACCTCATCCGACACCCCCAGGTGCCCGCTACGATAACGACCGAGCTCGGCGACCAGGTCTGCCAGGCGCACGTTGTCTACCACCAGCATGCCGCGGGTCCAGGCGTCGGCTCCGGCGCTGACTGGACCTACCAGGCCGAGGCCGTTGCTGTGCATCAAGACTTGCTGGCCCTCGTTCAGCACCTCTTCGTTACCCGTGTTGCGCGGTTGCGCAGCAACCTGGGCCTGCAGCACCTCAAGGCGTGTGCCGGCGGTTTCGCGTTTGACCAGAAAGCGCGTACCCAGCGGGCGCAGTCGGCCATCGTCGGTGCGTATCCACAAGGGGCGCGGATCGTCGTGGCCGGTTTCCACGGAGATTTCCCCCTGGTGCAGCACGATCACCCGCTGTTCGCCCGCGTAGTCGATGTCCACTGCGGTATGGGTGTCCAGGCTCAGCAGCGTGCCGTCCTCCAGGCGCAGGGTGCGCAGCTCGCCGGTTCCGGTACGTTGATCGGCCAGCCAGTAGCTGGGCGCCAGCGATGGGGCGCCGACCCAGGCCAGCAGACCACCGAGCAGGAACATCCCGGCCAGCCCGCCGCCGAGTTTGCCAACCCGCTGACGCAGGCCGGCGCGTGATTGCAGCAGGGCGTGGCGGGCGGGGCCTGCAGCCGCGCCCACGCGTTGATCGAGCATGCCGAGCTGGAACCAGGCGCGGGCATGCTCCTCGCTGGCGGCGTGCCAGCGCGTGAATTCGTGGCGCTCATCGGCCGTGCCGTCGCCGCCCTCCAGGCACAGTTTCCAGGCGATGGCGGCTTCCAGGACCTTGGCCGAGACCGGCGTATTGCTCACGTCGGCTCCCCGTACAACGCCACGTAGCACTGACGCATGCCTTGGGCGATGTACTGGCGCACCCGCGACACCGACACCCCCAGGCGCTCGGCGATCTCGGCATGGCCCATGCCGTCCAGGCGGTTGTACAGGAACGCCGTGCGTGCCTTGCTCGACAGTTTGCACAGCAGGCGGTCGATGGCCTTGAGGTCTTCGAGGATCAGGTGCTGGGTCTCTGGCGAAGGCTGCTCGGCTTCAGGCAGCAGCGACAGCTCGGCAAGGTAGGCCTGCTCCAGGGCGGCACGCCGGAAATGGTCGAACAGCAGGCCCTTGGCCACGGCGACGAGAAACGCCCGGGGTTCGCGAGGCGTGATCAGTTGCTCGCGGCCGAGCAGGCGCACGAAGGTGTCCTGGCTGAGGTCTTCGGCGCGCTGGCGGCAGGCTGTGCTGCGCTGCAGCCAGGCAAGCAGCCAGCTGCGGTGGTCGCGGTACAGGCTGCCGACCAGCTCGGCATGTGGGCTGTGCGCAGACGACAAAGGCGTTCCCCGGGGAAGAATGCGTTATATAACGATAATGATTCGCGATTGTGGCAGAGGAGGGAGGGGGGATGCAATTGACGCTGGTCAGAATGCCAGCAGGAGCGGATTTACCCGTGAAACGATCACCATCTGCCTACAGGCCATGGCTGTGCACAGCCCGCCGCCGCCACTGCCTCAGCCGCTGTTCCAGTTGCAACGGGCTGTCCAGTTGCTGGCGTCGTGCCTGGCTGAACAGGATCAAGGCCAGTTCGGCGGTGACCTGGGCGTCGGCGCTGGCATGATGGCGCGCCTGTACCTCGAGGCCGAAGCGCGCCACCCAATCGTCCAGGCTTGCTTCACGCAGCACCGTGTCGGGGTTGAGCATAGGCGCCAGTTCCGCCACGTCGATGAACACCTGCTGCAGACGATGGCCCAGGGTGTCCTTCAGGGCGCGGGCCAGCATGCCCTGGTCGAATGGGGCGTGGAAGGCCAGCACCGGGCTGTCGCCAATGAACTCCAGCAACTCGACGAAGGCTTCGGCCGGGTCGGTACCCGCCGCCAGGGCGCTGGGCCCCAGGCCATGGATCAGCACACTGGCGTTGGTTTTCTGCTCGGGACGCCGCAGGGTGCGTTCGAACTGGCGGCCCAGGTCGATGCCGCCGTCCTCGATGGCCACGGCCCCGATCGACAACACTTGGTCGCGATTCAGGTTGAGGCCGCTGGTCTCCAGGTCCAGTACCACCCAGCGCTGCTCGCGCAGCGTCTGCATGCTGGACGGCATCGGGCGCGGCAGCAGCGCCAGGCGCTGGCGCAGGTCGGCGTCGAGAGTGGGCGGGTTGGGGCGCAGCCAGGCGAACAGCTTCATAACTGGTACCGCTGCGCCAGGCTGCTCTGCAGGCGCTGGGCCTGGCGCAGCGATTCACGCAGGATGCGCCGGTCCAGATGGTTGAGGCTGTCCGGGTCGACGCGGTTGGAGTAGGCCAGGTTGTCGCGACTCTGGCGCTGGTGCTGCTGCATGCGGGTCTGCTGGATGAAGTGATAGGCCTCTTCGAAGGCGGCGCCGTCGAGGGCATCGATGACGCCCTTGGCCACCAGTTGGCGCAAGCGTTCCAGCGTGTTGTTGGCAGCGATGCCGTTGGCCAGGGCGAGCAGGCGGGCGCCATCGACGAAGGGGGTCAGGCCCTGGACCTTGAGGTCGAGGGTGGCAGCCTTGTCGTTGCCCTGGCGGGTCAGCACGAACTCGCGCAGGCGCCCGACCGGCGGGCGCTGGCGCAGGGCGTTGTCAGCCATCATGCGCTGGAAGATGCGGTTGTCGGCAACCTGGGCGAGGATGCCCTGGCGAAGCGCTTCGCAGCCTTGCTCGTCGCCCCAGACCACGCGCAGGTCGAAATAGATGCTTGAGCCCAGCAGGTTTTCCGGGCTGGCTTCGCGGATGAAACCGGCAAAGCGCCGTGCCCATTCGGCACGCGACAGGCACAGCTCGGGGTTGCCGGCCATGACATTGCCCTTGCACAGGGTGAAGCCGCACTGGGCGAGGTTGTGGTTGATGTATTGCGCCAGTGGCAGCAGGCGCGCGCGGATGGCATCGGCTTCGGCGCTGTCGCGGGCCTCGAAGAGAATGCCATTGTCCTGGTCGGTGTGCAGGGTCTGCTCGCGGCGTCCTTCGCTGCCGAAGCACAGCCAACTGAACGCCACGCCGGGGTCGCCGCGTTCGGCCAGCGCCAGTTCGATGACCCGGCACACGGTGTGGTCGTTGAGCAGGGTGATGATCTGGGTGATCTGCGTCGAGGAAGCGCCATGGGCGAGCATGCGCTCGACCAGTTGGCCGATCTCGCCGCGCAATGCCACCAGTACCTCCAGGCGCGGCGCGTGGCGGATGGTGCGCGCCAGGTGCACCAGGTCGACCCGCTGCAGGGAGAACAGGTCGCGCTCGGACACCACCCCACACAGGCGACCGTTGTCGACCAGGCAGACATGCGCGATATGCCGCTCGGTCATCGCCATGGCGGCATCGAATGCGCTGGCCTGGGGGCTGAGGTAGAACGGTGCGGCGGTCATGTGCCGGTCGATCGGTGCGCTGAGTTCGGCGCTGGCGTCGGCGACCACCTGGCGCAGGTCGCGCAGGGTGAAGATGCCGATGGGGAAGCGCTGCTCATCGACGATGGCAATGCTCCCCACCTGTTGTTCGTGCATCGACCTTACCGCGTCGCGCAGCGGCGTGTCGGGCGTGCACACCACCGGGTGACGCATGGCCAGCTCGCCCAGCGGCGTATTGAGCGAATACTGCGTGCCCAGGGTTTCCACGGCGCGCTGGCGCACCTGCTGGTTGACCTGGTCGAGCAGGCTGCTGACGCCACGCAGGGCGAAGTCGCGAAACACACCGGACAACGAGAACACGCGGATGAACGCCGCCTTGTTCAATTGCAGGCAAAAGGTGTCTTCGCCGGCCAGGTGTTCGGTGCGCGTGGCCCGTTCGCCGAGCAGTGCGGCCAGGGGGAAGCATTCGCCGCTGGCGATCTCGAAAGTGGTTTCCACGCCGGGGCCGGTGACATGCTGGCGCTCGCCCATCACCCGGCCCTGCTTGACGATGTAGAAGTGTTCCACGGGTCCGTCGGCAGGCTTGATGATGCTTTCGCCGCTGGCATAGAAACGCAGTTGGCACTGTTCCACCAGGTAGGCGAGGTGGCCCTGTTCCATCTGGTTGAACGGCGGGAAGCGCTGCAGAAACTGCAGCGTCCCCTGGATATTCTGCAGCACCGCTGTCCTGCCGGCCTGGGTGTAGGCGTCCTTTTTGCTCATGAAGCTGACCGTATCGCTACGCCGAACTATATATATCTATCTATAGGTATCGGCTTTGTTGTTTTCGGCCTCCATGGTCGGCTGGCGGCCCGTGGATGCCCATTGGACGTAAGTCTATCGGTGAGAGTCGCTGTCAAGGATCCGACGAAAGGTGGGTAGGCTACGCCGGTTTTCGCGGTCCTAAACCTAGCACGAGATTTTTTTGACGAGATGGCCATGGCTGAGCATGACGAAATACTGAGTGACGCCGAGCGCGAGGCGTTGGCCGTGGTGAGCGCGCCAGTGGCGCCCAGGCCGGTGGTGCTGGTGGTGGACGACAACCCGGTGAACAGCGAGGCCCTGAGCCTGTACCTGAAAAGCCGTGGCATCGACTGCATGGTGGCCGATGGTGCGCAGGAGGCGATGTTCAAGTTGCACTACGAACCGCGCATCGCGCTGATGATCACCGATCTGCGCATGGAGCCCGAGGATGGCCTGGAGCTGATCCGGCAGATTCGCGACTCGGACCGGGCGGCGTTGTCGATCATCGTGGTCTCGGGCGACACCGATGTAAAAGAGGCGGTGGACGTGATGCACCTGGGGGTGGTGGATTTTCTGCTTAAACCGGTGGATCTGGGAAAATTGCTGGAGTTGGTGAAAAAAGAATTGAAGATCGAGTAATGCAGGACTAGGGCTGCTTCGCAGCCCAATCGCGGCACAAGGCCGCTCCTACAGGTACGGCGCAAGCTTCGAACCTTGCACTGTGCCTGTGGGAGCGGCCTTGTGCCGCGATTGGGCCGCAAAGCGACCCCGTCGTAGATGTAACTTACAGCCCGTTACGCGCCTTGAACTCGCGACGGCGGCGATGCAGGACCGGCTCGGTGTAACCGTTCGGCTGCTTCGCACCTTCGACGACCAGCTCGACCGCGGCCTGGAACGCGATGTTGTCATCGAAGTTCGGCGCCATCGGGCGGTACTGGGCGTCGCCCGCGTTCTGCTTGTCGACCACCGCCGCCATGCGCTTGAGGCTTTCCAGCACCTGCGCCTGGGTGACGATGCCATGGCGCAGCCAGTTGGCCAGCAACTGGGCGGAAATGCGCAGGGTGGCGCGGTCTTCCATCAGCCCGACGTTGTTGATGTCCGGCACCTTCGAGCAGCCCACGCCGTGGTCGATCCAGCGTACGACATAGCCGAGGATGCCCTGGGCGTTGTTGTCCAGCTCGTTGCGGATTTCGTCGGCCGACCAGTTGGTGTTGGCCGCCAGCGGAATGGTCAGGATGTCGTCCACCGAGGCCGGGGTACGCGAGGCCAGCTCGCGCTGACGTGCCTGGACGTCGACCTTGTGGTAGTGCAGCGCGTGCAGGGTCGCGGCGGTTGGCGAAGGGACCCAGGCAGTGTTGGCGCCGGACAGCGGGTGAGCGATCTTCTGCTCGAGCATCGCCGCCATCAGGTCAGGCATGGCCCACATGCCCTTGCCGATCTGGGCACGGCCTTGCAGGCCGGTGGCCAGGCCGATGTCGACGTTGTTGTTCTCGTACGCGCCGATCCACTTCTCGCTCTTCATGGCGCCTTTGCGCACCATGGCGCCGGCTTCCATCGAGGTGTGGATCTCATCGCCAGTGCGGTCGAGGAAGCCGGTGTTGATGAACACCACGCGCTCGGCTGCCGACTTGATGCAGGCCTTGAGGTTGACCGTGGTACGGCGTTCCTCGTCCATGATGCCGACCTTGACGGTGTTGCGCGGCATGCCCAGCAGGTCTTCGACGCGGCTGAAGATCTCGGCGGCGAACGCCACTTCTTCAGGGCCGTGCATCTTCGGCTTGACGATGTACACGCTGCCGGTACGGGTGTTCTTGCGGCTGGTGTTGCCGTTGAGGTTGTGCAGAGCGATCAGGTTGGTGAACAGGCCGTCCTGGATACCTTCGGGAACCTCGTTGCCCTGGGCATCGAGGATCGCCGGGTTGGTCATCAGGTGACCGACGTTACGCACGAACAGCAGCGAACGGCCGTGCAGGGTGACGCTGCCGCCGTTGGGCGCTGCGTACTCGCGGTCGGGGTTCATGGTCCGGGTGAAGGTCTTGCCGCCCTTGCTCACGCTTTCGGCCAGGTCGCCTTTCATCAGGCCCAGCCAGTTGCGGTAGACGACGACCTTGTCGTTGGCATCGACGGCGGCGACAGAGTCTTCGCAGTCCATGATGGTGGTCAGTGCCGACTCCATCAGGATGTCTTTCACGCCGGCGGCGTCAGTGCTGCCGACCGGGGTGCTGGCGTCGACCTGGATCTCGAAGTGCAGGCCGTTGTGCTTGAGCAGCACGGCCGTCGGTGCTGCGGCGTCGCCCTGGAAGCCGATCAGCTGGGCGTCGTCGCGCAGGCCGCTGTTGCTGCCGCCCTTGAGGGCGACGACCAGCTTGCCGGCGTCGATGCGATAGCCGGTGGAGTCGACGTGGGAGCCGGCAGCCAGGGGCGCGGCTTCATCGAGGAAGGCGCGGGCGAAGGCGATGACCTTGTCGCCGCGTACCTTGTTGTAGCCCTGGCCTTTTTCGGCGCCGCCTTCTTCGCTGATGGCGTCGGTGCCATACAGTGCGTCATACAGCGAGCCCCAGCGGGCGTTGGCGGCGTTCAGGGCGAAACGTGCGTTCATCACCGGCACCACCAGCTGCGGGCCGGCCATGTGGGCGATTTCTTCATCGACGTTTTGCGTGGTGGCCTGGAAATCGTCGGCTTGTGGCAGCAGATAGCCGATTTCCTGGAGGAATGCTTTGTAGGTCGCGGCGTCGTGGGCCTGACCCTGGCGTGCCTGGTGCCAGGCATCGATCTTGGCTTGCAGCTCGTCACGCTTGGCGAGCAGGGCTTTGTTCTTTGGAGCGAGGTCGTTGATGATCTTCTCTGCACCGGCCCAGAACTGCTCGGCGACGATGCCGGTCCCTGCAATGGCTTCGTCGTTGACGAAGTCGTACAGGACCTTGGCGACCTGAAGGCCACCGACTTGAACGTATCCAGTCATTGCTTGCCTCACTCTGCTCAGCTATTTCGCTCTTCTGTATTAAGCCTGTAGCGCTTCTCTAAACACGCGGCCAGTACATGCCCTCGTCATGCAGCCCGAGCGCGGCTGGGTGCGGCCTGCCAGACAGGCTGGCGGGCGATTCGCGTATTTTCACAGGCGCCTTGGCAGACATCCAAACGACGTTTTGTAGTCCGCGCTGGCGCATACTACATGATGCAGTAGGCGGGTGAACATCAGACTAAAAGCGTCGTTGTGCGACCTATTGGTCGCATCGGGTCACGCTGGAAGGCAGTATGTTCGCAAAAAACCTGTGGATTGTTCCAGATAAATCTCTAAACGGTACACGATTTGTTGCGTGGTCCGCCCTGCGGCAGGTTGCCGCGCCTTGCCTATACTGATTCGATGCCCTTGTACGCGCAGGTAGAGGAGTGGCCCGTGGATCATCTTGTACTCACCGTGATCGCCCCTGACAAGGCCGGACAGGTCGAACGCATCGCCCAGTGCATCGCCGATCACAACGGCAACTGGCTGGAAAGCCGCATGTCGCGCATGGCCGGGCAGTTCGCCGGGATCCTGCGGGTTGCGGTGCCGGCGGAAAACTACGACGAGTTGGTCGAGTCGCTGCAGAAGCTGGGCGATCATGGCATTCGCGTGCTGATTGCCGAGAGCGGCATCGAGCCGTCCTGCACCTGGAAGCCGATCGCGATGGAGCTGGTGGGCAATGATCGCCCGGGGATCGTTCGCGATATTACCCGGCTGCTGGCGGATCAGGGGGTCAACCTGGAGCGCTTTACCACCGAGGTGCGTCCGGCACCGATGAGCAGCGAGCCGCTGTTCCACGCCGATGCCTTGCTGGCCTTGCCGCTGACCTTGTCGCTGGATGACCTGCAGCAGAAGCTGGAAAGCCTCGCCGATGACCTGATGGTGGAGTTGAAGCTCAGGCCGGAGGAATAGCAGGTTATCCCCGGTTTAACGGGGAAGCCCCTGTGGATAACCTGAGGGTACTCCCCGCCAGCCCCGACCAATCGCGGGCTGCACCGGATTGAGCAAAAAATGTCCATATTTCAGGGGGTTGTGCACAAAGCACGGGGATCAGGGTGTGGATAACCTCTGGAGACCTTGCTGCAGGCCACGCTTTCCGTGGCCTGCAGAGGCTTGATCGTTTTTTGATCAGGCGCGTTTGCGCAGGCTCAGCCAGGCATCGACGCTGTAGATCGCCAGGCCCGCCCAGATGAACATGAACGCGATCAGCGTGCTTGAGGACAGGTGCTCGCCGAACAGCAGCACCGCCTGCAGCAGCACCAGGGTCGGCGCCAGGTATTGCAGGAAGCCCAGGGTGGTGTAGGGCAGGTGGCGCGCGGCGGCGTTGAAGCACACCAGCGGCACCAGCGTGACCGGGCCCGCAGCCATCAACCACAGCGCTTCGCTGCTGCTGAAGAACGCGAGGTTGGCGCTGTTGGCCTGCGGATGCAGCAGCAGCCAGCCCAGTGCCAATGGCACCAGCATCCAGGTCTCCACAACCAGCCCCGGCAGCGCCGCCACCGGCGCCTGCTTGCGAATCAGGCCGTAGAAACCGAACGACAGCGCCAGCCCCAGCGACACCCAGGGCAGGCCACCGACCTGCCACACCTGTTGCGCCACCCCCGCCGCCGCCAGCCCGACCGCCAGCCATTGCAGGCGGCGCAGGCGTTCGCCCAACAGGAGCATGCCCAGCAGCACGTTGACCAGCGGGTTGATGTAGTAACCCAGGCTGGCCTCGAGCATGCGACCGTTGTTCACGGCCCACACGTAGGTCAGCCAGTTGCCTGCGATCAGCGCGCCGCTCAGGGCCAGGATCGCCAGGCGCCGTGGGTTGTCGCGCAGCTCCCGCCACCAGCCCGGGTGTTTCCACACCAGCAGCAGGAGCGAACCGAACAGCGCCGACCACAGTACCCGGTGGACGATGATCTCTACCGCCGGGACGCTCTGGATAGCTTTGAAGTAGAGGGGGAACAGGCCCCAGATGATGTAGGCGCTGAGGCCCAGGATGTACCCGCGCTGCGGGTTTGCGGCGTGCATGCAGATTCCTTGCTTTGGCAGCTGATATCGCGGCGCCTATTGTAGACAGGTGACGCCTTGCAACTAGAACAATTTCAGTGGCGCTTCATCCAGTGCGGCCATCTGCTCGCGCAGGGCCAGGATCTGGTCGCCCCAGTAGCGCGGCTGGCCGAACCAGGGGAAGCTGCGCGGGAACGCCGGGTCGTCCCAGCGCCGTGCCAGCCACGCGCTGTGATGCAACTGGCGCAAGGCGCGCAGCGGCTCGATCAGCGCCAGTTGGCGCGGGTCGAAATCGTGGAACTCGTCGTACCCGTCGACCAGTTCGGCCAACTGGGCCAACCGCTCTTCGCGGCTGCCGGCCAGCATCATCCACAGGTCTTGCACCGCTGGCCCCATGCGGCAGTCGTCGAGGTCGACGACGTGATAGATGTCGTCGCGGTGCATCAGGTTGCCGGCGTGACAGTCGCCATGCAGGCGGATCGCCTCGAAGGGCGTGCGTTGGTAGATATCCTCGACCCGCTTGAGCAGGTCGCGGGCCACCGACTCGAACGCCGGCAGCAGCTCGCGCGGGACGAAATCGCCGTCGAGCAGGGTCTTGAGCGAGGCATGGCCGAAGTTGTCTACAGCCAGCGTCTCGCGATGCTCGAATGGGCGCGTGGCGCCGACGGCATGCAGACGTCCGAGCAATTGCCCGAGGCGATACAACTGGTCGAGGTTGCCGGGTTCGGGCGCATGGCCGCCGCGGCGGGGGAACAGGGTGAAGCGAAAGCCCTGGTGCTCGAACAGGCTGCGACCGTCATGCTGAAGCGGGGCGACAACCGGCACCTCGTGCTCGGCCAGTTCGAAGCTGAAGCGGTGTTCCTCGAGGATGGCCGCATCGCTCCAGCGCCCTGGGCGGTAGAACTTGGCGATCAGCGGTTGTTCACCTTCGATGCCCACCTGATAGACGCGGTTCTCATAGCTGTTGAGCGCCAGCACCCGGGCATCGCTGAGAAAGCCCAGGCTTTCGACGGCGTCCAGGACCAGGTCGGGGGTGAGGGTATCGAAGGGGTGGGACATGGGAGCTCCGGCAGGGGAATGCATGCGTGGCATGGTAACGCATTCCATGGTTGCTTCAGGTGCCAAGGCTCCCAGCATTCCTGGACTGCCCCCAAGGGTTGGATGTGTGTCCAGCTTCTTGGGGGGCAGTCCATCCTGTGGGAGCGGGCTCGTCCCGCGATCGGGCGCGAAGCGGCCGCAAACCAGCCACTACAGTGCTTCAGGCCCATCACGTCGCATGCCAGGTAGCCGCTTCGGGTGATCGCGGTGCGAGCCCGCTCCAACGCATTGCGCGTTACACCGGCACCCCCAGCAGCACGAACGACGGATGAAACTGCGCCCGCACCCTGCTGCCGACCACGATTGCCTGCTGCTGCAGCCATTGCGGTTCGGCAAAGGCGCACAGCGTCTGCCCGTTCTCCAGCGCCAGCCGCATTTCACTGCCGCCGCCTTCATCGGCCAGCACTTCGTCGACCTGGGCGTGCAGGCAATTGTTCTCGGCGTCTGGCTGATCAGCGTCAGCCAGCACGTTCACCCAGCCGGCCTTGAGCAGGGCCACCACCGTGCTTCCCAGTGTCAGCTCCAGCCGTTCGGTACTGTCCCGGGTGATCAGCGCATCGATTTCCAGGCCGCCGCCCAGTGCCAGGCTGACCCGGTCGTAACGCCCCTCGCGGCGCAGCCCGCTGATCTGCCCGCGCAATTGATTGCGAGCGCTGGTGCGCAGCATCAGGCGGCCGAGCAGGTCGAGGTCGCTGTGTTCTTCGGTGGATTCTAGGATTTCGCTCTGCAACGCCTGGAGACGCTGATACAGGCGCAAGACCCGCTCGCCCTCCGTCGACAGCTTGGCGCCGCCACCGCCACGCCCGCCGGCACTGCGCTCGACCAACGGCTGGGCGGCGAGGTTGTTGAGCTCGTCGATGGCATCCCAGGCGCTCTTGTAACTGATCCCGGCCGCCTTGGCGGCGCGGGTGATCGAGCCTTGTTCAGCGATGTGCTGCAACAAGGCGATGCGCTGCGGGCGACGAAAGATGTGCTGGGCAAGCAGGGCGGGCAGGGACATGGGGCAGGTTACCGGCGGTGTGATGCGGCGAAAGTGCCTTCGAGACCGAGTCTAGTCAACCCCGCCGGGCCTGGGCGTGCGTGCCAGGCAATACACATCGACCCGGCGCGCCCCGGCCTTGCGCAGCAGGCTCGCCAGCGCTCGGGCAGTGGCACCGGTGGTCAGCACGTCGTCGACCAGGGCCACATGGCATCCGTCGAGCGCGGCGTGCGGTGCGATGGCAAAGGCCTGGCGCAGGTTACGCCAGCGCGCCTTGGCGTCGAGGGTCTGCTGCGCCGCAGTGTCGCGTGGGCGCAGTAGCACGCGCTCGTCGCAGGGGATGTGCAACTGGCTCGACAGCCAGCGGGCGAGCATGGCGGCCTGGTTGAAGCCGCGTTGGCGCAGTCGACGTGCAGCCAGTGGCACGGGCAACAGCTGGTCGGGTTTTGTCAGGCCCTCGTCATAGCGATGCTGCAGGGCCTGCGCCAGCAGATCCGCCAGCAACCGCCCCAGCGGCCACTGGCTGCGGTGCTTGAAGCGGCTGATTGCAGTATCCAACGGATACCCGTAGTGCCACGGCGCGATCACCTGCTCGAAAGGCGGTGGCCTGCGGCTGCACTGGCCACAGGTCATCGCCCGCATCGCCAGTGGCAGCGCGCAGCGCGTGCAATGCTCGTCGAGCCAGGGCAGCTCATGCTCGCAGGCCGGGCACAGGGGATATGCCTGTTGCGCAGGTTCGTCGCAGAGCAAACAGAATTGTTTAATATTTATCCACTTGTAAACCAGTGATTTTATGTTTGGTTGACAGTGCATGGGCCTTCCCTGACTATGCGAGCTATCCGTGAAGCGCTGGCGGGCTTTCCTGTCCCGGCGCCTGTCAGAGCCTAGATAAGGAAACGCCGATGAGCGCCAGCACAAATGCAACAACACGTCACGACTGGTCCCTGGCCGAGGTCAGGGCGCTGTTCCAGCAGCCGTTCAACGACCTGTTGTTCCAGGCGCAGACCGTGCACCGCGCGCACTTCGACCCAAACCGCGTGCAAGTCTCGACCCTGCTGTCGATCAAGACCGGCGCCTGCCCGGAAGATTGCAAATATTGTCCGCAGTCCGGCCACTACAACACCGGGCTGGAAAAACAGAAGCTGATGGAAGTGCAGAAAGTGCTGGAAGAGGCTGCCCGGGCCAAGGCCATCGGCTCGACCCGCTTCTGCATGGGCGCCGCCTGGAAGCACCCCTCCGCCAAGGATATGCCTTACGTGCTGGAGATGGTCAAAGGGGTCAAGGCCCTGGGCCTGGAAACCTGCATGACCCTCGGCAAGCTCGATCAGGACCAGACCCTGGCACTCGCCCAGGCGGGTCTGGACTACTACAACCACAACCTCGACACCTCGCCGGACTTCTACACCAGCATCATCACCACCCGCACCTACAGCGAGCGCCTGCAGACCCTCGCCTATGTGCGTGACGCCGGGATGAAGATCTGCTCCGGCGGCATCCTCGGCATGGGCGAGTCGCTGGACGACCGCGCAGGCCTGCTGATCCAGCTCGCCAACCTGCCCGAGCACCCGGAGTCGGTGCCGATCAACATGCTGGTGAAGGTGGCCGGTACGCCGCTGGCCAACGCCGAAGATGTCGACCCGTTCGACTTCATCCGCATGCTGGCGGTAGCCCGCATCCTTATGCCCAAGTCGCACGTACGCCTGTCCGCGGGCCGTGAGCAGATGAACGAGCAGATGCAGGCCCTGGCCTTCATGGCCGGTGCCAACTCGATCTTCTACGGCGAGAAACTGCTGACCACCGCCAACCCGCAGGCCGACAAGGACATGCAACTGTTCGCCCGCCTCGGGATCAAGCCTGAAGAGCGCGAAGAGCATGCCGACGAAGTGCACCAGGCGGCCATCGAGCAGGCGCTGGTCGAGCAGCGCAGCAGCGAGATGTTCTACAACGCCGCATCGGTCTGAGCATGGCCTTCGATCTGGCGGCACGCCTGGCCGAACGGCGCGCCGCGGACCTGTATCGGCAGCGCCCCCTGCTGCAGAGCCCGCAAGGCCCGGAGGTGGTGGTCGATGGGCAACGCCTGTTGGCGTTCTGCAGCAACGACTACCTCGGGCTGGCCAGCCACCCCGAGGTGATCGCTGCCTGGCGTGACGGTGCCGAGCGCTGGGGCGTCGGTGGCGGTGCCTCGCACCTGGTGGTCGGCCACAGTACGCCGCACCACGAGGTCGAAGAGGCCATCGCCGAGTTGACCGGGCGTCCGCGTGTGTTGTTGTTCACCACCGGCTACATGGCCAATCTGGGTGCTATCACGGCGTTGGTGGGGCAGGGCGATACGGTGCTGCAGGACCGCCTCAACCATGCCTCCCTGCTCGACGGCGGACTGCTCAGCGGCGCCCGTTTCAGTCGCTACCTGCACAACGATCCGGCCAGCCTGGCGAGCCGCCTGGATAAAGCGACCGGTGACACGTTGGTGGTCACCGACGGCGTGTTCAGCATGGACGGCGATCTTGCCGACCTGCCCGCCCTGGCTGCAGTGGCGCGTCCGCACGGCGCCTGGCTGATGGTTGACGACGCCCATGGTTTCGGCACGTTGGGCGCCAATGGTGGCGGTATCGTCGAGCACTTCGGGTTGGGCATCGACCAGGTGCCGGTGCTGATCGGCACGCTCGGCAAGGCCTGCGGTACTGCCGGCGCGTTCGTCGCGGGCAGCGATGACCTGATCGAGGCGCTGGTGCAGTTCGCCCGTCCCTACATCTACACCACCAGTCAGCCGCCGGCACTGGCCTGCGCAACGCTGAAAAGCCTGCAACTGCTGCGTGACGAACGCTGGCGGCGCGAGCACCTTGGCGCGTTGATCCGCCAGTTCCGCCAGGGCGCGCAGCAGATCGGCCTGGCATTGATGGACAGCCCGACCGCGATCCAGCCGATCCTGGTTGGCGATGCGGCGCGGGCACTGACGCTGTCGAAGATGCTGCGCGCGCGGGGCTTGCTGGTCACCGCGATCCGCCCGCCAACCGTACCGGCCGGCGGTGCACGCCTGCGGGTAACCTTGAGCGCCGCGCACAGCGAAGCGCAGGTCCAGCTATTGTTGAATGCATTGGCCGAGTGTCATGCACAGCTGGAGTCCGCCGATGCGTAACCGACTGATCCTCCTGCCCGGCTGGGGGCTGGGCACTGCTTCACTGGAACCCCTGGCTGCCAGCCTGCGGGCACAGGATCCACGCCTGCAGATCGAACTGGCGCCGTTACCGGAACTGGCCGACGATGACGTCCAGGCCTGGGTCGATCACCTCGACCGCAAGCTGCCGACGGATGTCTGGCTGGGCGGCTGGTCGCTGGGCGGCATGCTGGCCAGCGCCCTGGCGCACAAGCGCGGCGACCACTGCTGCGGCTTGCTGACGTTGGCCAGCAACCCCAGTTTCGTGGCCCGGCCCGACTGGCCCCACGGCATGGCCGAGGACACCTTCGGCACCTTCCTCGATGGTTGTCGCAGCCACCCCCAGGTCACCCTCAAGCGATTCCGTACGCTGTGCAGCGAGGGCGCGCAGCAACCCCGCACCTTGCTGCGCCAGCTTGGCGTGGGCGTGCCGGACACTGACCCCTTGTACCTGGCCACCGGCCTGCAAGTGCTGGCCAGGCTGGACACCCGCCAGGCGCTCGAACAGTACGGCGGCCCACAACTGCACCTGTTCGCCGGCAGCGATGCCCTGGTGCCGGCGGATGCGGCCAAGGCGCTCAGCGAGCTGCTGCCGGATGTCGAAGTCGGCCTGGTCGAAGACAGTTCCCACGCGTTCCTGCAGGAGTACCCACAGGAGCTGGCGGCGGGTATCAAGAGTTTCTTGCATGAGAGTGGTGATGACTGATCTTTCCCGTCCGATCCTGCCCGGTGCCCTGCCGGACAAGCGCCAGGTGGCGGCCTCGTTCTCCCGCGCGGCGGCCAGCTATGACAGCGTTGCCGCCCTGCAGCGCGCGGTGGGTGAGGCTTTGCTCACGCGCTTGCCGACGTCGATGACGCCGACCCGCTGGCTCGACCTGGGCAGCGGTACTGGCCATTTCAGCCGGGCCCTGGCCGCCCGCTTCGAGGCTGCCCACGGTGTGGCGGTGGATATCGCCGAAGGCATGTTGGGCCATGCTCGCGAGCAGGGCGGGGCGCATCATCACGTGGCGGGCGATGCCGAGCGTCTGCCGCTGCGCGATGACGCTTTCGACTTGGTGTTCTCCAGCCTGGCGGTGCAGTGGTGCGACCAGTTCGCCAGCGTGCTGGCCGAAGCCCGGCGCGTGTTGCGACCGGGTGGGGTGCTGGCGTTCAGCAGCTTGTGTGTCGGCACGCTGGAGGAGTTGCGTGCCAGTTGGCAGGCGGTGGATGGGATGGTGCATGTCAATCGGTTCCGGCGCTTCGAGGATTACCAGCGCCTGTGCGCCGACAGCGGCCTGACCCTGCTCGGGCTGGAGCGCCTGCCCCACGTACTGCACTACCCGGATGTGCGCAGCCTGACCCACGAACTCAAGGCGCTGGGTGCGCACAACCTGAATCCCGGGCGCCCGTCGGGCCTGACCGGGCGTGCACGCATGCAGGGGCTGCTGCAGGCCTATGAGCAGTTCCGTGATGACCAAGGCCTGCCTGCCACCTATCAGGTGGTCTATGGGGTATTGCGCAGAGGCGAAGAGGAGTGACATGAACCAGGCCTATTTCATCGCCGGTACCGACACCGATGTCGGCAAGACCACCATCGCCGCCGGGCTGCTGCGTGCAGCACGTAACCTTGGGCGCAGCACACTGGCTGCCAAACCTGTGGCGTCCGGATGCACGGTCAGCCCCAAGGGGCTGCGCAACAGTGATGCGCTGGCGCTGATCGACGAAAGCTCGATCAAGCTGCCTTATGAGCAGGTCAATCCCTTCGCCTTCGAACCGGCCATCGCCCCACATGTGGCTGCACGCGAAGCCGGTGTGGCACTGAGCGTGCCGACGCTGCGTGACGCCATGCAGCAAGTACTGGCGCACGGCGCCGACTTCACCCTGATCGAGGGTGCGGGTGGCTGGCGGGTGCCCTTGTCCGATCATGCCAACCTGTCCGACCTGGCGATTGCCTTGAAGCTGCCGGTGATCCTGGTGGTGGGGGTGCGCCTGGGTTGCATCAACCATGCGCTGCTCAGTGCCGAGGCCATCGCCCGCGATGGTCTGCAACTGGCGGGGTGGGTGGCCAATATCGTCGATCCCCGGACTTCGCGGCTAGAAGAGAACCTGGCGAGCCTCGCCGAGCGTCTGCCGGCGCCATGCCTGGGGCGGGTGCCGTGGCTGAAACCTGCCGCAGCCGAGGCGGTGGCCGAGCATCTGGATCTGGACCTGCTTGACTGATCGCTCGGTGAACATCCGGTTACGAAAAATGCCCTGATTCTATTAGCTGGCACTGGGCTATTAAGGATTTAAACGGGTAATTTCCTTTCCGGGCTGTTTTAATTGAGGCCTCTTCCTTCACCCAGTCTTGTGGAGTCCTGATATGGAAATCACCGGCAGCTCTGCTTTCTACGCAGGCCTCGGCGCCATCCAGAACGGGCAGAACCGTGTCGACCAGGCCGCCGGCCAGATCGCCAGCAATGGCGTCGAGCGCGCAGGCACCAGCCAGTCCACCAGCTATCAGGCCGAGCGCCTGCGTGGCGTAGACCGCAGCCAGCAGCAAGACCTGGCCACCAGCACTGTGCAGCTCGCCCTGGGCAAGCATGAAGTCGAACTGGGCGTGAAAGTCGCCAAAGCGTCCGACGAAATGCTCGGTCGGTTCATCGACACCTACGCCTGACTGCATAACCGTCGGCCAAGCACCTGTGGGAGCGGGTTTACCCGCGAACAATCCAGACACCATTGCGTGGCCTGGTTGATTCGCGGGTAAACCCGCTCCCACAGGCGCTTTGGGCCGATGAATCAAGCGCTGGCATAAATGCCATCGTTCGCGACCGAATTGGCACCATCGTCCCTTCTTGACATTGCCCTGAGCTAAACGTAAGTTTCAAACAACTGTTTGACCGAAAGCCGCCAAGAGCTGGTTGGTACCCGCGGTCTCCCCAACGAACTCAGCCCAGAGGTTCATCGCCATGCCTGAATACAAAGCCCCCTTGCGTGATATTCGCTTCGTCCGTGACGAGCTGCTCGGCTATGAAGCGCACTATCAGAGCCTGCCGGGTTGCCAGGATGCTACGCCGGACATGGTCGATGCGATCCTCGAGGAAGGTGCCAAGTTCTGTGAGCAGGTGCTGGCCCCGCTGAACCGTGTCGGCGACCTGGAAGGCTGCACCTGGAGCGAGTCGGGCGTGAAGACTCCGACCGGCTTCAAGGAAGCCTACAAGCAGTTCGTCGAAGGTGGCTGGCCGAGCCTGGCCCATGACGTCGAGCACGGCGGCCAGGGCCTGCCAGAGTCGCTGGGCCTGACCCTGAGCGAGATGGTCGGCGAGTCGAACTGGTCCTGGGGCATGTACCCAGGCCTGTCGCACGGCGCGATGAACACCATCTCCGAGCACGGCACCCCCGAGCAACAGGAAACCTACCTGACCAAGCTGGTGTCCGGCGAATGGACCGGCACCATGTGCCTGACCGAGCCGCACTGCGGCACCGACCTGGGCATGCTGCGCACCAAGGCCGAGCCGCAGGCCGATGGCAGCTACAAGGTATCCGGCACCAAGATCTTCATCTCGGCCGGCGAGCACGACATGGCCGACAACATCGTCCACATCGTGCTGGCGCGCCTGCCCGATGCTCCGGCCGGCACCAAGGGCATTTCGCTGTTCATCGTGCCCAAGTTCCTGCCGAACGCCGAAGGCGGTGTAGGCGAGCGCAACGGCGTGAGCTGCGGCTCGCTCGAGCACAAGATGGGCATCCACGGTAACGCCACCTGCGTGATGAACTTCGACGCGGCCACCGGTTACCTGATCGGCCCGGCCAACAAAGGCCTGAACTGCATGTTCACCTTCATGAACACCGCGCGCCTGGGCACTGCACTGCAAGGCCTGGCTCACGCCGAAGTGGCCTTCCAGGGTGGCCTGAAGTATGCCCGCGACCGTCTGCAGATGCGTTCCCTGACCGGCCCGAAAGCACCGGAAAAGGCCGCTGACCCGATCATCGTCCACCCGGACGTGCGCCGCATGCTGCTGACCATGAAAGCCTTCGCCGAAGGCAACCGCGCAATGGTCTACTTCACCGCCAAACAGGTGGACATCGTCAAGTACAGCCAGGACGAGGAAGAGCGCAAGAAGGCCGATGCACTGCTGGCCTTCCTGACCCCGATCGCCAAGGCGTTCATGACCGAAGTCGGTTTCGAGGCCGCCAACCATGGCGTGCAGATCTACGGTGGCCACGGTTTCATCGCCGAATGGGGCATGGAGCAGAACGTGCGCGACAGCCGTATCTCGATGCTGTACGAAGGCACCACCGGCATCCAGGCCCTCGACCTGCTCGGCCGCAAGGTGCTGATGACCCAGGGCGAGGCGCTCAAGGGCTTCACCAAGATCGTCCACAAGTTCTGCCAGGGCCAGGAAGGTAACGAAGCCACCAAGGAGTTCGTCGAGCCGCTGGCTGCGCTGAACAAGGAATGGGGCGAGCTGACCATGAAGATCGGCATGGCCGCCATGAAAGACCGCGAGGAAGTCGGTGCCGCGTCCGTGGACTACCTGATGTACTCCGGTTACGCGTGCCTGGCGTACTTCTGGGCCGACATCGCCCGCCTGGCGGCCGAGAAGCTGGCGGCCGGTACTGCTGAAGAGGCGTTCTACACTGCCAAGCTGCAGACCGCACGCTTCTACTTTCAGCGCATCCTGCCGCGCACCCGCACGCATGTGGCGGCCATCCTGTCGGGTGCCAACAACCTGATGGCGATGAAAGAAGAAGACTTCGGTCTGTCGATCTGACGCCTGACGCTGTACGGAAAAACGCCTGCCATTATCGGCAGGCGTTTTTTTTTGCCCGCCCTCGTTGCATCCGGTAACGAGAAAACCTCAAGACTCGACACCCGCCTGCCGTTAAACCCTTTTGTTGTATTCATCTATTCATGTGCGCTGCCGATGAAGTAAGGGCACAATGCCATTATTGATCTGCCGGGTCGGAGATTACCCTTGTTTCGTCTATCCGCTGTTCGCGCCAGCCACTTCCTGCCTTCGATCCTGCTGTTGCTGTCGGGGCTTGCGGCGGCCTACGTCAGGGACCTGAGCGTGTTCTTCACGTCCCTGTTCAACGTGCTGCCTACCCTGGTGCTGCTGCTCGGCGGTGCCTACTGTGCGGTGTATCGCCGCCAGCGCGAACTGTTCCTGATGGTTACGGTGTACATCGCCTACTTCCTGCTCGATACCCAGACCGATTACTACCGCGATCACGGCCAGGTCCGCGAAGACGCTGCAGTCGTGTTTCACCTGGTGTGCCTGTTGCTGCCTGCGCTGTTCGGCCTGTTCGGCGCCTGGCAGGAGCGCACCCACCTGGCCCAGGACATGCTTGCTCGCTTCGCCGTGCTGTTCGCGGTTGGCAGCGTGACCCTGGCGCTGGAGCAGAGTTACCCACAGGCGCTGCTGACGTGGCTGGCAGAGATCCGCTGGCCGTCGCTGCATGGGCAGTGGATGAGCCTGATCCAGTTGGCCTACCCGTTGTTCCTGGGCGTGTTCATCCTGCTGGTGGTGCAGTACCTGCGCGAGCCCCGGCCATTGCACGCCGCGCAGATCACCGGCCTGGTGGGGATCTTCTGGATGCTGCCGCAGACGTTCATACTGCCCTTCACCCTGAACATCATGTGCAGCCAGGTGATGCTGATGATCGCCGCAGCGGTCTCCCACGAGGCCTACCAGATGGCGTTTCGCGATGAGCTGACCGGGCTTCCTGGCCGCCGCGCGCTGAACGAACGCATGCAGCGCCTGGGCCGCAACTATGTGATCGCCATGACCGACGTGGATCACTTCAAGAAATTCAACGACACCCATGGCCACGACGTTGGCGACCAAGTGCTGCGCCTGGTCGCCAGTCGACTGTCCAAGGTGACCGGGGGTGGGCGTGCCTATCGCTATGGCGGTGAGGAGTTCGCCCTGGTGTTCGCCGGCCAGACTGCCGAAGAATGCCTGCCGCACCTGGAGGCGGTGCGCGAGATGATCGCCAACTATGCCATCCAGTTGCGCGACCAGAACAACCGCCCGCAGGATGATTCCACCGGGCGCCAGCGACGGGCAGGGTCGGCAGGCAACACGGTGTCGGTGACCATCAGTATCGGCGTCGCCGAGCGCCTGCCGGAGCACCGCAACCCGGAAGAGGTGCTCAAGTCCGCCGACCAGGCGCTCTACAGCGCCAAGGCTGCAGGGCGCAACTGTGTGATGCTGTCGGGGCAGACCGCGCGGCGCGGGGCGGTTCGCACGGCGTGACCATATCGGACTATATGGTCGAGTGATGACCCTATGTCTCGTAAAAGTTGTTCGGTTACACTGGCCTCAACCCAGTGCGCGGCCCCTGGTGGCCGCCCCGACTCTGCTAACGAGAGGTTGTCATGGCCGACTATAAAGCGCCCCTGCGCGATATGCGCTTCGTACTCAATGAAGTCTTCAAGGTTTCCGAACTCTGGGCTCAACTGCCGGGCCTGGCGGACGTCGTCGATGCCGAGACCGCCCTGGCCGTGCTGGAGGAGGCCGGCAAGGTCACCAGCAAGAGCATCGCGCCGCTGAGCCGCGCCGCTGATGAAGAAGGCTGTCACTGGGACAACGGCGCGGTCCGCACCCCGGCCGGATTCATCGAGGCTTACCAGACCTACGCCGAAGGCGGCTGGGTCGGTGTCGGTGGTGATCCGCTGTTTGGTGGCATGGGCATGCCCAAGGCCATCTCGGCCCAGGTCGAGGAAATGGTCAACGCCTCGAGCCTGTCGTTCGGGCTGTATCCGATGCTCACCGCAGGTGCCTGCCTGTCGAT
This sequence comes from Pseudomonas sp. RW3S2, assembly GCF_014268955.1. Taxonomy (NCBI): domain Bacteria; kingdom Pseudomonadati; phylum Pseudomonadota; class Gammaproteobacteria; order Pseudomonadales; family Pseudomonadaceae; genus Pseudomonas; species Pseudomonas sp. RW3S2. Next base: position 89,923 of record NZ_JABWRM010000005.1, on the reverse strand, counting down.
CAACGCCCACGCCAGCGAAGCGTTGAAGGAAAAGTATCTGCCGAACATGTACGCCGGCGTCTGGGCCGGCTCCATGTGCCTGACCGAGCCCCATGCCGGCACCGACCTGGGCATCATCCGCACCAAGGCCGAGCCGCAGGCTGACGGCAGCTACAAGGTCAGCGGCACCAAGATCTTCATCACCGGTGGTGAGCACGACCTGACTGAAAACATCATCCACCTGGTGCTGGCCAAGCTGCCGGATGCGCCGGCCGGTCCGAAAGGCATCTCGCTGTTCCTGGTGCCCAAGTTCCTTGTCAACGACGACGGCAGCCTGGGTGCGCGCAACCCGGCCACCTGTGGCTCGATCGAACACAAGATGGGCATCCAGGCTTCGGCCACCTGTGTGATGAACTTCGACGAGGCGGTCGGCTATATCGTCGGTGAGCCGAACAAAGGCCTGGCGGCGATGTTCACCATGATGAACTACGAGCGCCTGGGTGTCGGTATCCAGGGCCTGGCGTCGGCCGAGCGCTCCTACCAGAATGCCGTCGAATACGCCCGCGACCGCTTGCAGAGCCGTGCGCCGACGGGCCCGCAAGCCAAGGACAAGGTCGCCGACCCGATCATCGTCCACCCCGACGTGCGTCGCATGCTGCTTACCATGAAAGCGCTGACCGAAGGCGGTCGGGCGTTTTCCACCTATGTCGCGATGCAACTGGACAGCGCCAAGTTCAGCGAAGACGCCGCCACCCGCAAACGCAGCGAGGAACTGGTGGCCTTGCTGACGCCGGTGGCCAAGGCCTTCCTCACCGACCTCGGCCTGGAGTGCACCGTACATGGCCAGCAGGTGTTCGGTGGACACGGCTACATCCGCGAATGGGGCCAGGAGCAGTTGGTGCGCGATGTGCGCATCACGCAGATCTACGAAGGCACCAACGGCATCCAGGCCCTGGACCTGATGGGGCGCAAGGTGGTGGCCAGCGGCGGCGCTTACTACCGTCTGTTCGCGGACGAGATCCGCGAGTTCATCCGCACCACCGACGTCGAGTTCAGCCAGCCGCTGGGTACTGCGCTGGATCAGCTCGACGGCTTGACCGAATGGGTGCTGGAGCGGGCCAAAGGCAACCCCAACGAAATTGGTGCCGCCTCGGTCGAGTACCTGCATGCGTTCGGCTACGTGGCCTATGGCTACATGTGGGCACTGATGGCCCGTGCTGCGCAGGTAGGTGAGGGCGACGAGGCCTTCTATGGCGCGAAGCTTGGGACGGCGCGCTTCTACTTCGCCCGCCTGCTGCCAAGGCTGGATTCGTTGGTGGCTTCGGTGAAGGCGGGCAGCGAGTCGTTGTACTTGCTGGATGCCGCGCAATTCTGATCGAGGGCCGGGGTTTACGCGTGCGAACAGGACGTTCTGAAAACCTCGGCTTTGTAAGCTTTTTCCTACATCACGTGGTGACTTTTCTCCTCTTTCCTAAGATTGGATCCACGGTTAATCTTTCTTACATGGACGGAGCGCAGGAAGCGCAAAGGACAGAACAGGGACACGTAGGATTTCCCGCCAGGATGGTGGGACGATAAGGATGTCAGGGAAACAGTCTGGAGAACCCCGCCTCGGCGGGGTTTTCTTTTTCTGGCGTTTTTACCCGTTGCGGCCGTCCAGCGCCGGGACGCCCACCTGGCGAGCATCGCTCTCCTCCTCCAGCAGGGTGCGCAGCAATTCCACCGACGCCTGCTGGCGTTGGGCATCGCGAAATACCAGGCCCACCTTGAGCGGAACCCGTGGCTCGCTCAGGGGTTTCCACAGCAGTGCCTGATCGTCTTCGGCCGCTTCCTTGGCACGCCCCGGAAGGATGGTCGCCAGGGCGGTATTGGCCAGGCTGTCGAGAATCCCGCCCATGTTGTTCATCTCTGCCTGCACCTGCGGCCTGCGCCCGAGATTGGCCAGTTGCGCCTTCCAGATCTGCCGGATCTGGAATTCCTCCCCCAGCATCAGCAGCGGTAATTCGGCGGCTTGTCTGATCGAGACCTTCTTGAAGTCTTTCAGTGGATGCGTATTGGGGATGACAAGCTGCAGTTCATCTTCGTACAACAACAGCCCATGCAGCCCTGGCTGACGTGGCGGCAGGTAGCTGATACCGATATCCAGGCTGCCGTTGAGCAGCCGCCGCTCGATTTCCAGCCCCGACAACTCGTAGATCTGCACGATCAGGTGTGGCTGGGCCTTGCGCAGTTTCTCCAGCAGCCGCGGCACCAGGCTCGGGCGTACGGTCTGCAGCACGCCGATGGCCAGGGTGCGCAAGGACTGGCCCTTGAACCCCTGCATGGCTTCCTGGGCGCGCTGCAGCCCGTCGAGCAGGGGCAGCGCATGGTTGTAGAGGGTGTGCGCGGCGAGGGTTGGCAGCAAGCGCTTGTTGCTGCGTTCGAACAGGTTCAGGTCAAGGCTGTGCTCAAGCTGGCGGATCTGTTGCGACAGTGCCGGTTGCGACAGTGACAGGCGCTCGGCAGCCCGGCCCACATGGCCTTCTTCATAGACCGCGACGAAATAACGCAGTTGGCGAAAATCCATAAGAAATACTTATCGAAAAAGCTGGAAAAACGAAATGGCCGCGAAGCGCCGGTACGCCTAGTCTATCGCCGTATTCCGGAGGGCTGAAGCGATCAGCCCGGTTCATTGTTACCCCGGATGAGAAACACTTTTGATAGGCAAGGCAAAATATCCGACCCCAGGCGAAGACCGGGGCGCCTTGCCGTCCCCGTGATTGCCCTGGAGTCATCATGAACCTGTTCAAGCTGCGTCGTTCGGCTGCGGCCGTTGCCGGGCCCGTGCAGAGCACGACGCAGGAGGCGGCGCCATCGCAACTGTCCCGCGAGTGGCTGATGCCTGGCCGCAAGCGCGCACCTCAGGTGTTCGTGCGTGGCCAGGGTTCGTGGTTGTGGGACGACCAAGGGCATGCGTACCTGGACTTCACCCAGGGCTGCGCGGTCAACAGCCTCGGGCACAGCCCGGAAGTGCTGGCCAGGGCCCTCGGCAGCCAGGCCCAGGCCCTGATCAATCCGGGCGCGGGCTTTCACAGCTCGGCGCTGCTGGCGTTGGCCGGGCGCTTGTGCCAAAGCACCGGCAGCGACCAGGCGTACCTGCTCAACAGTGGCGCCGAGGCTTGCGAGGGCGCAATCAAGCTTGCGCGCAAATGGGGCCAGCTGCATCGCGGCGGTGCCTATCACATCATCACGGCCAGCCAGGCCTGCCATGGCCGCAGCCTTGGCGCGCTGTCGGCGTCCGACCCGCTGCCGTGCAACCGCTGCGAACCGGGATTGCCCGGTTTCAGCAAGGTGCCGTTCAACGACCTGGCCGCCCTGCATGCCGAGGTCGACTCGCGCACCGTGGCGATCATGCTCGAGCCGATCCAGGGCGAGGCCGGCGTGATTCCGGCAACACGTGAATACCTGCAGGGTGTCGAAAAGCTTTGCCGCGAGCTGGGCATCCTGTTGATTCTCGACGAAGTGCAGACCGGTATCGGCCGTTGTGGCGCGCTGCTGGCCGAACAGACCTACGGCGTGCGGGCCGACATCCTCACCTTGGGCAAGGGCCTGGGCGGCGGGGTGCCGCTGGCGGCCCTGCTGGCCCGCGGTACGGCCTGCTGCGCCGCGCCGGGCGAGCTCGAGGGCAGCCACCACGGCAACGCCCTGATGAGCGCGGCGGGCCTGGCTGTGCTGGATACCGTGCTGGCGCCGGGTTTTCTCGAGAAGGTGCAGGACAGCGGCCGACACCTGCGCGAGGGTCTCAGCCGTCTGGCGGGGCGCTACGGGCAGGGCGAGGTGCGGGGCCTGGGGCTGTTATGGGCGTTGCAGCTGCGTGAAGCGCTGGCTCAGGAACTGGTCGAGGCAGCACTGCAAGAAGGCCTGCTGCTCAATGCCGCGCAAGCGGATGTGGTGCGCTTCTCGCCAGCGCTGACCGTGAGCCGGGGCAATATCGACGAGATGCTGCTGCGGCTGTCCCGCGCCTTCGCCCGTGTGCATTCCCGCCAACAGGTTCGCCGCGAAGCGACGGCCTGACCACCGAATTTCAAAGAACCGTCTCGCGTTCCTGCGCATCGCCCTTGGCCAGCTGTATTTGGCCCGGGGCGTTTTTTTTGAGCGTGATATCAGTGTGGAACCTCTGACGAAGCGCACTAGTCTGTGTTGAGAACCCTCCAGGAGAGCATCACATGGACTTCATTCGTATCATCATCGCTATTCTTCTGCCGCCTTTGGGCGTGTTCCTGCAGGTTGGCTTCGGCGGCGCGTTCTGGTTGAACATCCTGCTGACCCTGCTGGGCTACATTCCAGGGATCGTGCATGCGGTGTACATCATCGCCAAACGCTAGGCCATGGTGGGGCCGTGCGCGGCCCCCTCAGCGCTCCAGCACCTGGCAATAGAATCGCCATTCCTCCTCCAGCGCATGGGCAAGGTTCTGTGCCTTGCGAAAACCATGACGCTCTTCGGCATAGAAATGCCCCACGGCCTTGATGCCATTGGCTTTCAGTGCTTCCAGCATGCTGCGGGTCTGTTCCGGCACTACTACGGCATCCAGTTCGCCCTGGAAGAAGATCACCGGCGCCTTGATCCGCTCAGCATGCAGTAGCGGCGTGCGCTGCCGGTAGCGCTCGGCATCTTGCTGCGGGTCGCCGATCAGCCACTCCAGGTAATCGCCTTCGAACTTGTGAGTCGCCTTGCCCAACGCGATGGGGTCGCTGACGCCATAAAGGCTGGCGCCCGCGCGGAATACGTCGTGGAAGGCCAAGGCGCATAGCGTGGTGTAGCCGCCGGCACTGCCGCCGCGAATGAACGCCTTGTCCGGGTCGATCAAACCTTGCCCGGCGAGAAATACAACGGCGGCGCATGCGTCCTGCACGTCGATCTCGCCCCAGCGCAGGTGCAATGCCTGGCGATAGGCGCGGCCATAGCCGCTGCTGCCCCGGTAGTTGAGGTCGGCGACGGCGAAACCGCGCTGGGTCCAGTACTGGATGCGTGCGTCGAGCACCGGATAGCAGGCCGAGGTCGGGCCTCCGTGGATGAACACCACCAGTGGGGGTTTGTGCTGGCTGTCCATGGCTGGGTAGAAGAAACCATGGGCCAGGGCCTCGCCACTGGGGTAGCTGATGGGTAGCGGGCAACTGATGCGCGTGTCCGGCAGCACCTGGCTGCCTCCCGCCAGGACCCGGCTGCGCTGGCCGTCGCGTTCGATGGCGAGGATTGCAGGCGGGCGTGTGGGGGAAGCTGCGATGGCGTAGAGGTATTGCGCGTCCATCGCCAGGCTGCGAAACCGTGTGTAGTCCTTGGCGAAGGCCTGCATACGGTTGTCTTCGCCGTGTATCGCCAAGGTCCCGAACCCGTTTTCGAAGCGGGTGGCGAGGTAGCGCTGCGGCCCCAAGGGTAGCCAGGTGCATGCGCCCAGCTGCCAGGGCGCGGCAGCGTGGTCGGCGGCCTCGGCGGGCAGCGCCTGCCAACGACCGCCGACCTCGCCCCAGGGTTGCCAGAAACCGTTGCGATCGGACAGGCAGTACAGCCTGCCGTCAGCGTCGAAGCGTGGTTGCTGCAGGGACTCGTCCTGGCCGGCCACACATTGTGCCGCCCCCCAGAGCCCATCGCCTTGTAGTTCGCGGAGCATCAGGCGGGTGACCGTCCAGGGCTGTGCCGGGCGATCCCACTCGATCCATGCCAGGCGTTGGCCATCCGCGCTCAAGGTGGGCGAGGCGTAGAAGTCGGCGCCCTCGGCCAGCACCTGGCGCGTTCCGGCGGCCAGCGCCACCAGCCGATGCTCGACGCGCTCGGCATGATGCTCTTCGACCGCCAGTACCTGGCCCTCATGCCACTGCAGGTCGCCATAGCGACAGTCAGGTGCTGCGGTCAGCGCCTGTGGCTGCGAGCCGTCCAGCGCCTGGCTATAGACCTGTTGGTCTTTCTCGTTGACGAAGAGCACGGCATCCGGGCTCAGGCAAAAGCTGCCGCCGCCGTATTCATAGACTCGGCTGCGCGCGCTGAAACCATCCGGTGTCAGGCAATGGGCCTGCTGCTGGCGCCAGTGCCAGATACGGCAGGCGCCATCGGCGGGGCGGAATTCGTTCCAGAACAGCCCCTGGTCGCCGACCTTGAGTTCGGCGAAGTCGGTGCCGGCGGCCACTGCCTGGGTGGCGCTGAACTCAGCCGCGGGCGATGACACGGGAGTTGCGCTCGTTGCGGAAGGTCATCTGTTCGATGTTCATCTGGGCGGTCTGCGCCTCCTCGCGGGCCTTGAGAATGATGCCGTGATCCGGCGACTTGGCGCACACCGGGTCGGCCTTGCTGGCATCGCCGGTGAGCATGAAGGCCTGGCAGCGGCAGCCGCCAAAATCCTTTTCCTTCTCGTCGCACGAACGGCAGGGTTCGGGCATCCAGTCATAACCGCGAAAGCGATTGAAGCCGAACGAGTCGTACCAGATATGCCGCAGGTCATGGTCGCGCACGTTGGGAAACTGCACCGGCAACTGGCGCGCGCCATGACAGGGCAGGGCGGTGCCGTCGGGGGTGATGGTCAGGAACAGGCTGCCCCAGCCGTTCATGCAGGCCTTGGGGCGTTCTTCGTAGTAGTCGGGCGTGACGAAGATCAGCTTGCACGGGTTGCCGTCGGCTTTCAGACGATCGCGGTACTGGTTGGTGATGCGCTCGGCACGCTCGAGCTGCTCGCGGGTCGGCAGCAAGCCCAGGCGATTGAGGTGCGCCCAGCCATAGAACTGGCAGGTGGCAAGTTCGACGAAGTCGGCCTCGAGAGCGATGCACAGCTCGATGATGCGGTCGATGCGGTCGATGTTGTGCCGGTGGGTGACGAAGTTCAGCACCATCGGATAACCGTGGGCCTTCACCGCGCGCGCCATTTCCAGCTTCTGTGCGAAGGCTTTCTTCGAACCGGCCAGCAGGTTGTTCACCTGTTCGTCGCTGGCCTGGAAGCTGATCTGGATATGGTCCAGGCCGGCCTGCTTGAAGGCCGCGATCTTCTGCTCGGTGAGGCCGATCCCGGAGGTGATCAGGTTGGTGTAGTAACCCAGGCGCCGGGCCTCGCCGATCAGGTCGGTGAGGTCCTGGCGCACCAGTGGCTCGCCGCCGGAAAAACCGATCTGCGCCGCGCCCATTTCACGGGCCTGGGCCATCACCTGGAACCACTGCTCGGTACTCAGCTCCTTGCCCTGGGCGGCGAAGTCCAGCGGGTTGGAGCAGTACGGGCACTGCAGCGGGCAACGGTAGGTCAGCTCGGCCAGCAGCCACAACGGCAGACCGACCGGCACCTCAGGCGAGGGTGATCCAGTGTTCGGCACGGGCCACCTCCATGAACTGCTCGATATCCTCGGCCACTTCCGGGATACCGGGGAATTGCTGTTCGAGCTCGGCGATGATCGCCGCGACATCGCGTTGGCCGTCGACCAGTCCACCGATCAGGCCGGCACTGTCGTTGAGCTTGATCATGCCTTCGGGGTACAGCAGTACGTGACCCTTCTGCGCGGGTTCGTACTGGAAGCGGTAGCCGGTGCGCCACTTCGGCACCAGTGTGCGGTCGAGACTCATAGTGCGATCCCCTTGTGCCAGACCCGTTCGCTTGTGACGCTGTGATAGGGCGGGCGGTTCAGTTCATAGGCCATGCTCATGGCATCGAGCATGCTCCAGAGGATATCCAGCTTGAACTGCAGGATTTCCAGCATACGCTCCTGCCCTTCGCGCGTGGTGTAGTGCTGCAGGGTGATCGCCAGGCCGTGCTCTACATCGCGTCGGGCCTGGCCCAGGCGGGTTCGGAAGTACTCGTAGCCGGCCGGGTCGATCCAGGGGTAGTGCTGCGGCCAGCTGTCCAGGCGCGACTGGTGGATCTGCGGGGCGAACAGCTCGGTCAGCGAGCTGCTGGCCGCTTCTTGCCAGGAGGCGCGGCGGGCGAAGTTGACATAGGCGTCGACGGCGAAGCGCACGCCGGGCAGCACCAGTTCCTGCGAGCGCAGTTGGTCCGGGTCCAGGCCCACCGCCTGGCCGAGGCGCAGCCAGGCCTCGATGCCGCCGTCCTCGCCCGGGGCGCCGTCGTGGTCGAGCAGGCGCTGGATCCACTCGCGGCGTACTTCGCGGTCCGGGCAATTGGCCAGGATCGCGGCATCCTTCATGGGGATGTTCACTTGGTAGTAGAAGCGGTTGGCCACCCAGCCCTGGATCTGCTCGCGGGTGGCGCGGCCCTGGTACATCGCCACATGGTAGGGGTGATGGATGTGGTAGTAGGCGCCCTTGGCGCGCAGGGCCTGCTCGAACTCGGCAGGGGACATCGGCAGTGCGTCGCTCATCAGGCCTCCTTACAACTCGATGCTCATGCCATCGTAGGCGACTTCCACGCCACGGCGCTGGACTTCGGCGCGCTCCGGGGAGTCTTCGTCGAGGATCGGGTTGGTGTTGTTGATGTGGATAAGCACCTTGCGCTGGCGTGGGAAGGCGTCGAGCACCTCCAGCATGCCACCGGGGCCGTTCTGGGCCAGGTGACCCATCTCGCGGCCGGTGCGGGTGCCGACGCCGCGGCGCTGCATTTCATCGTCTTCCCACAGGGTGCCGTCGACCAGCAGGCAGTCGGCGCCATGCATCATCTGCAGCAGCTTGTCGTCGACCTGACCCAGCCCCGGTGCGTAGAACAGCTTGCCGCCAGTACGCAGGTCCTCGACCAGCAGGCCAAGGTTGTCGCCCGGGTGCGGGTCGAAACGGTGCGGCGAGTAGGGCGGCGCTGCGCTGCGCAGGGGGAAGGGGGTGAATCGCAGGTTCGGGCAGGCGGGGATGACGAAGCTGCCTTGCAGCTCGATGCGGTTCCACTGCAGGCCACCGTTCCAGTGACTGAGCATGGTGAACAGCGGGAAGCCGGTGCTCAGGTCCTGGTGGACCATGTCGGTGCACCAGACCTGGTGCGGGCAGCCTTCGCGCAGGCTAAGCAGGCCGGTGGTGTGGTCTATCTGGCTGTCGAGCAGGACGATCGCGTCGATGCCGGTGTCGCGCAGGGCGCGTGCCGGCTGCATCGGCGCAAAGGCCTGTAGCTGGGCGCGGATATCGGGCGAGGCATTGCACAGGATCCAGTGCTCACCGTCGTCGGACAGGGCAATGGACGACTGGGTGCGTGCCGTCGCGCGCAGGCTGCCATCGCGAAAGCCCTTGCAGTTGACGCAGTTGCAGTTCCACTGCGGGAAACCGCCACCGGCGGCGGAACCGAGAATCTGGATGAACATGGCTACTCTCTTGCCGCGGGTCCATGAAACGAAAACGCCCCGGCGGGCCGAGGCGTTGCACTGCAGCGCTGCTTAGCGGCTGGCGAAGTACATGGTGACTTCGAAGCCGATGCGCAGGTCGGTGTAAGCGGGTTTGGTCCAGGTGGTCATGGTCGAACTCCTTCCGGATGGTGTGGGTGGATGTCAGCTATCTACTTTGGTGCCGCCTGAGTCAGGAGGTTCCATTGGCTGAGATTGCGCTATCTTACAAGAAAAATTTGTACCGAAAGGTTAATTCTTCGAAAAGCGCCCTTGCAGTACAGGTAACAATCCTCGCCTCGGACAGGGGGTATTTACTCGAAGCGCGCATCCGGCGCAGCGCTGGTGGCCAGGCACAGCCAGCCGTGGTCGGCGTCCAGAAGGCGTTTCAGCAAATGGTCCAGTATTGGCTGGTCTGTCCTGAGAATAGACCTGCGCAGCCGGGCAAGGTCTGTCGGCTCTGTAGCCAGATATGTCTGCCAGGCCCATTCGGCGACTTCGCCATTGGCCATCGCCGGCTCCTCGAACTGCGCGGCCAGGGCCTGCCGGGCGGTGGGATCGAACGTGACGCCGTCGGCCAGCAGGCTCAGCAGGTGCTCGAGAATCTTGCCGGGCGTGGCCTGTGGCGATTGCACGCCGAACAGCAGGCCGCCCTGGCCTTCTATCAGACGAAAGGCGCTGAACACGGCATAGCCCAGTTGCAGTTCGATCCGCAGGCGTTGGTACACCGGGCCTTGCAGCGCTTGCGCCAGTACCCGACCTGCGCCTTCATCGTGGGCAGGAAGCGGGCAGAACAGCAGCAATGCATGCTCACTGCCGCCCGTGGAGTGCTGCACCCAGCGCCGGTTCGGTAACAACAGAGAGGCCGGCGGGGGCGTTCCCTGCACCCCCGGTGCACCTGCCAGCACCGCGCCGAGTGCTGCTTGCGCCGCGCCATCGAAGCCGATGGCGAGCCCGTGTCGAGGGGCGCTGGCCCAGATCTGCTCAAGCACCGCCAGATCCAGCAAGCAGGCTGGTTGTGGCTGTACGGCTGCCGGGCGCAGGTGATCGGGCAGCACCTTGAGCAGTGCCCTGATCGGGATGTGCGGCGGTTCGGCGGGCGCAGGTGTGCGCAACAAGTGTGGTGGAGGATGGCGCAGGTGTTCCAGGGCCAGCTCGAGGGTGCGGATCACCGCGCCTGGCATGCCTGCACAGCGCAGTTGCCAGTGTTCACCAACGAGGGTGAAGTCCAGCTGCAGCGAGGCGCGGCGGGCGCGTTCGAGCAGTGGTTGCAACGCCTGTGACAGCACCGCATGAAAGCGCTCGCGCAGCGGCGAGGCGATCTGCCAGCGTAGATAGAGCGTTGCGAAGCCTCGCTCGACCGGCAGCACCTCGCTGACGGTCAGGTCCTTCGGCAGCGCCGCGCCGCCAACAGGGAGGTCGGCCATCAGCAGAGGCTCCTCGCGCGGTTGCTGCCATTGGCCCTGATCGCCGTTCGGCAGATCATCGAGTAATGCCTGGAAGGCTTCCAGCGCCCGGGCATCCAGTGCTTCGAACGGGCGCCCGGCACTGTCCCGGCGGGCGAGCTCGAGTGCGCTGGCTGCTTGCTTGCGGCTGTGTTGCAGGCGCTCGAATTCGCTGTTGAGCGCTGCCGTGTCCGAGCGGCGCAACGCGCCGAGCCAGCCGTGCAGCAGTGCGCGGACCTCGGCTGGCGGGGCGTCAGGTTGCAGTTGCAGGCGAATGTGCCAGAGCAATTGACCGGCAAAGGCGTACAGCGAGTCGCTGTGAACCTCCTGTAGCCAGCCGCGTTGACGCAGGACATCGAGCCAGCCACCCGGGCGGCTGTCGCTCAGGCAGGCCTGCAGCAGGTCGAGGGCCTGCTCGGCGCCTGGAGGAAGGTGCTCATGGGCGAACAGCAGGTCAAGACAGCCAGTGGAGGCTTCAGGCTCGATCAAGGGGGTATCGAGCAGAGGGACGGGAGGCGTTTGCGCCTGCATTGCGCCCATGCTGAACAGGCCACCGAATTGTCGGCCCAGGGCTTCGAGCTGCATCAGCGATTGCGGGCCGCAAAGGCTCAGATGGATCTGCCCACCGCGATAGAAGCGGGCATGGAAGTCGCCCAGCGCGCCCTGGAAAGCAGGGTCCTGCAGCGCCAGGCTGTACCGGTTGCCTGCGTGGAACCCGCTCAGGGGATGGTGTGGCGATACGCATTGCAGCAGCCTGAACTGGCGCTGCGCCTCGGTATTGCGTGACCAGGCGATGAACTCGGCATGGATCACTTCACGCTCGCGGTGCTGGCGTGCAAGGCTCAGGTCCGGCTCGGCGAGCATCTGGCACAGGCGCTCCAGCGCAGACCCCAGGGCCGCCGGAGGCACTTCGAAGAAGAAGTCGGTGGTGCGTTCGCGGGTACTGGCATTGACCTGGCCGCCGAACGCCTGGACATGGCGCATCAGGCCATCTTCCAGCGGGAAGCGCGCGGTGCCGAGGAACAACAGGTGCTCGAGGAAATGCGCAATGCCCGGCCACCTTGGCGGGGCGTCATGGCTGCCGGCATGTACCCTCAAGGCTGCGGCGGCGCGCTTGAGGCGCGGGGCGTGGCGCAGGGTCAGGCGCAGGCCGTTGGGCAGGGTGAGTGTGTTGATAGCGTCGGTCATGGAGGGATGCTAGCGCATTTGCGCTGGCCCGGCCGGTGCCATCTGCCACGGTGCCCATTTCGCCAGTGAAGCCGCTCCTTGCCCGTCGGCGTCAATCCTGTGCGCGGTGAAGATCCCGCCGCAGGTCGGCAAGATACGGAAACGCCTCGCGCCCCTTCACCACCCGCTCACGCTCAAGGTCGGCCAGCAACTGGCATTCCTCGCGTCCGGCCATGGCCAGCAGGCTGCCGTCCGGGCCGATGATGCTGCTCTGCCCGCAATACTGGATTTCACCTTCAGACCCGCAGTAGTTGGCGTATACCAGATAGCACTGGTTCTCCTGCGCCCGCGAGCGCACCGTCACCTGGCAGACGAAGTCGTAGGGCGTCATGTTCGCGGTCGGCACCAGGATCAGCTCGGCGCCTTCGAGTGCCAGGCGCCGGGCGTTCTCGGGGAACTCGATGTCGTAGCAGATCAGCAGCCCCAGCTTCCAGCCATCGAGCTCGACCACCGGAAAATGGTTGGCACCGGGGCTGAACATCGAGCGGTCCAGCTCGCCGTACAGGTGGGTCTTGCGGTAGTTGCACAGGCTGCGGCCGTGGGCGTCGATCAGTTGCACGCTGTTGTGAATCGAGCCGTCCTCGGCCAGCTCCGGGTAGCCATAGACGATGGCGATGCGCTGCGCCTGGGCAATCTCCACCACCGCCATGGCCGACGGTCCGTCTTCGGGTTCGGCCAGGCGCTGCACCGCGTCGGCGCCGATGTTATAGCCGCTGAGGTACATCTCCGGGCACACCAGCAGTTGCGCGCCACGCGCTGCGGCCAGTTGCGCCTGCTGCTGCAGGCGTTCGAGATTGCCGGGCACGTCCAGTGGCCTGGGCGTGCCCTGGAACAGGGCGATGCGCATGGGCGCCTCCTCGTGTCAGTCAGGCAGGGCGATCGGGCCGATCTCGTGGAACACGTCGCCCGGCCCGGGATTGTCCGCGTGGGTCTTGCCGCCGAAGTGGTTCATGATACCCCACACCGCATTCAGCGACGTCTGCACCGCGCCTTCGACCCAGGCCGGGGTCCAGGACACGTCGTCGCCAGCAATGAAGATGCCGCGCTGCTCGGGGGGCAGGTCCTGTTGCATGAAGTGCGCGTACATGCGCTGGTTGTAGCGGTAGTGACCTGGCAGCGCGCCTTTGAAGGCGCCGAGGAAATAGGGGTCGGCTTCCCAGGAGATGGTGATCGGGTCGCCGATGATGTGCCCGGCGATGTCGGTTTTCGGGTAGATCTTCTTCAGCGCATCCAGGGCCAGCTGCACGCGTTTCTCGGTGGGGTGCGGCAGCATCTTCAGCGCATCGCTCATCCATGCGTACGACAGGCAGATCACTCCCGGCTTGTCGTCACCGTTGTCGAACAGGTAGGTGCCGCGGGTCAGGCGATCGGTGAGGGTCATGCTCAGCAGGTCGCGGCCGGTCTGCGGGTCCTTGTCCTTCCAGAACGGGCGGTCGACCATGACGAAGGTCTTCGAGGACTGCATGTAGCGGGTGCGGTCCAGGGCCATCCACATCTTCTGCGAGAACAGCGACTCTTCGCAGTCGATCTGGGTGGTCAGCAGCCAGCTCTGGCAGGTGGTGAGCACGGCGGCGTAGTGGCGGGTGTCGCCATAGTTGTCGGTAACCGCCAGACGGCCATCGCTGGCGCGGGCGATGCGCTTGACCCCCGCCCGCGGCGCGCCGCCATGCAGTGAGCTGAGGCTGGTGCCGGCCGGCCAATGCGCAGTGCTGTCCGGCACATGCCGCCAGATGCCCTGCGGCACTTGCTCCACGCCTCCGACCACCAAGTGCTGGTGATCGTCGCAGTTGGTCATGACCACACGGAAGATTTCCAGCATCGAGTTGGGGAAGTCCGAATCCCAGCCGCCGGTGCCGAAACCGACCTGGCCGAACACTTCCCGGTGTTGGAAGCTCAGCTTGGCGAAGGCTTTGGAGGTGGCGACGAAATCGTAGAAGGTGCGGTCGTCCCACAGCGGCACCAGGGTGTCCCACAGAGCTTTCAGGCGTGGCACGTCGCGCTCGCGGATGGCTTGCTGGATCTCGCCGAAGCGTGCGCCGTCTTCCAGCGCGTCGGCCCAGGCTTCGGCCACCTCATGGAACAGCGCCGGCAGGTCGGCGGCGTTCTCGGCGTAGTAGGTCTGGCCTTCGAGGTCGATCACCGTGCTGCCCGAGGCCGGGGTCAGCGGGTTGGGAAAGGGTTTCGTTTCCAGGCCGAGCTTGTCGACATAGTGGTAGAAGGCGGTGGACGACACCGGGAAGCGCATGCCGCCCAGTTCGGCGACGATACCGTCGGTGCCGTTGAAGGCCTGCGAGCGCAGGCGCCCGCCGAGCTTCGAGGCTTCGTAGACGACCGGCTTGAGGCCCAGCTTCATCAGTTCGTAGGCCGCCACCAGCCCGGCGATACCGGCACCGACGATCGCCACTTCTTCGCCATGCCGTTCAGGGGGGATGCTGCCAAGGCCTGCGGGATGCTCCAGCCAGTCGTCGAAGGCGAAGGGAAAATCAGGGCCGAAGATGGTGACCGGCGGTTTGCCGTCGACGGGGTGGCGGTTTTTCTTGTTCATCTGATGACCTTGCCAGAGCGGCTGCGCTGAGGGCGGAGCCTGAGTATAGGAAATGCCTGGTGGTCATTTTATGAAGCGGGGCGCTCGTAATTAAGAGCAATAGTGGCGTCGATCTGCAGGGGATTATGTCGATATGACGATAAGAGTTTGCATTGTGGCGATACCTCTATCCAGGCTGCCCGCGATCCACCTTGCTGCTCAGGATGATCGAGGTGGTGGTCTTTTCCACGCCCTCCAGGCTGCCGATCTGGTCGAGCAGCTGGTCCAGCTGTTCCGGTGAGTCGCTGAGCAGCCAGGCGACGTAGTCGAACTCGCCACTCACCGCACACAGTTGCTGTACCTGCCCCATTGCCGACAGGCGGCGCACCACCTCGCGTCCTGAGCGTGGCTGCACCGTGATGCCGACATAGGCCTGCAGACCACCCCCGGCCAGGCGCTGGCCCAGGCGCACGCCGTAGCCGGTGATCACCTTGTGCTTCTCCAGGCGCGTCAGCCGAGAGGTGACGGTGGTGCGGGCGATGCCCAGATGGCGTGCGAGAGTGGCGACGCTTTCGCGGGCGTTGATCTGCAGCAGGGCGATGAGCTGGCGATCGATTTCGTCGAGGGCGATGGCACGGGAGTCCGGCATGACAAATCTCTGCAATGGGTGCGCTAGCCTAGCCAGACCTGGGCTCGGGCGGCAAGGTGAGCCGTTCGCACGATGATGGCAAAATGATTTAATCGATTTCACTTCTGTCTCAGAGCGGGCGCGTATTATGATGCGCCACTTGGTATTTGATAATCATTCGCGCTATGGAATTGGCGCCAGAAATCCTCTCTGCCTAGCGGTAGGTGCCACGTGTCCAGCCTGTTCAAGTTCGACGTCGATGCGGCGTTCTGTGTTTCCTTGCGCGATCGGCAAGACAGCCGCGAGCGTTTCATGCGAGAAGTGGGCAGCAGGATTGGCAATCCGCTGGTCTTCCACCTGAGGGACAAGGACGTCAACCCGATCCGGGCCCACTACGAGTCCCATCGCGCGTTGGCGCTGATGGCCCTGGAGCAGGGCTGGCAACGCATCCTGATTTTCGAGGACGATGCCAAGGCCTACGACTGGTGCGCCGCGTCGATCAACTGGATCAACCGCTTCATCGCCACCCGCCCGTTCGAGAGCCTGCACCTGGGCTACACCATGGGCCGCACCTGGCTGACCTGGTTTCCGTTCATCGCCCGTGGCCGAGTCAGTGCGCCGCATGCCTACATTCTTTCCCAGGAAGGCTGTCGAGTGCTGGTGGCCGCACCCTACGACGGCAGGACACTGGACAGCCTGTTCAAGCGACGGGTCAAGCAGCACTGCGCCTACCCGATGCTGTTCCGCCGCATCAGCACCGCCGCCTCCCAGGATGCGCGTGTCGCCCGGCATGAGGATGCGCAGTGGCAGCAGAACTGGGCGCGTCACCTGCGTTCGCCGCTGAAGTATTTCTGGAAAACCTTGTTACGCTGGAGCTTTTGATAGCGCAGGGGGAAACCGGCATTGACCTTCGAACATCTGCTCGAGTGCTGGCGACTGGAAGTTTCCAATAAGAAGAAGCCGGGACGGTGGATCAGTTTGCTGAGTAATGTCCTGCGTCGGTCGCGCAGGGATAACAAGCTGCGCTTCCTGTTTTGCTACCGTCTGGCGCAGTACCTGGATGGCAAGGGAGGGCTGGCGCGCCGCTATGCCCGGGGCATGCAGCAGCGACTCAACCTGAAGTATGCCGTGGACATCGACATCGGCGCGCAGATTGCGCCGGGGTTGCGCATCGCCCATCTGCCAGGCGTTGTCATTACCCGGCATGTACGGATCGGGCGCAATTTCTTCATTCGCCAGAACTGCACCATCGGCATCAAGACCTTGGGGCTGGAGCACTACGCGCTGGAGATCGGCGATAACGTCAGCCTGGGCGCCAACAGCTGCATCATCGCCGACCGCCTGCGCATCGGCGACAACGTGGTGATTGGTGCGATGTCACTGGTCACCCGCGACATTCCCGCCGACACGACGTTCTACAACCCACGGCAGGCGACGCTGCTGCAGCGCTGAGCGTTGCCGTGACGCTCAGCCGACCGACGCTGCAGGCGACCGATCGCTGCGACTGCCCGACAAAAGCACCATGGCCGCCGCCAGCAGCAGCACACAGGCATAGGCATTGGTGGTCACGACCAGCCCGACATGCTGGGTGGCGATGCCAGCGGCCACTGCGGGCAGGCTGAAGGCCAGGTAACTCAGCACATAGAACCCGGCCATCAGCCCGCCGCGTTCGTGAGCATGGGCCAGCGGTACGACCGAGCGCAGGGCGCCGAGAAACCCGCCACCAAAGCCCAGGCCGGCGACCGCGGTGCCGAGGAAGAACAGCCAGGCCAGGCCGCCGTCCACGCCGATCAGGGTCAGCAGCAAGCCGCTGACCAGTGCCAGGCTGCCGCGGCGCAGGATCACCTGGGCCTCGCTGTTGCGCAGGGCGAAGATGCCCAGCGCGCCGCAGCTGGTCAGCAGGAAAACCAGGGTGCCGCCGACCAGCGGTGCCTGCAGCCCTGTGACCTGGCGCGCCAGGGTCGGCCCCAGCGACAGGTAGAAGCCGCCCAGTGCCCAGAGGCTCGCATTCAGCGGAGCGATCCGCCAGAAGGCGCGCCGGGCCTGCGGTGGAATTCGCACCCGTGGTCGCAGCGAGGCCCAGGCGCCGGGCTGACGGCTGATGCTTTCCGGCAGGCGCGGCAGCAATACCGCGAACAGCGCAAAGACGCCCAACAGGACCAGGAAGACCCGGTGCAGCGGCTCGCCGGAAAACTGCATCAACGCACTACTGCCCAAGGCGCCAAGGGCCAGGCCCAGCATCGGCGTCACGCTATTGAGCAGCGGCCCGCGCTCACGGTCGAAGTCCAGCAACGCCGCGCCGAGCACACTGGTGGCAAGCCCTGTTGCGCAGCCCTGCAGCAGGCGCGCGACGATCAGCGCCTCGACCGATTCTGCCCGCAGGAATACCGCCATGGCCAATACCTCCAGCGCCAAGGCCGCCGCGATCACCGGGCGCCGGCCGATGTGATCGGACAGCGAGCCGCAGACCAGCAGCGTCAGCAGCAAACCGCCCGCGTAGATGCTGAACACCACGCTCAGCAAGGCCGGCGAGAAGCCCCAGGTTTCGCGGTAGAGGGCATAGAGTGGTGTCGGCGCGCTGGCCGCAGCCGAGAAGGCGATCAGAATCGCCCCCAGCAACCACAGGGACGCGGCGCGAGACAGACCGTTGCGGCGTTCGCGCGTGCTTTTGGGTAAGGTATCGCTCATGGTTGCTCTCGCAAAGGCTAAGAGTTAGCTTTTGCAGACGATGAACCTGTTTCGAGATAAAAGCAAATTCTTTGCGTTAAGGTGCGTATGGCGATCAATCAGGGCGTGCGTCCAGGCGGGCGTAGTGCGAGGGTCCAGGCTTCGGTCCACAGTGCGGTCAACCAGTTGCTGGAGGAGCGCGAGCGTGGCGAACTGACCGTGCCGCTGATCGCTGCCCGCGCGGGTGTGACGCCTTCGACCATCTACCGGCGCTGGGGCGACCTCAACGAACTGCTGGGAGACGTTGCGCTGCAGCGCATCCGTCCGGACAGCGGCCCGGCCGACACCGGCAGCCTGCCCGGAGACCTGCTCGCCTGGGGCATCCAGTACATGGAAGAGACATCATCGGTGCCCGGCCGCGCCGCGGTGCTCGACCTGCTGGCAGCTGGTGGCGGCTGCTCCGGGCGCTGCCTGGAAATTGCCACGGCGCAGTTTGGTGCGATTCTCGAACGCGCAGTGGCACGCGGTGAGCCGGTTCCGAGCAATGATCGCGTGGTCGATAGACTGATGGCACCGCTGGTGTACCGGATTCTGTTTTCCGGTGAGCCGCTGGAAGCGGCGTATGTGGAGGCGTTGGTGGAGGTGACGCTGGAGGGGATTGGCGGCTGAGGAATGAATCGCCGGACATGGCCGCCAGATGCAAGCCAGCGAGATCATTGCGGCATAACTTTTTGCGAGTTTGTCGAAGCGCGTGACGATTCGGGGCCGCCGCGACTGCGGCCTAGAGCGTGATCGGCAGGCTCGTCAGGCCCCCTTTGTTCCGCGCTCCAGATGAAGCACGGGTTGCTCGAACAGCGGTCGAATCGATCATCCAGGTGTGGGGATCGATCAAGCCTTTGTCATTGAGTCTGAGGTGCAATCGTCTGAGCATCTGATCGAATGTTCCGCGGTTTCGCCAGAGTCGGAAGCGGTGATAGACCGTCGCCCAAGACCCGAAGCGCTCGGGCATATCTCGCCAGGCTGCTCCTGAGCAGAGCACCCAGAGCACACCACCGAGCATCAAGCGATCACTGCTGCGGGGCCTGCCCCAGACCTGGGCGACTATCGGGCTGTAATCCATTTTCTTCCTTGAGCCGAGCTGCTTGACGAGCGCCCGTGGCAGGGCGAGCAGATGTGCTGAAAACCTGATGTCTGGCACAGATCTGGATGGTGGCTAATTGCTTTCAATGGCTCAAGGGGATCGCGACCATAGTCCTATGGTGCGATGGGATCGGCTCAGGTGCTCAGCGTGCTATCTGGTAACGGGTGCTACGTCCACCACCGGGTAGCCGTTCGATGCAACCTTTCTCTCGCAGGTCGCTCAGATGACGGGTCGCGGTGGCTTTGGAGACTTTGGCCACGGCTTGGTATTGCCCCGCGCTGATACCGTTCTCGAAACCCTTTTCGCCACCATCGAGCAGGCGGTTCAGAACTTTGATCTGCTCTGCCGATAGCGTTTGGCTGCGGTGTGCCTGCCAAAAGCGCGCCTTGACCAGTACACGGTCGATGCGAGCGAGGGCCTGTTCCAGGCTGTTGAGTAAGGTCGCGAGAAACCACTGCAGCCAACTGGTGATATCTCGCCCACCTTTCTGACTGACTTCGAGGATGCGGTAGTAACCGGCGCGGTCGTCGAGGATGCTCGCGGACATCGCGTAAAATCGAATGGCTTGCTGTTCGCCTTGGGCCAGCGCCAGATCGGTGATGGCGCGGGTGAGGCGACCATTGCCGTCGTCGAAAGGGTGTAGGGTCACGAACCAGAAATGGGCGATGCCAGCGCGCAGGAAGGGGTCAAGGCTGGCATCGCTTCGGCTGCTCTCGAACCAGGCGAGAAAGTCCGCCAATTGCGCTTCCAGCCCTGCGCGGGGAGGGGCCTCGAAATGCACCGTAGGGCGGTCTATGCGACCGGAAACGACCTGCATCGGCTCTTCCCCGCGTAGTGTGCCGATGTGTAGCGGTCGAGCCAGTAGTTGGTCATCGGTGGGGAATAGCCAACGGTGCCAGGTGAAGAGTCGCTGTTCCTCTAGCGGTTGTTGATGCAGGCTGGTTGCATCGAGCAGCAGTTCCGCCAGGCCTTCGGAACGTGAGGTGGTGCGACCCTCTTCGCTCAGCCCCAAGCGCCGCGCCAGTGATGAACGCACCGAACCGACATTAAGTTGCTCACCCTCGATGGCTGAGGAGGTGACGATGTTCTGCAGCATGGCATCCAGGCTGCTCTGCACTTCGGTGTCACTGCCCACCGCACCGAGCATTCCCAACAAACGACCCTGAGCCTGGCTGCAGGCTCGCAACAGCGGGGCGAGCGCTTCGCCTTGCCAACTGAAGTGCGGCCAGTCGGGCCGTTGCCAGATCCAGAGCGGGTCATTCATAAGGGTTGTTATCTGTGAGCCGATTAACGAGCCTATTCGGCTCATGCAGTGAGCCGATAATGCCGCCTATTCGGCTCACTGTCTAATTCTCAAGCCGGGCTTGCTAGGTTGATGAGCGCGTCTGATCAGGGTTGTTGCGCGCACGCTTGTTCAGCGTTTCAGAAACATCGTTGAAAGAGGTCATTTGTAGCTCTTGGGCTACAAAATGGCACAGTCCAAGCTGTCTTGTAGCTCAAGGGCTACAAGCTTCCAGGCATAGCTCTGCATCTGCATCTGCATCTGCATCTGCATCGTAAGCGTCCGGCGAACTCACCTTCCGAACTCCAGCTTTAAGGGCGATGGTGTCCGCGTATTTTTAAGCGGACGCGATCACCCTTATCGCCAGGATTTCCATGCGCCAGCGAAGCTCTTATCCGAAACCGTTCAAAGCCCAGGTCGTTCAAGAATGCCTGCAACCTGGCGCAACTGTGTCCAGTGTCGCCATCAGTCACGGCATAAATGCCAACGTCATCCGCAAATGGCTGCCGCTATATCGAGATCAGCCCGCAGCGGCTTCACTACCTGCATTCGTCCCGCTAAAAGCCGCGCCTAAACGGCCAGTCGAAGCGTCAGTGATTATCGAGTTGTCCATGGCCGGGCAAGTGATCACGGTGAAATGGCCAACCTCAGATCCCGAGGGCTGCGCGCAATTTATCAGGGCTGTCGCTCAATGATCCGCATTGATGCGATCTGGCTGGCCACCGAGCCGATGGATATGCGCGCCGGTACCGAAACGGCATTGGCCCGAGTGATCGCGGTGTTCGGTGCGGCGAAGCCGCACTGCGCTTATCTGTTCGCCAATCGCTGGGCTAACCGGATGAAAGTGCTGGTGCACGATGGCGTGGGTGTCTGGCTTGCCGCGCGGCGCTTGAATCAAGGCAAGTTTCACTGGCCCGGCATTCGTCATGGTTGCGAGCTCGAACTCGATAGTGAACAACTCCAGGCCTTGGTGCTGGGCTTGCCATGGCAGCGCGTTGGCGCAGGCGGTGTGATCAGCATGCTGTAACCGCCGTGCATTTGGCCGGTCTACGTGTCGTCGTCACGTGCCTGCTCTGGCACAATCGGCGGCATGACTTCCTCGCCCAACCTCGACCAGATGACCCCGGAACAGCTTCGTGCCTTGGCGGCACAGGCGTTGCAGTTGCAGTCCCAGGTCGAGGCGATGAGCAAGAAGATCCAGAACGATGGAACTCTCATCGAACAGTTCAAGTTCGAAATCGCCCTGCTCAAACGCCACAAGTTTGCCAAGCGCAGCGAACAAATCAGCCCGGCGCAAGGCAGCTTGCTGGATGACCTGCTCGATACAGACCTTGAAGCTATCGAGGCAGAGCTAAAACAGCTTCTTCCCGCTTCGTCACAGGCCGAGTCGCGGCAATCGCCCAAGCGTGGGCCATTGCCGCCGCAGTTTCCGCGCACCGTGATTCGTCACGAACCCGAAAACACTCAGTGCGCCTGTGGCTGCCAGCTTCAGCGCATTGGCGAAGATGTCAGCGAGAAGCTGGATTACACGCCGGGCGTGTTTACCGTCGAGCAACATGTGCGTGGTAAATGGGCCTGCCGTCAGTGCGAAACCCTGATTCAGGCGCCGGTTCCGGCGCAAGTTATCGACAAAGGTATCCCGACCGCAGGCCTGCTGGCTCACGTGATGGTGGCCAAGTTTGCCGATCACTTGCCGCTCTACCGGCAGGAGAAAATCTTTGGCCGTGCCGGGCTGGCCATTGCTCGCTCGACCTTGGCCCAGTGGGTAGGGCAAACCGGCGTGCAGCTCCACCCCGCGCACCAAGGTCCGACTGGGCAGCTTTCTAGGCAAGCGCTATGGCAAGGTGCATTACCTGGTGCTCGATCGAGGGGACGCCAGAGAAGCCACGAGAGCGCTCGACGTGAATTTTCCCGGGTTTGCAAAGGACCTGGCTGAAGCGGAGAGCCGTGGCCTACGGTTCGCCGTGTTCAAGAACGGGAAGAACATTGGTGAGCGTGACCTCGACCTGGGCAGAGCGCGTGAACTAACGTTTATGCCGATCGTCACCGGTAGCAAGCGTGGTGGCCTGTTTCAAACGATCCTCGGCGCCGCTCTCATCGTCGCCTCGTTCTTCGTGGCGCCAGGCACACAGCCAGCCCTTCTAGTGGGAGGTCTCGCGAACGTGGCAGGCGGCGTAATCCAAATGCTGAGCCCACAAGCCAAAGGGCTAGCCATGAGCGGAGCGCCTGAAAACATGCCGTCCTACGCTTTCGGCTCCGCCAAGAACACCACTGCCAGCGGCCTACCCGTACCTATCTGCATCGGTGAACGTCGCTGGGGCGGAGCCATCATCTCGGCTTCAATCGTGGCACAGGACAAGGCTTGATGTGAGCCTGAGTCACTTCTACATACCTGTATTTCCGGGTATGTAGAGAGTGTCCTCAAAACTGAGGACACTCTTATGTTCATTTTATTACCGAATTCATCTCCTTAAAAACTGATCCCCGGCGAAGCGCAAATTAATTTGTGTAAATATATTGCTAGATATAGAGGTTCTCATAGGCAGTGTGGGCGACCAGTAGTAATCACCCATAAGTCTAATGCAAACTGCGACCACTCCAGCTACCTTTGTTGAGATTTTCCTGCGCTCGTTTAAATTTGCAAGAGCCTTAGCAAAATGCTCCTCTCCCTCGAGCTTCGCCCAAGCTGCGCCTATCACTATCACGCCTCCCAGCTCTCCGGTGAGTTGC
Organism: Pseudomonas sp. RW3S2; assembly: GCF_014268955.1. Taxonomy (NCBI): domain Bacteria; kingdom Pseudomonadati; phylum Pseudomonadota; class Gammaproteobacteria; order Pseudomonadales; family Pseudomonadaceae; genus Pseudomonas; species Pseudomonas sp. RW3S2. The sequence continues at coordinate 67,033 of NZ_JABWRM010000005.1, read as the reverse complement.
GAGCTAGCTTTCTGAATTTGCTTGCAAATTATCTTTTCTAGGCTAGCTACACTAGGCACCGCATTGGGCCACTGGAGGTCTTGAGGGGCCTTTATTTCAATGGAAATAGTCTCGAAAACGTTGGCATTAAGAAACAGGTCAGGGGACTGCCCATCAAACTTGACGTGATCATTGAAGCCTATTGGATTGCCATGCTCTGTTAGATATGTGGCCGCTAGGAGTTGTGTTATGCAATGTGGAAACTCCAAGACTAACGCTTTAGACATTGTATGAAATAGAGGATGATGCTGCCATCGGCTTATCAGGTATTTGGATATCTGGATGTACGATAATGCGACTCTGCTATCTTCGTCATCCAAGTCAAATTCGCCCTTGTCGATACAGCGATGCAGGTGGCAGAGCGCCCATGCGAGCGGCGAACTGAGGAAATGCTTGTTACCTCCCTTAAATGCTCGGGCGGTGGATTCCATGCTTTTTTTTAGCGCGCCATTTGCGATGGCGTCGATTTCATTCTCAAAAGCATAGAGAGCTTCGTGAGATAGCTCTAAGGGAGTATCTGAGTGTGGGCGCGGAGAGGTCTCCCGCCCTATCCTCTCAATTTCCTGATCAGTTGTGAAACCGGCCTTTCCGCGAATGTCAACGGTGCTAGCTAGTCGGTAGCGTCCCGTCCTACCGAGCGTAACGATGGTTCGGGGCAGCGGTTCGCCGGAGGGCCACAATTCGCTGAGTGTAGTGCCGCCGCAGTGAAAGCACTCAAGAGCGATTCCTGACAGCTGGCGAGAGCGGTAGCCGCTAACGAGAACTTGGCCGCATCGACATTTCAGATCCGCCGGCCCATCACCTGAAAACATTGGTGCTGCGCTACCTTGAACGCATGTGGGAAGAGCTTCTCTCAGAGTCATGGCAATGGCACCGTTGATTGGGCTGTGGAAGAGTTAGGGTGTGATACTCGTCTAGTCGGAGTGCAACGCTAGATTCGCACGAGAACCTCAGTAGTGTTCCAGCGATATCTGGCGCCTTCTATATTAAGTCCATCGATAACTGCCTTGCCAGCACCATCGGGGGTGGGGTATATCTCAGCACCGCTGAAGCCAGCTCGACAGCACAAAGTTAGAAGTCGACCAGCTTCGAATACCGGTAGGGTTAACTTAAACAGAGAAGGAGGGAGGTCTTCGAAGTAGCTCTCGAGACCATGAACTTCAAACGCGCTGCGTCGTGATCCCGAGTGGGGATGTACTGTAAAAAGCCCTCCCTGGGCAGCCAAGTGCTTGCTAATGACACCAGGTGATGTGTGAAGTTTTATTTTTGGGTGTAACCCAAGTTTAGCTCGATTGATTGCCCAAATAGCAAGGCGTTGCTCTGGAATCCACGTGTCATTGTTGGCAAGAGCTGAGCTGGCTGCAAAATAAAGCGAAGTGAAGGGCTTGGTAGTCCAGTCCAACAACCTGGTGGGAACCCCATGATGTTGAGCCATCGCCATCAGGTCAAGTACTTCAGGATTAGGCCAAAGCGAGGGATTCTTGAAATAACGGTCTGCGGTTTGGGCTTCGATTACATCTCTCCTGAATCCTGGAGAGTCATTGGGTACTGCTATCCCAATAGCATCGCAATGGCGGGCATACTCGTTGAGCATCATGATTTCGTAGAACACCATCTCAGTCGCATCTACCAGCCCGGGCTTGGAGAATATTGGAGGATGCTGGCGAGGCCTCAAGATCGATGGCACTAGCGGCCAGCGCGCATCAGACTGGCCGCGATAGATTAGATCCTCTGCACCAGGGCCGAGCTTTGAAGTCGGTGACACAGCGAGCCACAACTCGTCTGCAGTTTCGTAATGATGCTCAACAAACGCGAGATGCTTCCTTGGCATGTCACCTCCGCTAGGTCATGTGTGGCGGGGATTCGTTTGTACCCACATAACACTCATGGCTGGAAGCGCATGCATGCTGTCGGTTGAGGCTTCTGTTTATCAGCGCGTTCGGCTGGTTTTCTAAACCACGCCTCCTCTGCAGAGGTGCTGTGACTTCAATCAGAAACCACAAAAACGGGGAACGAACGAGGAAAATTGAATAGCTGAAAAGAAAAAAGGCCTGCAGATCGCTGCAAGCCTTTGATTTTTATGGTGGGCCCACACGGACTCGAACCGTGGACCAAAGGATTATGAGTTGCTGGGCTAACCATTATGGCTAACACAAGCACCCAAAGCTAATCGAAGCGTAGCACAGCTAGACGCCCTGTATATCGTGGCATTGAGCGTAGTTTGGAGTAGCTAGGTCAAGCTAGCCACTGTACCGGGATTGTACTGATTCCTAGGATAGGTGGACCTCCCAGAATCAATGGACGCCAAGATACCACACCACATCGCTCCGCTTGGGCATTTGCTGATAAAGAAAGGCGCCAAAGCTTCACCGATGGATTCAAAATCTGAGCTACTGTGCAAGCTGAAAACTTAGCAGGTCGGAGGCTGCACGTCAGCACTAAGGTCTGCTCCAGAATTGGACAATTCAGCCCATGTTCTGAAAAATCAAAGGAAGAGGCCCATAGCTAGGAGTTTGCCTAGGGGCAGCGCATAGCACTTCCCCATCGAAGAAGCTAGTGCTTTCCAAAGCTTTTATGGAAAAGCAAGATGTTACGTTGGTAAGTGCTCTGCAATTATTCCAACGATTACTTTGGATTTGCTCACCTTCAATATGTTTTCATGATGTGTGCTTGGTCGAGCATGAAAGTGAATTCTGCCTTTATTGTAAGTTATTTTTGAGTGCCACTCGCACACTAAAGGTGTGCCGTTGATCTCAATTTTTCTTCTGCTCATAGCTTGAGCATTGGCGTGAGTATTAGGGCTTTCAGGGGAAATATCTATTCCTTTACTTGCTGCTAACTGAATGATATGAGCCGGGAGGTCATTGTTGAAATCGATTGCGGCGTGATCATTTAGGTAAGATAGATGGTCGATGATTGTTTCGCTGTGGTCTCGATACGAAAGGCCCATTCGTTTCAAGCTGTCAATGTTCGCATGAAAATAAACGTTGGGAAACATAATCGAGCTCAGCTTCGCAAGCTGCTCCGTAAGCAGGCTCATTTTTATGAATAGTCTACGCGTAGCGGAAGTCAAACTTGCCAAGTTGTTGACTAGGCACATAGTTTCTTCCTGCCACCATTCCATGGTTCGATGGTCTACAGTAGATATGCATCCCCCGATATTGGCTCTTGCCAATTCTATATTGCCTGCTTCCAGTGGTCGTCCATTTTGCAGGCTAGAAGCCTTCTGAGCAGCGATGTCAAACATCAAGATGGCGTCACGATAATCGCCATCAGCATAATGGGCATAAAGGAGATCTGCGAATGTTTCTCCGTTGTGGTTATATGAGTGGTAATCATGAATGCAATGAAGGCTGAGCTCTTCGTTAGAAGTGATTTCATCCAGCGCTTCAGCGATAACCTTGAATGCTTGTATATTGGCTGGTAAGTTTGCTAGGCTGCTTGCGATAGCTTGTTCATCCATGAAGAAATCCATCAGGCCTTCCCCGATACTAATGCTCTAAGGTTTTTTGCGTGTTGGTCAAAGAAACCATCCGGCCAACGATCAAGTTTTCCGTCGGGTCTGAGAGTTACCTGCTCGGCGATAGTTGATTGGGATGAATTCTTTGTAAAGAAATAGATTTTTATTTTATGTGATAAGATATTCTGCTTTGTTTTGGCCGCTAGCCTAATCCCATCGAGAACGTGATCGCTATGAGTTTCTATAATAACTTGGACGCCGGAAAATGCGGCCATGGCGGCTAGTACGCCTAAACCCGTTTGGCCCCGAGGATGTAAATGGGCTTCAGGATTTTCTAAAATTAGACATGCTCCAGTATCTGATATGCGCTGGAACCAGTGCGATACCCGTGGATCAGAGTCGTCTACCAGGCTCGCAGGCATGGTAAGCAGGCCGAGAACTAAAGGAAGCGCATAACTAATGCCGTAACCAGAGTTTGTAGGGCGGAAACCGTCCACTGATAGGTGGGACATATCAAATTTTTCTTGAACGCCATAGTCTAGTCGTACCCCTGGTGCGATATCACTCATCCACCAATTAAGTTGGGCTTTAAGAGTATTCCCTTGCGCGTCCGGATGCCTAAGGGCGTCTGGAATAATGCATCCCTCCATAAGCGCTGCGAAGTGTGCAGAGTACTCACCGTTCTGGCCTATAGAGAGTGAAGATATATCATCTCCAATAGCGGGCAATCCGACTCTTGGACCAAACCTATCTGCTGAGATGAACTGTGTCAGCGGTGCCAGTTCTTTGCCGATGTGGTCGAAGGAGTTTTTTGAAATAGATAGCGAAATTTCTCTGCCGTCCTCGGTAAGCGCCCCTACCTGTATTTCTTCAGTAGTGCCAGCTTGTCGAGAGCGAAGTTCGGCGTAACCACCAAGGCCGCTGATGTACGGGCCGCCGGCGGTGTGCTCTGAAAGGCACATTCTCAGTGCTTGGATGGCGGTGCTCTTGCCTGTGTTGTTCAATCCTGTAAAAACAGTTAAGTTTCCAAGCTCCAGCTGCTGGAATTCAAAGGATTTAAAGTTTTTTATGGCTAGGTGACTAAGCATCTTGGTATCCCCTTAGAAGCTTTATGATTTTTGTGTATCTGTCCCTGACTCCGGACGGTTCACTGCCGTATTTGCCAATGGCTTCTGAGAAGTCGTCGTCCTTCAGTGTTTCATAATATTCTTTGAGGAATGTTGTTTTGGATTGTAATATGTTTTCATAAGTGCTTGTTTTTAATCGTGCAAGCAAAACCATCCATACTTCAAATAAAGATTTATTTATAGGAGTTTTTCTCGAGGCTCCTGTGGATCTCCTGAATGCATGTTCGCCAAAAAGCTCATGACTCCTAGTTAGTGCTTTTCTGAATGCTTCAGTTAAGTTTGATCTATTATAAGGTGTTCTGACCTCTATTGTGTATTCCTTGTTAATATGCCTCATTGTGTCGGCGAGAAATTCATCCATGTCGCCAGTAAATTCAGATTTATTCCTCAAGTAGAACGATACAAATCGAAGTACTAGTTCTCTTCCGGCCATTCGGTCGTCTTTGACAGTTTTGCCTAAGACCATTTTGTATATCGGGTCTTGGACAAGATCTCTCAATAGATCGGAGGCCTCACCTTGGTACAGTGCGTGCCGAATTTCTTGATTGGAAAGGCGCATGCCTCCAGTGTTGATTCGTTTGAATATATTGCGTTTTACTTTTTCTGGTGTGTCTGGATTGATAATTGTGAATGAAAGCTCAGCTTCCATGATGTTATTAATTACTCGTGCTGCTTTGATTTTATTTTCAATTGTATAGAAGTCTTTTCCGTCAAACGAGGCGCCCCAAAACTCTAGGCCTTTTAGCTTGAAGCCTTTTCCGTCATCATCCTCGCCAAGAATGAAATCTTTAATAGTGTTTAAACGCTGGAGGCCGTCAACAACTTCCCAGCGACCATCTTTATCCTCCGATACATAGAACATCGGAAGGGGAATGCGCAACATCATCGACTCGATCAGCAGACTTTTACGCTTGATGTCCCACACGAAATTCCTTTGGAAGTCGGGTGCTAGCTGGATGGTTCGGTTACGAATTCGTCTAAGTACTGTGTCTAGGGCAATAATTTTAGACGAAAGGGATATCGAGGCGGGGTCAAATGGCTCACCGGTCTGGAACTGTTCCTCTTCCGGCTCACTCTCAACTCCTGAACCTACTCCTTCCTCTGCAAGATCTTCTTGAATCACAGCCATTGGTGAGTCCTATAATGTTTAATATTGTCCGGCGTTGTATAGTTTACGCTGCCCTTCAGGGTGTTCACACGCATGACCCTCTATTCTAACCAATAACAGGTCTGTCATTACATCGCCTGTATGTATTTGAGCATGCGGCGGGTGGGAAGTTGAAGCCTCCCAGGGCGCCCTTGAGACTCATGGAGCTCGATACGGGCTGTCCCAGACAGGGGTAGCTTCGGGCTTAGAAATTCCATTCGTAACGCCTTTCGCCTCATATCGCCAAGTTTTTGAACACTTAGCCGCGGACAGGAGCCGAGCCGCCTGAGCGGGGGGCTAATTTGCAGGGGAAGCGCATATGCTGAGAGCCCGACCCAGATCGTTGAGAGGTAGAGGCATGAACCACCACCAGCATCCCCGATGATACCGAATCGCAACCGTCCCTAAAGGAGATGTCTAAAGAGATTCGATTCAATTTCCTTATGCTGTATATTTGTACAGTTCAGGTTGAAAATCATGCTGGCAGTCTCGTTGCCAGACTGCCGCCACAAGCTCGTGCAGCTCACCCGGCTAGGACCTAACCACGTCTGAGCCCCTGAGTGACGTGCGGGTGACTTTCAGGTATCACTCTTACGCAATATTACGCGGCGCCGATCTGTGGAACTGGGGTAGACCCCTTGCCTGGACCAGAGAAAGCATTTCGTCTTGATTGGCGCCAATGCGTTTCAGCAGCGCTCATACCATGGCTGGTGTTAGCGGAGTACTGCAGGCCGTCAATTTGGCGTCATCGGTTAGCCATAGCTTCAGAAGCCCACCAAGGCGGCCTTGGTCAGCGTTGATCTTTACGGTCTGCGCTAGGTACTGGGAGTCGAGCGTGCCTGTAATCTCATAGCCGAGGCTCAGGCGCCGCAGGCACTCAGCGACCGTCAGGCTCGCCTTGGATGCGCTCTCTTAAATGGTTAGCTCCTCGCTCGGTAATACCGGCACACGTAAATGCTTTCCATGTTTACGTGTATCTCTCTCAGCTTCATTGCGGTTCATGGTCTGACCTCTCTTTGGTGTTCACAGAGTCGCGGCAGCGACTGCCTCGCAGAGCAAGACAGCATTGAGCGCCGAAGGCGCGAATACGCGAGAGTGAAATTAGATAGCCGACTTGTCGGTTAGCTAACTTCACCTGTCTTGCCCTGAATATTCGCATGGCTGGCATGAATGTCAGCAGTGATCTCGGGCAAACAATAGGGTTGCTACAGCGTTCAGTTATGAGGTGATCGCTGAAACAACGGTATTGATCGAATATTGAACGCCTGGGCAACGATTGTTCGGCTCAGCAACGGTGTGCAATAGCTATTGAACGCCGCAGTGTACGGGTAGCAATCGCTTGGCGTAGCGACGAAACGCTTGATAGCCAAAGTCGATAGATCCCTCATCATGCAAGGTCGTCCATATCCCTAACAAAGACCAACCACCTTCAATCGCTTGCAGAATATCCTCGCGTAGCAGGATGAACTGGGCCAAGTTGGTAGCAGGGCTTGAGGGCGGATAGGTTGCAGCTACTCGTTCCGCGATCCGCACACTAAGTGGCTTCATTTCAACCTCCCGGACGGCTATGTCTCAGAGCTAGGCTCTGGCCCCTCAACTGTCAAAATCCGAACTGGTGATGAGCCAGGGCTAGACCTGTTTATCTTTAACTTCTTTAAATATTCCTTTCCTACGGTAGACCGACTCTCGTTCTTGACAGTTGAGGGGCTTTCTTTCGAAATTGCTGTCGGGGTCCTTGGAGGCGCGTTATCGGCGCTCGTTGGCTCCCATGCAGATGACTGATCCTTGAAGTTGTAACTGCCATCGCGATATCGCTTGATCACTCCGTGGAACCACCTGATCGCTGTGGTTTTGATCGATCCTGCTTTGATGGCAGCTGAGAGCTCGTTCAGCATCCGCTGCTGGTCCACGGGTGCAACCAGCTCCAGTGCCTTGAAAATCTGGCTCCTGGTTTCCGCGGAGACCAATGCCGCCAACCGCAGCGGGGGCTCCCCGGCCTCCAGAGCTGAGTCGAGCGACGTAGTAGTTTTTTTATTTTTTGGTTTTATTGTTTGTTTAGTATTTATATGTGCTTGTTTGTCCGGATGCGGCTGATCCGTCTTCGGCTTATCCATCTTTGGATTTTCGCAATATGGTGCAGAATCGGCCCTCTCAGACGGCTCGTCAGAGATATGCCACACCGTTTTTGCGAATCGACCTCGGGAGTCATGGGTGCGCTCGATGCTCAAATAGCCAGCGGTCTCAAGCTCATGCAGTCCGCTCCTGGTTGCGGCTGCACCAGTGCCATTTTTCTTGGATAGTGATTCCATTGTCAGGTATGAACAGCCTGAGGGTAGGGACAGCAATTTCACCAATAGCCCTAACGATTTCCAGCTTAGGTTTTTGTCATTTATTACATCGTTAGGGATAATTGTGAAATGGCTTGATACTTTCCTTTTTACAATTAGGGATATAGACATCTTCGTCAGCCCTGCTCGAGAACCTTGGCTACATCAGCGGTTCTAAAGTAAATCCTTCTGCCAATTCTGACCTTGCAAGGAAGAAATTTTCTCGATACCTCATTGTCGCCACTCAGGCTAATTCTCAGGCCGTCCTTGCTTCTATGTAATACCTCTGCAAGCTGCTCAAGGGACAAAAGTGGAGCCCCAGAGAATAAGTCGCGTATGTATTCTTCCGTGGTCATGTTAGGTGTCCTCCGCTTAATTTCGGATATCCTATGACACCTAACGCAATTTTTAAAAGTATTTTTTCAAGCTGAACTTGACAGTGAAAAAGTTTAGCTATAGTGCCTGCTGATTATTTAGTTAAACTTTTCCCAGAGTTGTGGTTTTTTAGCGGCTAAAATTTATGTTCAGCTTGCGAGTCGCGATAAAAGAGCTGAGGACTTTGGCTAAACTACCTTTTGGGTTTTAGCTAAACTTTTCTTTCTTTTTGATATGCTATCTAGTCGGGCAACTAGATCCTCGGAGCGTAAGTGCGTATATCTCTTCAACATTTGCATTGATTTGTGGCCGCTGATGCTCGATACCTCTTGATCGGAGAGACCGCCCTCCACAAGGCGGCTTACCGCCTCATGTCTCAAGTCGTGAAATCTGAAGTCGGATAGCTGTAGCTTCTTGACCAGTAGCCCCCAGATTTTTGTGAACGCGTAGGGGCGACGTTTCCCGTCCTTCCCAGGTTCACCAAAAAAAACCAGGTTGCAATCGCTAGGGCGAGCGGGATTCATCATCGCGGCTTTGAAAAGCGCAGTTGCTCGCTTGCTCAGTGGCACAGTTCTTTGACCATCATTTTTCGTGTCAACGAGTCTTACGATGCGTCGCTCTGTATCCACCTGAGGTCTGCGTAGCGACGCGATTTCACCTGAGCGCATACCAGTTTCCAGAGCGATGCCAACGATCCACCCAAGCATTGGATTGCTATGCCGATTCACCTCTGCGAACAGCCGCCGTTCCTCATCCGGCGAGAGTCTACGATTGCGACCCTCCCCGGGGCTTGGCTTGCATATATTCAACACGGGGTTAAACGTCAGGCCCAGCCCCCACTCTTGGATAGCGACCGTGAAAACGTGGCTTAGCAGGGCCAGCTCCAGGCGCACGGTGTTATTACTGGTCGTGCCTGCGCGGCCTGGCTCGTTGAGGCGCTTGTCGCGATAGTTGGCAATGGTTTCAGCGGAAAGGGCTGCGAGAGAATACCTGCCCAGATGCTCCGTTAGCTTTTTAGCCTTGGAGATCTCACCGCGTTGAGTCGTAGGCTTCTTTGTAGGTGTAATGTCGGTCAGGTAGCGCTTGAGCGCTATTTCAAGCGTCATGCGCTCGGAGCCGCTGCGCTGGATGTACACACCGCGCACCATCTCGTCTTCGGTGCGTCGTGACCAATCCTCAGCGTCGCGTTTAGTGCGGAAGGTTTTGGCGTTGGTTGGCCATCCGGTCTTGCGGATAACGGCCTTCCAGGTGCCGGCAGGGGTTTTGACGATTGTAGCCATCTGAAGGACTCCAAAGGCGTGCAAGCGAAGCCGCACTGTACCTAATTTGTACCTTTAGACCATAGGACTGTATCTGAGGTGGTTCCGCCACAAACACGAAAGCCGCGCAATGCGCGGCTTTGAGTATGGTGGGCCCACACGGACTCGAACCGTGGACCAAAGGATTATGAGTCCTCTGCTCTAACCAACTGAGCTATAGGCCCCAGAGGTCGGCCGGATTATAACGAGGGTTTGCTAAGGGTGCCATCTGAAAGATCCGACAGTGCTATACGAAGAAAGGTGGCGGCGAATTCGTCGGCGGGCAGGGGCAGGCTGACGATGTAGCCCTGGATCTGTTCGCATCCTTCTGCGGCGAGGAAGCGTTGCTGGGCCTGGTTCTCCACGCCTTCGGCGATGATGGTCAACTGCATGCTGCGGCCCAGGGCAATGATGGCGCGGGCGATGGCGGCGTCGTTGGGGTCGTCGGGCAGGCCGCGGATGAACGACTGGTCGATCTTGAGGATGTCCAGCGGCAGGCGCTTCAGGTAGCTCAGCGAGGAGTAGCCGGTGCCGAAGTCGTCGATCGCCAGTTGCACACCGAGGTGCTTGAGCTGGTGCAGGATGGCCAGGGCTTCTTCGGCCTGGCTCATGATGAAGTTCTCGGTGATTTCCAGCTGCAGGTCGCCGGCCTTGAGGTGGAAGGTCTTGAGCAGGTGCTCGATCCGCCGGGTCAGGCTGGGCTGGCGCAATTGAGCACCTGCGAGGTTGATCGACAGCGGGCCGAACGCCTGGTAGGTGCGTTTCCAGGTGTGCATCTGCTGGCAGGCCTGCTCCAGCACCCAGTCGCCGAGCTGGAGGATGCTGCCGTTCTCTTCGGCCAGGTGAATGAACTGCTCCGGCGGCACCTCGCCGAAGGTCGGGTGGTTCCAGCGGATCAGCGCCTCGGCACCGACCAACCCCTGGGTCTTGAGGCTGAACTTGGGTTGGTAGTACAGACTCAGTTCGTTGCGTTCGATGGCGCGGCGCAGTTCATGCTCGAGGAAAATACGCTCGCTGGCCTGGGCAGTGAGGTCGAGGGTGTAGCTTTCGACGCGGTTGCGGCCCTTGGCCTTGGAGCGGTACATGGCGGCGTCGGCGTTGCGGATCAGTGTGGCGACGTCGGTGCCGTCCTGCGGGTACAGGCTGATACCGATGCTGGCACTGGTGAAGAACTCGTGCTCGCCGGCCTGAACCGGGGCGTGGAAACACGCCAGTAGCTTGTTGGCGATGGCGCTGGCGTCGCTTGGGCGATGCAGGCCGGGCAACAGGATGATGAATTCGTCGCCGCCCAGGCGGGCGACGGTGTCGACATCGCGAACCTGTTCTTTCAGGCGTTGGGCGATGCTCTTTAGCAAGAGGTCGCCGACCGGGTGGCCGAGGCTGTCGTTGATGTGCTTGAAGCGGTCGAGGTCGAGGAACAGCACTGCGCCCTGGCGGCTGGAGGCCTGGGCGCAGGTGAGGGCAGCCTGCAGGCGGCTCTCGAACAGGGTGCGGTTGGGCAGGCCGGTGAGCGGGTCGTGGTGCGCCTGGTAGTCGAGCTTGGCCTGGGCGTGCTTGAGGCTGGAGATGTCGGCGAACACGGCGACGAAATGGGTGGTCTCGTGCTCACTGTTGCGTACGGCGCTGATGGTCAGCCAACTAGGGTAGAACTCGCCATTCTTGCGTCGGTTGCAGATCTCGCCCTGCCAATGGCCTTCGGCGGTGAGCTGATGCCACATGGCGACGTAGAAGGCGCTGTCGTGTTGACCGGAGGCGAGCAGACGCGGGGTCTGGCCAAGGGCTTCGAGCTCGCTGTAGCCGGTGATCTCGCTGAAGGCGCGGTTGACCGCGCTGATGCGCTGTTCGGTATCGGTGATCAGCACGCCCTCGGCGGTGTTCTCGAAGACCGTGGCGGCCAGTTGCAGTTTTTCCTGCATCATGTGGCGCTCGGTGATGTCGCGGGTAATGGTCAGCATGCAGTCGATGCCGCCGATCGGCAGTGGCCGAGCGGACATTTCACACAGGCGGATCTGGCCGTCGCTACGGCGGATATGGCAACTGAAATCGCGCGCAAAACCATCGCGCTTGAGCAGTTCGATCAGCCGATCACGTTCGTTGAGGTCGGCCCAGATGCCCAGGTCGAGGCTGTTGTGGCCAAGATTCGGGTTGATGTCGTAGCCGGTCAGGCGGCAGAAACCTTCGTTGGCTTCCAGCAGCAGGCCATCGCTCTGGCGCGACAGCAGCAAGCCGTCGGGCGATGCGTGGAAGGCCTTGGCGAACTTCTCTTCGGAAGTCTGCAACTGTTGCTGGGTTTCCTTGAGCTGGCTGATGTCGCGCACGGCAACCACCAGCGCCGGTGTGCCGTCCAGGTCGAAGCTTTCAGCGGAGGTGAGGCCTGTGAATAACTCGCCGTTGCTGCGCCGGAAGCTCATTTCCAGATTGCGGATGCCGCCCAGTTGCATGCGCTCAAGGATCGTCGGGCCGGAGCCCGCAACGCCCCACAGGTCCAGTTCTGTGGCGGTGCGGCCTATGACCTGGGCTGGGCTCAGGCCGATCTGCTCTTCGAATGCTTTGTTGACCTCCAGCAGGCAGCCGTCGCTGTGGCGGGCGATGAGCAGGATATCGGGGCATTGCTCAAACACCGAGGCGAACTTCTGTTCGGATAGGCGCAGGGCATCCTCGGTACGTTTGGTTTCGCTGATGTCGATCATCAGGCCGCGCATCAGCGGCTTGTGGCCTTGCTCGATCATGCTGACGATATTGCGTACCCAGAGGATGTGCCCGTCGGCACGCACCACGCGATAGTCGAGGCTGTGGTCGCGCCCGGCGGCGGTTTCGGCATCGCAGTAGGCCTGGGCCCAGAGGGCGTCTTCGGGGTGCAGGATGCCGCGCCAGAAGCCGGGTTTGAGCCATTCCCGCAGCGGATAGCCGAGCAGGCCCTCGGCATGCGGGGAGACGTAGCTGTAGGTGAAGTCGTTGGCGTCGGCCTCCCAGGCGATGGCCGAAAGGCTCTCGATCAGGCTGCGGTAGTGGTATTCGCTGCTGCGTAGCTCTTGCTCCAGAGCGATCCGCCGCGAAATCTCCGAGCTGAGGCGGCGATTGATGCGCACCATGGCGGCGAGGATCAGCAGCACAACGGCCAATGTCGGCAGGCCATAAATCACTAGGTCGCGCCATAAGCTCCGTTGATCGACGACGTTGCCAACCCAGCGCTCCTGAATGTCACTGATTTCGGTACTGCTCAGGTCGGCCATGACTTTGTCGAGAATGCCGATGAGGATTTTCTGTTCTCGTGGGGCGGCCATGGCCAACTGATAGCGGTAGGGCGTCTCGCCACTGACGTACAGGCCATCGAGCTTGAGCTGGCGTAGGCTCCAGATGCTCGATGCAAGGTCGCCAACCACCGCATCCACTTCGTCGGTAGCCAACGCCTGCAGGGCTGAACTCACATTGGGCAAGGCCACCAGATTGAGATCCGGGTGGTGGGTACGCAGCAACTCATGGGGAGCGTAGTTTTCCACGACCGCGATTTTCAGGCCGTACAGGTCTTTGAGGGTGCGTGGCTGAGGGCCGCCCTCGTGGGCGAGGATGACGATGGGGAAATCGAGGTAGGGGCGGGTGAAGGCCAGGTAGGATTGGCGTTCGGGCGTCGACATGATGCCTGGAAGCAGGTCGATACGGTTCTGTCGTGCTTGCTCAAGTACTTGCGACCAATTGCTGGGCTCGACCGGCTGCAGCGTGACGCCCAGGCGTTGCTGGATCAGGGCAATGTAGTCGGCGGCCAATCCCTGATAGCGACCTTCCTGGTCGCGAAATTCGAATGGCGGCCAAGACGCATCCACGCCCAGGCGCAGCTGCGGATGGGCGTTGAGCCAGGCTTGTTCTTCGTCCGTCAGGGTCAGGGCGCCGGCCGCTGTGTTCCAGATCATCAAGAGCAGCAGCAGAAGTGCCGGCATCAAGGGCATGGCGACCTCTCTCTATCAGGGGGCTGATTCGAGTGTAGACGGACGCGGGTGAAGAGTGCCGGTGAATGCGGCAGATTGCCTGCTGCTTTTTGTCGCCCATGAAAAACCCCGGCCTGGGCCGGGGTTCGTCATCACTCGTCGAGGAAGGAGCGCAGATGCTCGCTTCGCGTCGGGTGGCGCAGCTTGCGCAACGCCTTGGCTTCAATCTGACGGATCCGCTCGCGGGTCACGTCGAACTGTTTGCCGACTTCTTCAAGTGTGTGGTCGGTGTTCATGTCGATACCGAAACGCATGCGCAGCACCTTGGCTTCGCGTGCGGTCAGGCCCGAGAGCACGTCACGGGTGGCTTCCTTGAGGCTTTCGACCGTGGCCACGTCGATCGGGGACTGCATGGTGGAGTCCTCGATGAAGTCGCCCAGATGCGAATCTTCGTCGTCGCCGATCGGGGTTTCCATGGAGATCGGCTCTTTGGCGATCTTCAATACCTTGCGGATCTTGTCCTCAGGCATTTCCATGCGCTCACCCAGCTCTTCCGGGGTCGGTTCGCGACCCATTTCCTGCAGCATCTGCCGGGAAATACGGTTGAGCTTGTTGATCGTCTCGATCATGTGCACCGGAATCCGGATGGTGCGCGCCTGGTCGGCGATCGAACGGGTGATCGCCTGGCGGATCCACCAGGTGGCGTAGGTCGAGAACTTGTAGCCACGACGGTATTCGAACTTGTCCACCGCCTTCATCAGGCCGATGTTGCCTTCCTGGATCAGGTCGAGGAACTGCAGGCCGCGGTTGGTGTACTTCTTGGCGATGGAGATCACCAGACGCAGGTTCGCCTCGACCATTTCTTTCTTGGCGCGACGGGCTTTCGCCTCGCCGATCGACATGCGACGGTTGATCTCTTTGATTTCCGCGACGGTCAGGCCGGTCTCGGTCTCAAGGTCGATCAGCTTCTGCTGGCAGGCGACGATCGCGGCGTCCTTCTCACCCAGGGCGGCGGCCCACTTGGTGCTGCGCTTGGCGAGGTCACCGCTCCAGGTCTGGTCGGTCTCGTTGCTCGGGAACAGGCGCAGGAAGTCGGCACGCGGCATGCGGGCATCACGCACGCACAGTTGCATGATCGCGCGCTCCTGCTGACGCAGGCGGTCAAGGGCACCGCGGACACGCTCGACGAGCACGTCGAACTGCTTGGGCACCAGCTTGATCGGCATGAACAGATCGGCCAGGGCCTGGAGCGCCGCAACGCTTTCCTTGCCACTGCGACCATGCTTCTTCAAGACCTTGTTGGTGGCCTGGAGCTGATCGGAGACGGCGCCGAAACGCTGACGGGCAACTTCTGGATCGGGGCCGCTTTCGCCCTCTTCCTCGCTGTCGTCGCTGTTTTCGTCGCCTTCTTCTTCGTCCTCCGACTCTTCCTTCGCCGCTGCAGTCTTGGCGCCTGGGATCGGTACTTCTTCGGTAGGCGCGGCGATATTGTCGTCAGGGTCGATGTAGCCGCTGAGAACGTCCGACAGACGGCCGCCTTCGGTCGTTACACGGTCGTACTCGCCGAGAATGTGATCGACGGTGCCCGGGAAGTGAGCGATGGCGCCCATGACTTCGCGGATACCTTCCTCGATGCGCTTGGCGATTTCGATCTCGCCTTCGCGGGTCAGGAGCTCGACGGTACCCATTTCACGCATGTACATGCGTACCGGGTCGGTCGTGCGGCCGATATCGGTTTCAACGGCCGCCAACGCTGCGGCGGCTTCTTCGGCTGCGGCTTCGTCGGTGTCGGCTTCCGCCAACAACAGGGCATCCGCATCCGGAGCACTCTCGAATACGTTGATCCCCATGTCGTTGATCATGCGGATGATGTCTTCCACCTGTTCCGGATCTGAAATATCCTCAGGCAGGTGGTCGTTGACCTCCGCGTAAGTCAGGTAGCCCTGCTCACGACCGCGGGTGATCAACTCTTTGATACGAGATTGCTGTTGCGCTTTTCCGGACATAACACCCTATCCACTGAAGGTCTTGGCGGGCAAAAAACAAGCCGAGGATTATACCCGAGCATGGACCTCACGCGCCAGATGAGGTCGGGGTTTGTGCGGGAACATTCCTGCTGAGCAGGGCGAGCAACTGGGATTTTTCCTCGGTGCTCAACTCACTTTGACGTGCTTTCCTGAGCAGATGTTCCAAGCTTCGCTCGCGCTGGCGGGCTGACAAGCTAGTTATGGTGTCGAAAAACTGTTGTTCAAGGTTATCGGCATCGATCAGCCATTCCTTCTCTGCCAGCGCCCGCAACAGACGCCCCTGTTCGGTGCCGTGCCAGCGTGCGATCAGCTGCATGGAGCTTAGCCCAGGATTCTTCTGCACGGCTTCGATCAGGGCCACCAGCAACTGGCTGTAAAGATGTTCTTCGTCGGCGAAATGGCTCGCGTCCTCGACCTTTCCGGCCAGCAGCGGATGGTGCAGCAATGTGCGCAAGGCCGCGAGCGCCGGGGGTTCGACCGGTGCCGGTGTGCGTGGAGGCGCTTCGTCGCGCTGCCAGCCCTTGCCGCCCTTGCGGTTCTTGTCCCAAGGCTTGCCATTGCCATCCCAGGGCTTCTTGCCACCCCCCTTGTTGGGTGTCCAGGGGTGCTGCTCCTGCTGGGTGGGGGCGTAGTCGTAATGCTGTTCACTGAAGTCCGGCGTGTAGCTGGCCATGGCATCGTAGTCATAGCCTGGATCATAGTCCGGTACGCTGGGTGCGGGCGTATTCTGCGCCAACTGCTCCATTTGTTGGACATCAAGACCAGTAATTTCCTTCAAGCGATTGCGCATTAACTGACGCAGATTGGCGCCCGGAATCTTTTCGATCAACGGTGCAGCCAGGGTCGCCATGTGGGCCTTGCCTTCCAGCGAGCGTGGGTCGGCTTCGCTGGCCAGTTGCTCGAAGAAATAGTCGGCGAGCGGCTGGGCGTGCTGATGGATGCGGGCCTGGAAGGCGTCGGTGCCTTCGGCGCGGACCAGCGTATCCGGATCTTCCCCTTCGGGCAGGAACAGGAAGCGCGCACGCCTGCCATCCTGCAGGTTCGCCAGGGTGGCCTCCAGTGCGCGCCAGGCCGCCTTGCGCCCGGCCTGGTCGCCGTCGAAGCAGAACAGCACGTTGGGCACCACGCGGAACAGGCGTTTGAGGTGCTCTTCGCTGGTCGCGGTGCCAAGGGTGGCCACGGCGTTGCGCAGGCCTTGCTGGGCGAGGGCGATCACATCCATGTAGCCCTCGACCACGATGATTTCGTCGAGGTTGCGGTTGTGCTTGCGTGCCTCGAACAGCCCGTACAGTTCCTGGCCCTTGTGGAACACCGGGGTTTCCGGGGAGTTCAGGTACTTGGGCTTGTCATCGCCCAGCACGCGCCCGCCGAAGGCGATCACCCGGCCTCGACTGTCGCGGATCGGGAACATGACCCGATCGCGGAAGCGATCGTAGCGCTTGCCGGTCTCGGCGTTCTCGATCAGCAGGCCGGCGTCGATCATCACCTTCTGTTGCAGGGTGTCGGCGCCAAGGTGCTTGAACAGGTTGTCCCAGCCCGGCGGGGCGAAACCCAGGCCGAAATCACGGGCAATTTCGCCAGACAGGCCGCGGCCCTTCAGGTACTCGACCGCTGCCTTGCGTGTCGGATGGTTGCGCAGCGCCTGGCGATAGAACTCTGCAGCCGCTTCGAGCAGCGGGTACAGCGGCGAATCAGTGGGCTGGCGCGGCTTTTGTCCGCGTCGTCCCTCTTCGCGCGGCACTTCCATGCCTGCGGCGCGGGCCAGTTCCTCGACCGCCTGGGGGAAGTCCAGGTTGTCGTGGTCCATGATGAAGCCCAGGGCGTTGCCCCCGGCGCCACAGCCGAAGCAGTAGTAGAACTGCTTGTCGGGGCTGACGGTGAAGGACGGCGTCTTTTCCTTGTGGAACGGGCAGCAGGCCGAGTGGTTCTTGCCGGTCTTCTTCAGTTGGATGCGCGAACTCACCACGTCGACAATGTCGGTGCGGTTGAGGAGGTCGTCGATGAAACTCTGGGGAATCAGCCCGGCCATGGCAGTCTCGTTATCTGGCTACTGGCAAGTCTAATCGCTGGAGAGAGCAACAAGGGAGATGCGTGTCTGCGTTTCACCTGCCGCATCGGGCATTCTGGTGAGGCGTATGAATTCTGCCCATGGGCGTTTGCCGGGGCGCCCAAGGCACATGGCCGAGGGGTGAAGCGACAACTGCCATTAGCCCGGCACGAGGCCGGGCTGGGCAGAAGCTTTGCGTAGAACGTCTGTATTAGTACAGACGAACGGCTCGGCGCTGTTCGCGCTGAACTTTCTTGGCGTGACGCTTAACAGCGGCAGCAGCTTTGCGCTTACGCTCGGCGGTCGGCTTCTCGTAAAACTCGCGGCTACGAACTTCAGCCAGTACACCGGCTTTTTCGCAGGAGCGCTTGAAACGACGCAGAGCTACGTCGAAGGGTTCGTTCTCTTTAACTTTGACGGCTGGCATCCAGGGCTACCTTAATTCATTACCGGGGTAGACGTGCTCCTGGCAAAACAAAGGTGTGCTGGAGAACGTCGGTTTTCAAGGGTTGCGGATGTTAACCCTTAGCGTGGCGGAATGCAAAGCCTCTGATCGAAAACCGCTGGTCGGCACTCTGCACGGGGACTAGAATGCGCGGCTTCGAATTCAGCCTCCACAAGGCACGGACCCATGCTAGTACTGGGATTGGAAACATCCTGCGACGAAACTGGCGTCGCATTATACGACAGTGAGCGCGGCCTGCTGGCCGATGCGCTGTTCAGCCAGATCGACCTGCACCGCGTCTACGGCGGCGTGGTGCCCGAGCTCGCCTCGCGCGATCACGTCAAGCGCATGCTGCCGTTGATTCGCGAAGTGCTGGATGAAGCCGGCTGCATCGCCGCCGACATCGATGCCATTGCCTACACCGCAGGCCCCGGGCTGGTCGGTGCGCTGCTGGTTGGCGCCTCCTGTGCACAGGCGCTGGCGTTCGCCTGGGACATTCCGGCAATTGGCGTTCACCATATGGAAGGCCACCTGCTGGCGCCGATGCTCGAAGAGCAGCCGCCGCAGTTCCCGTTCGTCGCCTTGCTGGTATCCGGTGGTCACACGCAGTTGGTGCAGGTCGATGGCATCGGCCAGTACGCGCTTCTGGGTGAAAGCCTGGATGACGCGGCAGGCGAGGCCTTCGACAAGACGGCCAAGCTGATCGGTCTGAATTATCCCGGCGGCCCCGAGATCGCTCGCCTGGCCGAGCAAGGTACGCCCGGACGCTTCGTATTCCCGCGGCCGATGACCGATCGCCCGGGGCTTGAGTTCAGCTTCAGTGGCCTCAAGACCTTCGCCCTGAACACCTGGCAGCAGTGCCGTAATGCCGGTGACGACAGCGAGCAAACCCGTTGCGACCTGTCGCTGGCATTCCAGCAGGCGGTGGTGGAGACTCTGACCATCAAGTGCAAGCGTGCCCTCAAGCAGACTGGCCTCAAGCGCCTGGTCATCGCCGGTGGCGTGAGCGCCAACAAGGCGCTGCGGGCATCGCTCGAGGACATGCTCGCGAGCATCAAGGGCAATGTGTATTACGCGCGTCCGAAGTTCTGCACCGACAACGGCGCGATGATTGCCTACGCCGGCTGCCAGCGCCTGTTGGCCGGGCAGCAGCAGGATCTGGCGATCAGTGTGCAGGCGCGTTGGCCCATGGAGCAGTTGCCGCCGCTGTGAGGCAGAGTTTTTCCCGCGAGTGATTCAGAAATGTCGTTCGCGGCCGGCAAACAGGTCGCGCAGGTTGCTACGGTGTCGCCAGACTATAAGTACTGTCAGCACCGTCATTGGCAGCAGCGCGGCCGGTTCGCGCCAGGCCAGCAGCGGCAGGGTCAGCGGCGTGGCGATCAAGGCCGCCAGCGAGCTGGTGCGGGTGAGGTAGAAGGTCAGCAGCCAGGCGCCGATCGCCAGCAGCGCGGCGGGGAAGTACAGGCCCATGAGCATGCCCGCCGCAGTGGCGACGCCCTTGCCGCCCTGGAAGCGGAAGTACAGCGGAAACAGGTGGCCGATCACGGCGCACAGGCCTATCCAGGCCTGGGCCTGCAGGCTCAGGCCGGCAAGGCTCGCCAGCAGCACGGGCAGCAAACCCTTGCACAGGTCGCCGAGCAAGGTGAGGATGGCCAGCTTGCGGCCTGCCAGGCGCAGCATGTTGGTCGCGCCGGCGTTGCCCGAGCCGCTGGAGCGCGGGTCGGGGTTGCCACTGAGGCGGCTCAGGACAATGGCGAAGGACAGCGAGCCGAGCAGGTAGGCGAGCAGCGCCAATAACCAAAACATGCTAACTATTCCGGGCGGGGACGCCCTGATTCTAACGGCGCCAGTCGCCCTTGTCGTGCTGTGGAGAGAAGTGCTTGGACAGAGTGTTCATCGAGGGACTGGAAGTCGATACCGTCATCGGTGCCTATGACTGGGAGCGGGATATTCGCCAGTGCCTGCGCCTGGACCTGAGTTTTGCCTGGGACAACCGCCCGGCGGCGGCCGGTGACGACCTCAGCCTGGCGTTGGACTACGCCAGTGTCTCGGCACGTATCCAGGCCTTTGCCGAACAGTCGCGCTTCGAGCTGGTGGAAACCTTTGCCGAGCGCCTGGCGGCGACCTTGATGGAAGAGTTCGACATTCCGTGGATGCGGTTGAAACTGACCAAGCCCGGTGCCGTACCTGCGGCCCGGGGTGGCGTGGGCGTGGAGATCGAGCGCGGATGTCTCTGAGCACGGTTTACCTGGGGCTGGGCAGCAATATCGACCGCTACCGGCATCTGTGCGCCGGGCTCGATGCGCTGGCGCTCTTTCTCGGTGACATGCGCTGTTCGCCGGCGTTCGAGAGCCAGGCGGTGGGGATCAAGAGCGGGCCGTTCATCAACTTCGTGGTCACGGGCAAGACCGACCTGCCCCTGATGGAGCTGGATCGCCGACTCAAGTTCATCGAGGCGGACAACGGGCGCTATGCCCCGGGGCGCAAGGGCTTGCCGCTGGATATAGACGTATTGATGTATGACGATCTGCACGGCACGTTCGATGGGCTGGTGTTGCCTCGGGCCGAGATCCTGAAGAATGCCTTCGTGCTGTGGCCGCTGTCGTTGCTGGCGCCGGAGCTGGTGCATCCGGGGGCGGGGAAAAGCATGGCGCAGTTGTGGCAGGAAGCGCAGATCGATCAGGTGTTGGCGCCGATCGACTTCGAGTGGCGTGGGTTGCAACTGACGCCTGCGTAAGCCTTGCCGACCTCTTCGCGGGCAAACCCGCGAGAAGGCCGGTCGAGTCAGCTGGCTCGGTAAGCCACGAGCGCTTTCAGGCGTTGGCCTTTGAGTGCCTCCCCCAGGCCCTGGCCGGTGAGCCCCGCCTCCACCAGCGGCTTCACATCCACCGACCGCGCTGCTGCCGCAGCCCCGCGCAGATAATCGGCCTGTGGATAATCCGTATCACCCTGCGACATCGCACAGGCAGCGATGAAGTCCTCGAACCGCTGTGGCCTTCGATAAACGTCGAACTTCTGCAACATCTCCAGTAGCTCCACAGGCGTTAGCTGCAAGGCGTCGTCAGCCTGCCTGGCAAATTCCCCTACCAGCACGGCCAGTTCCTGGCATTCCCGCGGCGCCTTGAAGCGTTGGTTCAGCGCCTTGATCTGCGCCGTTTCCAGGCCCCGCAACAGGCATGCCCAGCGCACGGCCAAAGGCTGCTGATGTTGGGCTGCCTGGCGCAGCGCCGCCAACGTGCCCGCGTTATGCTCCAGTTCGGGCATGAGCTCCTTCAGGGCGCCACATTCACGCAGCACCTGGATAAACACCTGCGGCTCGCTTTCCAGTAACGCCCGTTCGATCTCCTTCCAGCTGCGTTCGGCCGTCAATGCCTGCAGCTCACCTGACTCGGTGATCTGGCGCATGAGCTCGAGGGTGTCGTCGGCAACTTGAAAACCGAGCGGCGCATAGCGGGCGGCAAAGCGGGCAACGCGCAGTACGCGCAGAGGATCTTCGGCAAACGCCGGGGAAACATGGCGAAGAATGCGCTTATCCAGATCAACTTTGCCATGGTAGGGGTCGTACAGATTGCCTTGGTCATCCTCGGCCATCGCATTGATGGTCAGGTCGCGGCGTATCAGATCTTCCTCGAGTGTGACTTCGGGGCTGGCGTGAAACGTGAATCCGCCATAGCCGCGACCGCTCTTGCGCTCGGTGCGCGCCAGGGCGTATTCCTCGCCGGTTTTCGGGTGGATGAAGACGGGGAAATCCGCGCCTACCGGGCGAAAGCCCTGGGCCTGCATCTCTTCGACCGTAGCGCCGACCACCAGCCAGTCGATATCGCTGACCGGGCGCCCGAGCAGACGGTCGCGAACCGCGCCGCCAACTTTATAGATGTGCATGTACAACCTCCGTGACTGCCGACAGCATACCTTGTCGGCAGTCACGAGGTCTCAGAGGTGGTGGATGACGGCGAGGTCCATGCGGCCGTAGTCGCCTGGCTCTCCATGCTCGCCGCGGGGCGGCATGTGGTGGGTCTTCATCACCTGATCGCCCTGTAGGGTTTCCAGGTGGATGTCGAAGCCCCACAGGCGGTGCAGGTGCTTGAGCACTTCCTCGGTGGAGTCGCCCAGCGGTTTGCGGTTGTGCTGCTGGTGGCGCAGGGTGAGCGAGCGGTCGCCACGGCGATCGATGCTCCAGATCTGCACGTTGGGCTCGCGGTTGCCCAGGTTGTACTGCGCCGCCAGTTGTTCACGGATGGTGCGATAGCCTGCCTCGTCGTGAATCGCTGGCACCAGCAGGTCGTCGCGTTGGTCGTCGTCGAGGATGCTGAACAGCTTGAGGTCGCGGATCACCTTGGGGGAGAGGTACTGAAGGATGAAGCTCTCGTCCTTGAAGCTGCTCATGGCGAACTTGATGGTCGACAACCAATCGCTGCCGGCGATTTCCGGGAACCAGCGACGATCTTCTTCCGTCGGGTGCTCGCACATGCGGCGAATGTCCGTGTACATGGCAAAGCCCAGGGCATAGGGGTTGATGCCGCTGTAGTAGGGGCTGTCGAAGCCGGGCTGGAACACCACGCTGGTGTGCGACTGCAGGAACTCCATCATGAAACCGTCAGTGACCAGGCCTTCGTCGTACAGGTCGTTCATCAGTGTGTAGTGCCAGAAGGTCGCCCAGCCTTCGTTCATCACCTGGGTCTGGCGCTGCGGGTAGAAGTACTGTGCGATCTTGCGCACGATCCTCACGACCTCACGCTGCCAGGGCTCGAGCAATGGCGCGTGTTTCTCGATGAAGTACAGGATGTTTTCCTGGGGTTCGGCGGGGAAACGCGCGTCGTCCCTGTCGCTGCCCTTTTCCGTGCCCTTGGGGATGGTGCGCCACAGGTCGTTGATCTGCCGCTGCAGGTGTTCCTCGCGCTCCTTCTGGCGCCGGCGTTCTTCCTCGGCGGAGATGGGGTAGGGCCGCTTGTAGCGGTCGACGCCGTAGTTCATCAGGGCATGGCAGGAGTCGATGAGGTCTTCCACGGCATCGATGCCGTGGCGTTCCTCGCACTGGGCGATGTACTGCTTGGCAAACACCAGGTAGTCGATGATCGAGCTGGCGTCGGTCCAGGTGCGGAACAGGTAGTTGCCCTTGAAGAAGCTGTTGTGCCCGTAGCAGGCGTGGGCGATCACCAGCGCCTGCATGCAGATGGTGTTTTCTTCCATCAGGTAGGCGATGCAGGGGTCGGAGTTGATGACGATTTCGTAGGCCAGGCCCATCTGTCCACGGCTGTAGGACTTTTCGGTGCTGAGGAATTGTTTGCCGTAGGACCAGTGGTGATACCCCAGCGGCATGCCCACCGAGGCGTAGGCGTCCATCATCTGTTCGGCAGTGATCACCTCGATCTGGTTGGGATAGGTATCCAGCGCATAGCGCGCGGCCAGGCGGCTGATTTCCCGGTCGTAGGTCTGGATCAGCTCGAAGGTCCATTCCGAGCCGGTGGAAATGGGTTGGCGTCTCTGTGCTCTGGCGGTCATGTGGCTAACCTGCGCTGGAAGAGTTCACGGAAGACCGGGTAGATGTCACCGGCCGAGACCAACTGTTGCTGGGCGAAGGTGTCGGGAAACGCTTCGCCGATACGTTCGTACTCGTACCACAGTGCCTGATGCTCACGGGGGGTGATCTCGACATAAGTGTAGTACTGCACGTGCGGCATGATCTGCTTGGTCAGGATATCGCGGCAGATGGGGGAGTCGTCGTTCCAGTTGTCGCCATCCGACGCCTGGGCGGCATAGATGTTCCAGTCGCTGGCCGGATAACGCTCGGCCATGATCTCCTGCATCATCTTCAGGGCGCTGGAGACGATGGTGCCGCCGGTCTCGCGCGAATAGAAGAACTCTTCTTCATCCACTTCGCGGGCGCTGGTGTGATGGCGTATGAACACCACCTCGATGCGTTCGTAGTTGCGCTTGAGGAACAGGTACAGGAGGATGAAGAACCGCTTGGCGATATCCTTGGTGGCCTGGGTCATGGAGCCGGAGACGTCCATCAGGCAGAACATCACTGCCTTGGAACTGGGGTTGGGCTGCTTGACCAGCAGGTTGTATTTCAGGTCGAAGGTGTCGAGGAAGGGCAGGCGGTTGATGCGCGCCTTGAGGCGTACGATCTCGGCCTCGACCTCCTGGATGTCGGTGAAATTGTCGGGTTCCTCGACTTTCAGCCGCTCCAGTTCCTTTTGCGCTGCGCGCAACAGGCCGCGGCTGCTGCCGGTCAGGGCGATGCGTCGGGCATGGGCCGAGCGCAGTGTGCGCACGATGTTGATGCGTGACGGGTTGCCCTCGTTGGCGATACCCGCGCGTACGGTCTTGAAGGTATCGGCGCCGGTCAGGTGACGCTTGACCAGGTTGGGCAGCTCCAGGTCTTCGAACATGAATTCGAGGAACTCTTCCTGAGTGATCTGGAAGACGAATTCGTCCATGCCCTCGCCGGAATTACCGGCCTTGCCGCGCCCGCCACCGCCACCACCGCCTTGCGGACGAGCGATATGTTCGCCTGCTGTGAATTCCTTGTTGCCCGGATGAACGATGGTCTGCTTGCCGCCACGGCCGTGGTGCAGCACCGGTTCGTCGATATCGCGTCCGGGGATGCTGATCTGCTCACCATGCTCCATGTCCATGATGGAGCGGCGGCTCACCGCCTCTTCGACGGCCTTCTTGATGTGCTCACGGTACCGGCGCAAAAAACGCTGGCGGTTGACCGTGCTCTTGTTCTTGCCGTTCAGGCGTCGGTCGATTACGTAGCTCATGGTGCCTCCGCTAAGAGCAGCTGCAAGCGTCAAGCTGCGAGACAAAACAGCCACTAGCACCGCAAGCCGAGGCGCAGACCTGACGGTCGCGCCATGCAGCTTGCAGCTTGTGGCTGACAGCTTGTCGCTTTATTGCGATTTCCTGACCCGCAGATACCATTCCGACAGCAGGCGAACCTGTTTGTCGGTGTAGCCACGTTCCACCATCCGGGTGACGAAGTCGTTGTGCTTCTTCTGGTCTTCCTTGCTTGCCTTGGCGTTGAAGCTGATGACTGGCAGCAGGTCTTCGGTGTTGGAGAACATTTTCTTCTCGATCACCACCCGCAGTTTCTCGTAGCTCAGCCAGCTTGGGTTCTTGCCATTGTTGTTGGCGCGGGCGCGCAGCACGAAGTTGACGATCTCGTTGCGGAAGTCCTTCGGATTGCTGATGCCGGCCGGTTTCTCGATCTTCTCCAGTTCTTCGTTGAGGGCGATGCGGTTGAGGATTTCGCCGGTTTCCGGGTCGCGGTATTCCTGGTCCTGGATCCAGAAGTCGGCGTACAGCACGTAGCGGTCGAAGATGTTCTGGCCGTATTCGCTGTAGGACTCCAGGTAGGCAGTCTGGATTTCCTTGCCGATGAACTCGATGTAGCGCGGCGCCAGGTACTCCTTGAGATAACGCAGGTAGCGTTCGCGTACTTCGGCCGGGAATTGCTCCTGTTCGATCTGCTGCTCGAGCACATAGAGCAGGTGCACCGGGTTGGCCGCCACTTCGTGCGGGTCGAAGTTGAACACCTTGGAAAGGATCTTGAACGCGAAGCGGGTCGACAGGCCATTCATGCCTTCGTCGACGCCAGCGGCATCGCGGTACTCCTGGATCGACTTGGCCTTGGGATCGGTGTCCTTGAGGTTTTCGCCGTCATACACGCGCATTTTCGAGTAGATATTCGAGTTTTCCGGCTCTTTCAGGCGCGAGAGTACGGTGAACTGGGCGAGCATCTTGAGGGTGTCTGGCGCGCAATGGGCCTTGGACAGCGAGCTGTTGACCAGTAGCTTGTCGTAGATCTTGATCTCGTCGCTGACCCGCAGGCAGTAGGGCACCTTGACGATGTAGATCCGGTCGATGAACGCCTCGTTGTTCTTGTTGTTGCGGAAGGTATGCCATTCCGACTCGTTGGAGTGGGCCAGCAGGATGCCGGAATAGGGGATCGCCCCAAGGCCCTCGGTGCTGTTGTAGTTGCCTTCCTGGGTGGCGGTGAGCAAGGGGTGCAGGACCTTGATCGGTGCCTTGAACATCTCGACGAACTCCATCAGGCCCTGGTTGGCCCGGCACAGCGCACCCGAGTAGCTGTAGGCGTCGGCGTCGTTCTGCGGGAATTCTTCGAGCTTGCGGATATCCACCTTGCCGACCAGCGCCGAGATGTCCTGGTTGTTCTCGTCGCCGGGTTCGGTCTTGGCGATGGCGATCTGGTTGAGGATCGAAGGGTAGAGCTTGACTACCTTGAACTTGCTGATGTCGCCGCCGAACTCCTGCAGGCGCTTGGTTGCCCAGGGCGACATGATGGTGTTCAGGTAGCGCCGCGAGATGCCGTACTCCTCTTCGAGAATGGCGCCGTCTTCGGTGGCATTGAACAGGCCCAATGGCGACTCGAACACGGGCGAGTCCTTGATGGCGTAGAACGGCACTTTCTCCATCAGCTGCTTGAGTTTTTCGGCCAGCGACGATTTACCGCCACCTACCGGGCCCAGCAGATAGAGGATCTGTTTCTTCTCTTCCAGGCCTTGGGCGGCGTGGCGGAAGTAGGACACGATCTGGTCGATGCACTCTTCCATGCCATGGAAGTCGGCAAAGGCCGGATACCGGCGGATCACCTTGTTGGAGAAGATGCGCGACAGTCTGGAGTTGCTTGAGGTGTCGATCAGTTCCGGCTCACCGATTGCCAGCAACAGCCGTTCAGCGGCCGATGCGTAGGCACTGCGATCCTCTTTGCACAGCTCGAGGTACTCCTGCAGCGAGAGTTCTTCCTGGCGCGTTGACTCGAAACGTTGTTGGAAGTGGCTAAAAATGCTCATGACGTCACCTCGCTCGATACGTGGAGACGACGCCGGATCAGTCAGCTGATGCTGGCATGCAAGCGGCTTTCACCGATTGCTGTTTACCCCCCAGAACACCTTGGAACGCTACCGATGACCCGCACGCCGGTGTACCGGCTCTCCCCTTTTTTGGATGGCCTGCGCTTAAGGATAGTTGGTAATACGCAAGGTCAAGGGCGAGGGGCCGAGAAGTTGCTTTCGACCGTTCGTCAGGTAAGGCGCAAGCCCGCTGGTTGCGCGGGCTTGAGGGGAAATGAAAAAAATTATTCGGCGCTGCCTTGGGCGGTTTCGGCCGGATAGGTGGCGCGCCACAGCTCGAAGCCGCCGTCGACGCTGTAGACGTCCGAGAAGCCCTGGCCTACCAGGTAGGCGGCGGCACTCTGGCTGGAATTACCGTGATAGCAGACCACCAGCGTCGGGGCGTCGAGGTCGGCGTTGCGGATGAAGTCGGCCACCGAGTGGTTGTCCAGGTGCCGGGCACCGGTGATGTGGCCGGCAGCGAAGGCCTGGGGATCGCGAATGTCGACCACCACCGCACCTTGTGCACGCAAGGCCAGGGCCTGTTCCGGGGGGATGCGCTTGAATTCGCTCATGGGTACGCTTTCCTTCAGGTTTGATCGTTGATTCTAGTGGGTTCAGGCGCCGTACGTACGGTGCCTTCGTCGGTGCAGTCGCAGCGGTGGTATTCGCCGCTGTCCAGGTTGTACAGGGTCATGGCGCCGCCCCACACGCAACCGGTGTCCAGGGCGATGACGCCCGGCTCGTCGACCTTGCCTTCGAGGGCGGCCCAATGGCCGAAGATGATCTTCACGTGGCGCGAGCGACGATCCTTGTGGGCGTACCAGGGCTTGTAGCCTTTGGGGGCGCTGTCCAGGCCTTCCTTGCTCTTGAGGTCGAGCTTGCCGTCGGCGGTGCAGAAACGCATGCGGGTGAAGTAGTTGGTGATGACCCGCAGGCGCTCGACGCCGCTGAGGTTCTTGCTCCACTTGTTCGGTTCGTTGCCATACATGCCGTCGAGGTAGAGCTTGAGCCGGTTGTCGTCGCGCAGCACCTCTTCCACCTCTGCTGCCAGTTCCAGGGCCTTGCCCAGTGTCCACTGGGGTGGGATGCCGGCGTGGGCCATGGCGATGCCCCGGGCCTCGTCGTAATGCAGCAGCTTCTGCCGACGCAGCCAGTCAAGCAACTGGTCGGCGTCTGGCGCTTCGATGATCTCGCGCAGGGTGTCGCTTTTCTTCAGGCGCTCGATGTTCTGCCAGGCTGCGAGCAAGTGCAGGTCATGGTTGCCGAGTACGCAAACCAGCGACCCGCGGATCGCATGGAGGTAGCGCAGGGTTTCGAGCGATTCCGGGCCGCGGTTGACCAGGTCGCCCACCAGCCACAGGCGATCGACCTTGGGATCGAAGTCGACGCGTTCGAGCAGGCATTTGAGCGGTTGCAGGCAGCCTTGCAGGTCACCGACGGCGTAGGTGGCCATCAGTGCAGGGCTCCAGGCACGGCCAGGCGGAACGGTGCGATCTCGGCGTCGAAGCGCTTACCGTCTTCGGCGAACATCTGATAGCTGCCCTGCATGGTGCCGACACGGGTGCTGATGACCGCGCCGCTGCTGTAGGTATGGCTTTGCCCGGGGGCGATGGTCGGTTGTTGGCCGATGACGCCATCGCCGCGGACTTCCTCGACAGTGCCGTCACCATTGGTGATCAGCCAGTGGCGGGCCATCAGCTTGGCCTTGAGTGTGCCGTTGTTCGACACCGTGATGGTGTAGGCGAAAGCGAAACGGTTGTTATCGGGGTCGGATTGCTCTTTGAGGAAGCGGGTCACGACGCTGACGTCGATCTGGTAGCGGGGGTCGGACATGCAAGGGCCTTGGGCGAACGGAAGCATTAACGCGATTGTCGCAGTCTAGGCCATTGAGAGGGGAGAGAGCCAGCGGTGGGCACTGTGATCGGTGTTGGGTGCTTCGCGGGTAAACCCGCTCCCACGAGGGGGACGGGTTGCCCGCGAAGGGGCAGAAAAGGCTGGGTCAGCCTTGCTGCAGTGCCAGTTGATCAGCCAGACGCACGAAGGCCGCCAGGTCCAGCTGTTCTGGGCGCAGGCTGCCATCGACGCCAGCCGCTTCGATGGCTTGGCTGTCGAGCAACCCCTTGAGTGTGTTGCGCAGGGTCTTGCGGCGCTGGTTGAAGGCTTCGCGCACCACTTGCTCGAGCAGTTTCGGATCCTTGGCCGGGTGCGGCAGCACTTCGTGCGGCACCAGGCGGACAATGGCCGAGTCCACTTTCGGTGGCGGATTGAACGCGCCAGGGCCCACATTGAACAGGTGTTCCACACGGCAGTGGTACTGCACCATGATCGACAGGCGCCCCCAGTCCCCGCCGCCCGGGCCTGCGGCCATGCGCTCGACCACTTCTTTCTGCAGCATGAAATGCATGTCGCGGATCAGTCCGGCGTGAGCCAGCAGGTGGAAGATCAGTGGCGTGGAGATGTTGTAGGGCAGGTTGCCGACCACTTTCAGGCTGCGCGGCGGCACGCCCAGGGTATTGAAGTCGAACTTCAGGGCATCGCCTTGATGCAGGCGGAAATTGTCGCGATCGGCGAACTTGTGCTGGAGGATGGGGACCAGGTCCTTGTCCAGCTCGACCACGTCGAGTTGCGCGCCGCTGCCCAGCAGGCCCTCGGTCAGGGCGCCCTGGCCCGGGCCGATCTCCAGCAGGTGCTCGCCAGCCTTGGCGTTGATCGCCCGCAGGATGCGGTCGATGATGCCGGCGTCGTGCAGGAAGTTCTGGCCGAAGCGCTTGCGCGCCCGGTGTTGGTAGTGCTCGTTCATGGTCGGTTCTCGGCCATCTGGTAGGCGGTTTCCAGGGCGACGCGCAGGCTGCCGGTGTCGACCTTGCCGCTGCCGGCCAGGTCCAGGGCGGTGCCGTGATCGACCGAGGTGCGGATGATCGGCAGGCCCAGCGTCACGTTGACTGCGGCGCCGAAGCCCTTGTACTTGAGTACGGGCAGGCCTTGGTCGTGGTACATCGCCAGCACTGCGTCGCAGTGCTCCAGATATTTGGGGGTAAACAGGGTATCGGCCGGCAACGGACCGCGCAGGTCCATGCCCTCGGCGCGCAGGCGCTCGAGCGCGGGCTCGATGATGTCGATTTCTTCGCGGCCAAGGTGGCCGCCTTCGCCGGCATGCGGGTTGAGGCCGCAGACCAGGATGCGTGGTTGGGTGATGCCGAACTTGTCGTGCAGGTCGGCATGCAGGATGCGCGTGACGCGCTCCAGGCGTTCGGCGGTGATAGCGTCGGCGATGTCGCGCAGCGGCAGATGCGTCGTTACCAGCGCAACACGCAGACCGTGGGTGGCGAGCATCATCACCACCTGGGCTGTCTGGGTGAGGTCGGCGAGGAATTCGGTATGCCCGGAGAAGGCGATACCGCTCTCGTTGATCACGCCCTTGTGTACCGGGGCGGTGATCATCCCGGCGAAGTCGCCGTCCAGGCAACCTTGGCCCGCGCGGGTCAGGGTCTGCAGGACGAAGGCTGCGTTGCGTGAGTCCAGTTGGCCGGCAGTTACAGGCGTTGCGAGCGGTGTGTCCCACACGTAAAGACTGCCTGCGGGTGCTGGTCGGTCTGGCCAGGCATCCGGCGAGACCGGCAGCAGCACAACTGCCAGCCCCAGCTGCGCGGCCCGCTCGGCGAGCAGGTCACGGCTGGTGATGGCGATCAGGGGGTGCGGCTGAGGCTCTGCGGCGAGCAGCAGGCACAGGTCTGGACCTATGCCGGCTGGCTCACCGGGGGTGACGGCGAAGCGCAGGGGCTTCACTGGGTCGCCTGGTCGGCGCCAGGCAGCTTGATCTCAACGTAGGCTTCGTCGCGGATCTGGCGCAGCCAGGTCTGCAGCTCTTCGTCGTATTTACGGTTGCGCAATACGTTCAGCGCCTGCTGCTCGCGGGCCTGTTCGGTACTGTCGGTGGCGCGACGGCCGAGCACTTCCAGAACATGCCAGCCGTACTGGGTGCGGAACGGTTTGGTCACTACGCCTTGCTGGGCGTTGGCCATCTGCTCGCGGAATTCCGGTACCAGGCTGTTCGGGTCGACCCAGTTCAAGTCGCCGCCGTTGAGTGCGGAACCTGGATCTTCCGAGAAGCTTTTCGCCAGTTGGGCGAAGTCTTCGCCGTTCTTGATGCGATCGTACAGGCGTTCGGCCAGTTGCTCGGTCGCCGCATCGCTGCGGATCTCGCTGGGCTTGATCAGGATGTGACGGACATGGACTTCGTCGCGCAGTACGCTTTCGCTGCCACCGCGCTTCTCCTCGAGCTTGAGGATGATGAAGCCGTTGGGGATGCGAATCGGCTGGGTGATGTCACCGATGGCCATGCTGCTGAGCATCTTGGCGAAGTCAGGTGGCAGTTGGCCGGCCTTGCGCCAGCCCATCTCGCCGCCTTCCAGGGCGTTTTCGCTGGCCGAGCGGGCGATGGCCAACTGGCCGAAGTCGGCGCCCTGGCGCAGTTGCTGGTAGACCTCGCCAGCCCTGCGTGCCGCGGCCTGGATGGCGTCCGAATTGGCGCTTTCCGGGGTCGGGATCAGGATGTTGGCCAGGCGGTATTCTTCGGACATCTGCATCTTGCCCAGGTCAGAGTTAAGGAAGTTCTTCACTTCCTGCTCGGACACCTGGATGCGCTCGGCCACGCGACGCTGGCGGACGCGGCTGATGATCATCTCGCGCTTGACCTGATCACGGGCGTCGTCGAACGACAGACCATCGTGAGCGAGGGCTGCACGGAACTGATCCAGCGACATGCCGTTGCGCTGGGCGATGGTGCTGATGGCCTGGTTGAGTTCTTCGTCGGTGATGCGAATGCCCGAGCGCTCGCCGATCTGCAGTTGCAGGTTCTCGACGATCAGTCGTTCCAGCACCTGCTGTTCCAGGGCGCCGGCAGGCGGCACGCCACCGCCGCGCTTGGCGATGGTCTGCTGCACTTCATGGACGCGCTGGTCCAGCTGGCTTTGCATGACCACGTCGTTGTCGACGATGGCCACCACGCGGTCCAGGGGTTGCGGCGCGGCATGCACCGCACCGCTCAGCATTACGGCGCCCAGCATCAGCGGGCGCAGACGATCAATAAGCTTGCTCTTCACGGGTACGGTAACCTTGAATGCCTTGGTCCAGGAACGATTCGACCTTGTTGCCCACGACGCCGCCGAGGCCTTTGAGGACGATCTGCAGGAATACGCCGTGGTCGCCCTTTTCGTTCTGCGGCAGGGCCTGACTGAAGTCGTCGGTGTCGAGCCAGTAGCGGTTGATCAGGCGCAGCTTCCAGCAGCAGCTGTCGTACTCGAAACCGCCCATCGCTTCGAGGGTGCGGTTGCGGTTGTAGTCGTGCTGCCAGCGTGCAATGACGCTCCATTGCGGCACGATCGGCCAGATGACCGAGAAGTCGTGCTGCTGGATCTTGTAGTAGTCCTTGATGTAGCCCGGCTGGCCAGGTGTGCCGTAGTCACCGCCGCCGACTTTCCACAGACCGGTCAGGGAATCGTAGGTAATGGTGTCGTTACGGTAGCGATAGCCGGCGTTGATCACTTTGTTCGGGTTGTCTTCAGGCTGGTAGTGGAACATCGCGCTGCCCGAACGGGTGCTGCGGCTGTCCGGATCCCAGTTGAAGTCCGAGTTGAAGCGCCAGTCGCGGTTGAAGGCGTACTGATACACCAGAGCGTAGGGCGAAACATTGGACTTGGCGTCGTCGCGGGTGCGGTAGTCGATACCCGGCAACTGCACCTTGCGGTCTTCGAAGTAGTAGGCCTGGCCGATGCTGAAGCGCTGGCGCTCGAAGCCGTTTTCCTCGATCCAGCGCGTAGTCACGCCCAGCGACAGCTTGTTCTCGTCGCCGATACGGTCGATACCGCTGAAGCGGTTATCGCGGAACAGCGAGTCGTAGCTGAACAGGGTTTCGCCGGAGTCGAACAGCGGGATGTCCTTCTGGTCCTTGTTAGGGACATAGAGGTAGAACAGACGTGGTTCGAGGGTCTGGCGATAGTTGGTGCCGAACAACGAGGTGTTGCGGTCGAAGTACAGGCCGCTGTCGACGCTGAAGATCGGGATGTCGCGGTTCAGCGAGCTGTGATAACTGCCATAGCCTGGCTTGTCAGCGTCTCTGATAGCTTCGCTTTTGCCTTTGCTGTCCAAATCCAGGTCGTAGCTGGTGTAAGCGTACTTGAGCTTCGGCGTGATGTAGCCATAACTCGCTTCCATCGGCAGGCTCATCGCTGGCGCGATGTTCAAACGGGTGCCGTTCGCTCGAGCGATGCCAAATACGTTTTCGTCCAGACGACGTCCAGGAAATCCGGTGCTGTCATCCGGGAGCCCGTCTTTGTTTCGTACGAAATCATTCTTCAGATTACGATCAAAGCGCACAGCCTCGGTATCGTAAGAGAAATCAAAGCCAGCAGGATGGTATGGCAGCATCCCGTTAACGGTAATCTGCGGCAGGCGATCATAAGGCGTGATCTGCGAAATGGTGGCCATTTCGTACGCATGCACGTTCAACCGCGCATTGTAAGTGTCACCCCGGTACGTCAATGCCCCTTGCTGGTTGACGAAGTCGCGCTTCTGCACGCCGATCTGGTCGGTCTCGAGGTCCTGGAAGTAGAACGGGTCGCTGATGTCGGTGTAATCGACCTCGGTCATGATCCGGTCGTCCAGGCCGCCCTTGTGCTGCCAGTTGACCATCCAGCGTTCTTTCTTGTAGTCCGTCTGCAGCTTGCGGTCGTCGTCCTCGTCGTTGAGGTAGGCGCCGCCGAACTGACCTTCGCTCGACTTGGTCAGGTAGCGGAATTCGCCTTCCATCAACAAGCCGCGCTTGGCCATGTAGCGCGGATACAAGGTGGCGTCGTAGTTCGGCGCCAGGTTGAAGTAGTACGGCGTGACCAGCATGAAGCCGGTGTCGCTGCTGGTGCTGAACGACGGCGGCAGGAAGCCGGACTGGCGACGGTCGTCGATCGGGAAGTAGATGTACGGTGTGTAGAACACCGGAATATCCTTGACCCGAAGGGTGACGTTGGTGCCGGTACCGAAGCCGGTGGCCGGGTTCAGGGTGATGTTGTTGCCCTTGAGCTGCCA
The DNA here is from genome assembly GCF_014268955.1 of Pseudomonas sp. RW3S2. NCBI lineage: Bacteria > Pseudomonadati > Pseudomonadota > Gammaproteobacteria > Pseudomonadales > Pseudomonadaceae > Pseudomonas > Pseudomonas sp. RW3S2. The sequence goes on along the minus strand of NZ_JABWRM010000005.1, from coordinate 32,874 downwards.
TGCGTTGCTGCCCGGCTCACAGGTGGTATAGGTACCGTCCTTGAGGCGGATGATGGCGTTTTCTGCACGCTTGGCGTACAGGGCCGAGCCGCGGATGTGCGACTTGTGCATCACGTATTCGGCGTTGTCGACCTTGGCTTCGCCAGTATCGAGCTGGACCTCGGCCTGGTCGCCCACCACCAGCGTACCGTTGTCGCGAATCTTGACGTTGCCCTTGAGCTCGCCACGGTTCTCGGCCTGGTAGAGGTTGGCTTCGTCGGCTTCGGCCTGCATGCTGCCCTGGCGCATGACCACGTCACCGGCCAGAGTAGCGATCTGCTGCTCCTGCTGGTACTTGGAGACCTTGGCGTTGAGGTAGGTCGGCGACTCGTCCTTGGGGGTGGAGTCGTTCATGCCCGGACGGATCGGCTCGACGTACGCGCCGCCGCAATACGGGCCGGTCTCGGCCAGCTGGGCAGCAGTGAGCTTCTCGCGGGGGACCCAGTCCAGATGGCTGTAGTCTTCGCTGCGCGATTTCAGGCCGCGGCCCTTGCTCTCGGTGACCAGTACCGGCTTGGGCTCGGCACTGCCAGCCGCCTCGGCGGTCTGGGCCTCGGTGCCGCCACTGAGCGCGGCGCCATCGTGCACAGGGCGTGGCGGCAAGTTGCTGGCTGCAGTCTTGGGCTTGCAGTCCCAACCACCGGAGGCGGACACTTGGCAGTCGAACTGCTCGGCAGCCACCACGTACGACGTGGCCAGAGGTTGCAGGGCCAGCAGACCGCCAGTGACCAGCAACGGAAACTTTCTACGAAACGCGGGGGATTTCAATGCCATCTTATTAGTCCGGGCTTCCTGCGTGCCATCTGCCCGCGTGTGGGGCCGCACGCCTCTCGATGGTCTGAAAAAGATGCTGGATAATAAAGCATGACCCGCTTGACGGCTAGGGGCCGTCGGAGACCCTTGTAATGCCTGATCATGATGTACGCCTGCAACAGCTGACTGTGTGGCTCGAAGAACAGTTACAGAATCTTTTTCGCGAAAACGCCTGGGGCGACGTGCCCGCGGGCAGTCTGACCGCCGCCAGCAGCGACGCGAGCTTTCGCCGCTACTTCCGTTGGGAAGGCGGCGGACACAGCTTCGTGATCATGGATGCGCCACCGCCGCAGGAAAATTGCGCACCTTTCGTCGCCATCGACCATTTGCTGGCCGGTGCCGGTATCAACGTGCCGGCGATCCATGCCCAGGATCTGGAGCGCGGCTTCCTGCTGTTGAGCGACCTGGGGCGTAAGACTTATCTGGAAATCATCGGCGACGACAACGCCGATAGCCTGTTCGCCGATGCCATCGATGCGTTGCTGGCCCAGCAGCAACTGCCGATGCAAGCGCCGCTGCCGAGCTACGACACCGCGCTGCTGCGCCGCGAACTGGAGCTGTTTCCCGAGTGGTATGTGGGGCGTGAACTGAAGCTGGCCTTCACCGAAGCGCAGCAGGCCAGCTGGCAGCGTATCAGCCAGCAACTGATCGACAGCGCCCTGGCCCAGCCCAAGGTACTGGTGCACCGCGACTACATGCCGCGCAACCTCATGCAAAGCACCCCCAATCCAGGCGTGCTGGACTTCCAGGACGCCGTCTACGGCCCGGTAACCTACGACATCACCTGCCTGTTCAAGGATGCCTTCCTCAGCTGGCCGCAGGCGCGTGTCGATGGCTGGTTGCGGGATTATTGGGACAAGGCGCGGGCCGCAGGGATTGCGGTGCAGCCTGAGTTCAAAGAGTTCCAGCGTGCCAGCGACCTGATGGGCGTGCAGCGCCATCTCAAGGTGATCGGCATCTTCGCCCGCATCTGCCACCGCGATGGCAAACCGCGCTACCTCACCGACGTGCCGCGTTTCTTCGCCTATATAGATGAAGTGATCGCCCGTCGCCCGGAACTGGCCGAGCTTGGTCAACTGATTGGCGAACTCAAGGCCGGGGCACACCCATGAAAGCGATGATCCTGGCGGCAGGCAAGGGCGAGCGCATGCGCCCGCTGACCTTGCACACTCCCAAGCCCCTGGTGCCTGCGGCGGGCAAGCCGCTGATCGAGTACCACCTCGAGGCCCTGGCCAGGGCGGGGGTGCGCGACGTGGTGATCAACCATGCCTGGCTCGGGCAGCAGATCGAGGATCACCTGGGTGACGGCAGCCGCTTTGGCCTGAAGATCCGCTATTCGCCCGAGGGCGAGCCGCTGGAGACCGGCGGCGGCATCTTCAAGGCGCTGCCGCTGCTGGGGGATGCGCCGTTCCTGCTGGTCAACGGTGACGTCTGGACCGACTACGACTTCAAGCGCCTGTGCCAACCGCTTCAGGGCCTTGCGCACCTGGTGCTGGTGGACAATCCGGGGCATCACGGGCGTGGCGACTTCCGCCTCGATGGCACACGCGTCGTCGATGGCGACGATACCCCCGGCACCCTGACTTTCAGCGGCCTGTCGGTGCTTGACCCGAAGCTGTTCGAAAGCTGCCAACCCGGTGCCTTCAAGCTCGCACCGCTGCTGCGCCAGGCAATGGCCGCCGGGCAGGTGACTGGTGAGCATTATCCTGGACAGTGGATCGACGTCGGCACCCTCGAGCGCCTGGCCGAGGTCGAGCGCCTGATCGGCGAGCGTGCCTGACATGTGGTGGCCGAGCACAGTGATTGGTGCCGGAGCCGGTTTTGCCGTGGCCAGCATTCCCGGCGCCTTGCTGGGCGCCTTGTTGGGGCAGGCCATGGACCGGCGTCTGCGCCTGCAGGGATGGGATGATGTGCGCGAGCGCCTGGGCGGGCGTCCGGCCTTGCGCGACGAAGAGTTGCTGTTCGTGTTGCTGGGGCGCCTGGCCAAGAGTGATGGGCGAGTCGCGGAAGGGCATATCTACCAGGCTCGTCAGGAAATGACCCGGCTGGACCTTGCAGAGCCCGCCCGCTTGCGGGCGATTGCGGCATTCAACCGCGGCAAGTCGGGCAAGGACCGCCTGGGGCAGTATCTGCGCCGTATCGGCCAGCAGCCCCACGGCGCGGAGGGTACGCTTCGGGCGTGCTGGCGCATGGTCTGGGCCGATGGCAAGGCGGGGCGGCACGAGCGTGAGCTGTTGCTGGACTGGGGCCAGCAATTGGGCATGAGCCGTAACCAGGTGCAGGCCTTGTCACAAGAGTATGAGCCGAGCCGTTCTGCGGTCGGGGGCGGGGTGATGACCTATGCCGCGGCGCTGCGGCTGCTGGGTGTCGAGGCCGATAGCGACGGCGATCGGATCAAGCAAGCCTATCGCCGACTGGTGAGCCGGCATCACCCGGACAAGCTGGTCGGAAGCGGTGCGAGCGAGGCACGGGTGCGCGAGGCGACCGAGCGGACGCGGGAGTTGCACCAGGCCTATGCCCTGATTCGCAAGCGGCGGGGGATCTGAGGGGCAGCGTGCGGTGGTGGATTCTTCGCGGCACTCAGCCCCTTACTCCGACGCCTGCGGCATCAACCATCCCCGCACCCGCCGGAACAACTGCTCCTGCTCTGCCGCCTTGTCACCCGGCATGGCAATCAGCGACAACTGCCGATACTGACTGTCCTTCTCGCGCTTGCTGGCCTGCAGGCGCAGCTTGGCGGCGTTCTGGTCGCGGGTGCGGGTCACGAAGTAGATATCGGCGGTCGGCACCTTAAGCGTCGGCACCAGGGCTTCGAGGTCGTGCTCGACCCGTGCCGGTGTCTGCGCCGAGATCAGTGCCAGCTTCTGCACCTGTGGCGGCTGCTTCTCGCTCACATAGCGCGCGGCCCAGTAGGCCCCGCTGCCATGGCCGATCAGTACGATGCTATGGGCATTCTGCTGCTGGGCGAAGGCCACCGCAGCATCGAGGCGGGCGAAGATGCGGGTGGCGTCGGCCGAGTCGCTCTGCTCGTCGGCCTGCACGGCGTCTGTGCCCTGCGCGGTATCAGCGTCGGCGGCCGTGGCTTGGGCAACGTTGGCGTTGGCGTCGTCCGGCGTATCCTTGGCCGGTGCACTGGCACCCTTGCCCTCATCCTTGACCGGCTTCGCCGCAGGTGTGTCTGCGCTGCGCGCCTGCGGGCTGTCGGCCAGCAGGTCGGGCAGGCTGAGGCTCAGGCTGTGCCAGCCGACATCGGGAAACTTGTTGCGCAGCGGGCCGACGGCATTGGGCCAGTCGGCGGTTTCGCCGGCACCGGGAACGATGATCACTGCGCCTTTCGGGTCGCTGTCGTTGGCCGGTTTCCACAGCGCCAGGAAGTTTTCGCCGTCGGCCTGCAAGGTCTTCTGTTCGGCCTTGGGCACCAGGCGTTCCAGGGCCAGGGCGTCTTCCTGGCTGCGTTCGGCCAGGGGCGCGCGCACGGCAGTCGTTTCGGCCGCGGCGGTGGGTTTCTCGGAGTCGGCGGCGTGGGCCGCGAGCGGTAGGGCCGAGGCCAGGCAGAACATGGCCAGCGTCGTGCGATAAAGTATGAACATGGATCAACCCAAGGCCAGAATGATACCGGCAGCCTAATAGTATTTGCCCACGACGGCCACGCAGGTGGCCGTCATTGCCAAGACGAGCGTATCGATGAAGCGAATGCGTTGCCTGTTGGTTATCGGCTGGTTGTGCCTGCCCTTGATCGCCCTGGCCAAAGCCCCGGTGCCCCCGTCGGTGGCGCTCGAGCCTGCGCAGCAGCAATGGCTCGACAGCCATCGCAGCCTGCGCGTGGGCCTGGTGCTGCAAGCACCCTATGCCCAGTTCGACCGGCGTCTGCAGCAGTTGTACGGCGCTAACGTCGAGCTGGTCAGCTGGCTGGGGCGTGCCCTGAACCTTGACCTGACCTGGCGCAACTTCCCTGACCAGGCCGCCCTGGAGCATGCGTTGCAGGCTGGCGAGATCGACTTTGCCCCGGGCCTCGTGCAAACCCCGGCGAGCCTGCGCCTGTGGCTGTTCAGCGACCCCTACATGCGTGTGCCGCAGTTGCTGGTCGGCCTGCGCAGTGGTGCGCTGGCGGTCGATCTGGAGCAGCTCGGCGCCAGTGACCGGGTGGCCGTGCGCATGCCTGGCAGCCTGGCCGATTACCTGCGTAGCAACTTCGCCAATCTCAACCTGCAGGGTGTGCCCAATGAGCGCGAGGCGCTGCAACTGGTGCTGGGTGCACAGGCCAGCTACGCCGTGCTCGACGAGGCGCAGTTCAGCCGCCTGTCGCGCGAGAGCGAGTTCGGTGATCTGGTGGTCGTGGGCGATATTGGCCTGCCGCAATTGCTGCGTATCGGCTCGCGCCGCGACTGGCCGCTGTTGGCCGACGTGCTGGGGCGCGGTCTGCAGGCGATGCCGGCCAAGGAACTGGAGCAGATGCACCAGCGTTGGTTGCAACCGAAGTACCCGCGCCTGAGCGAGTCGGCGGGGTTTTGGCAGAACCTTGCGCTGTTGTTCGGCTTGTTGCTGCTCTGCGCGATGGCCACTTTGGCGATGCAGCGTCGTCGGCAGCGCCAGCTCGAGCGAAGCCTGCTGAGTGCGCGCGAGAGCCTGCTCGAACGCCAGACCCGCGAAGAGGCACTGCGGCTGAGCCAATTCTCCATCGACCAGAGCACCGTCGGCATCCTCTGGGTGCATTGGGACAGCCACGTGCGCTACGCCAACCATGCTGCCGAACGCATGCTTGGCCATGGCGAGGGCGAATTGCTCGAGCGACCGCTGATCGATATCGAGCCGAGCCTGCACATGGACCGCTGGCTTGAATTGTGGAAGCGCGCCCGCACGGGTGATAGTGGTGCGCAAGCGTTCGAAACCCTGTGTCGTCGTGCCGATGGCAGCGTGCTGCCGGTAGAGCTGTCACTGAGCTTCCTGCGTTTTCGCGATGCCGAATACCTGGTGGTGTTCATCACCGATATCACCGAGCGCCGCCGCGCCCTGGCGGCCCTGCGCGAGAGCGAGGCGCGGCTCAAGGGCATCGCGGGCAACGTGCCGGGGCTTGTCTTTCGCCTGGAACGTGATCCCGCCGAGGGCGAGCCTGAGTTTCCCTATGTCAGTGAGGGTAGCGAGGCGCTGGTCGGCTATGCCCCCACGCAGATCCAGCAGGCGGACATGGGGCTGCGCAATCTGGTCCACCCCGATGACCGCGCCGACTATCACCGGGTCCAGGACCTGGCGCTGGCCAGTGATCGCGACTGGTCCTGGCAAGGCCGTATTCTCACCCGCGAAGGCCTGCAGCGCTGGGCCGACATCAAGGCCAGCGCCCGGCGCCAGGCCGATGGCCGGGTGGTGTGGGACGGCATTGTCTGGGATATCACCCAGAGCAAACGGGTCGAGTTGGAGCTGGCGCGCTCCCAGGAGCAACTGCGTGAGCTGTCGGCGCACCTGGAGAGCGTGCGTGAGGAAGAGAAGGCGCGGATCGCCCGCGAAGTGCACGATGAGCTCGGGCAGATGCTCACCGTGCTCAAGCTGGAGGTGTCGATGTGCGAACTGGCGTTCGCCGAGCTCGACCCGGGGCTCAACGAGCGACTCACCAGCATGAAGCGCCTGATCGCCCAGTTGTTCCAGCTGGTGCGCGATGTGGCCACGGCGTTGCGCCCGCCGATCCTCGATGCCGGGATCGCCTCGGCCATCGAATGGCAGGCCCGGCGCTTCGAGGCGCGCACGCAGATTCCTTGCCTGGTGCAGGTGCCGGATAATCTGCCAGCATTGAGCGATGCCAAGGCCACGGGGCTGTTCCGCATCCTGCAGGAGGCGCTGACCAATGTCATGCGCCATGCCAGGGCGCATACGGTGCAGATCGAGCTCAAGCATGAAAATGACTGGCTACGCATGACAGTGATCGACGATGGCGCCGGTTTCAGTCCCGATCAGCCACGCCCCACCTCGTTCGGCCTGGTCGGCATGCGTGAGCGGGTGCTGATGCTCGGTGGCAGCGTGACCCTGGAAAGCGAGCCGGGCGAGGGCACCAGCCTGAGCGTGGCCATCCCTCTTTAGTTAGGAGAAACACCGTGATTCGAGTGCTGGTGGCCGAAGACCACACCATTGTTCGTGAAGGCATCAAGCAATTGATCGGCCTGGCCAAGGACATGCTGGTAGCGGGCGAGGCCGGCAATGGCGAGCAGTTGCTCGAAACCCTGCGCCATACACCCTGCGAGGTGGTGCTGCTGGATATCTCGATGCCGGGCGTCAATGGTCTGGAGGCGATTCCGCGAATCCGCGCGCTGAACAGTCCGCCGGCCATCCTGGTGCTGTCGATGCACGACGAAGCGCAGATGGCGGCACGCGCGCTCAAGGCGGGGGCGGCAGGCTATGCGACCAAGGATAGCGACCCGGCGTTGCTGCTGACTGCGATCCGCCGCGTCGCCGGAGGTGGGCGTTACATCGACCCGGTGCTGGCCGACCGCATGGTCTTCGAGGTGGGGCTGACCGAGACCCGGCCGCTGCACACGCTGCTGTCGGAGCGTGAGTTCTCGGTGTTCGAACGTCTGGCCCAGGGTGCCAACGTCAACGACATCGCCCAGCAGCTGGCGCTGTCGAGCAAGACCATCAGTACCCACAAGGCGCGGTTGATGCAGAAGCTCAAGGTCAACTCGCTGGCCGAACTGGTGAAGTACGCCATGGAGCACAAGCTGGTCTGATTGCGACATGCATCTGTGGGAGCGTGCTTGCCCGCGAACACGGGCGTAGCCCGTGCCAGGCAGCGCGGTGTCTTTTTCGCGGGCAAGCCCGCTCCTACACCGGTTGAAGGTGTCGGGATGAGGAGTGTTCCAATCGCGTCATCCGTGTAGGGCAATCCCTACAACAACTCTTCCATCCGGATGATGGCATTCTCTCAGTACCCCCGATTTCCGGGGCTTTGCCGTTCTTCTAGTCTTTTGCCTACGCAGTCATTCCAACAAGAAGGTGCAGGGCATGAGCGAGGCGAATTCGAACGAGACGCTGGTCAGCTTCCGTGGTGTGCAGAAGAGCTACGACGGCGAATCGCTGATCGTCAAGGACCTCAACCTCGACATCCGCAAGGGCGAGTTCCTCACCCTGCTCGGCCCTTCCGGTTCGGGCAAGACCACCAGCCTGATGATGCTGGCCGGCTTCGAGACCCCAACCGCCGGTGAGATCCAGCTGGCCGGTCGCTCGATCAACAACGTGCCACCGCACAAGCGTGACATCGGTATGGTGTTCCAGAACTATGCGCTGTTCCCGCACATGACCGTCGCCGAGAACCTGGCATTCCCCCTGAGCGTACGCAACCTGAGCAAGACCGACATCAGCGAGCGGGTCAAGCGTGTGCTCAACATGGTCCAGCTCGACAGCTTCGCCAAGCGCTACCCCGGCCAGCTTTCCGGCGGCCAGCAGCAGCGTGTGGCGCTGGCGCGGGCACTGGTGTTCGAGCCGCAGCTGGTGCTGATGGACGAGCCGCTCGGTGCGCTCGACAAGCAGTTGCGCGAACACATGCAGATGGAGATCAAGCATATCCACCAGCGCCTGGGCGTGACCGTGGTCTATGTCACCCACGACCAGGGCGAGGCGCTGACCATGTCCGACCGCGTGGCGGTGTTCCACCAGGGTGAGATCCAGCAGATCGCCGACCCGCGCACCCTCTACGAAGAGCCCGCCAACACCTTCGTCGCCAACTTCATCGGCGAGAACAACCGCATCAACGGCACCTTGCTGGCGCGCAACGGTGAGCGCTGCCAGGTGCAACTGGCACGTGGCGAGAAGGTCGAGGCGCTGGCGGTGAACGTCGGCCAGGCCGGCGAGCCGGTGACCCTCTCGATCCGCCCCGAGCGCGTGCGCCTCAACGGCCACAGCGAGCATTGCGTCAACCGCTTCTCCGGCCGCGTGGCCGAGTTCATCTACCTGGGCGACCACGTGCGGGTGCGCCTGGAAGTCTGCGGCAAGGCCGACTTCTTCGTGAAGCAGCCAATCGCCGAGCTCGACCCGGCCCTGGCCGTGGGCGATGTGGTACCGCTTGGCTGGGAGGTGGAGCACGCCCGCGCGCTCGATCCGATTGCCGAAGCCCACTGATCGATTGCTTCACCAACCCTGTACTGTGGAGAGAATAATAATGCGCAAGCAGTTGAAACTGACCGCCCTGGCCCTGGGGCTGTTCACCGCGGGCCAGGCCCTGGCCGCGGACCTCACCGTGGTGTCTTTCGGCGGCGCCAACAAGGCAGCCCAGGTCAAGGCGTTCTACGAGCCGTGGGAGAAGGCCGGCAAGGGCAAGATCGTCGCTGGTGAGTACAACGGCGAGATGGCCAAGGTCAAAGCCATGGTCGATACCAAGAGCGTGTCGTGGGACCTGGTGGAGGTGGAGTCGCCAGAGCTGGAGCGCGGTTGCCAGGAAGGCCTGTTCGAGGAGCTCGACCCCGCGCCGTTCGGCAACGCGGCCGACTACGTACCCGGTGCGATCCAGGGCTGCGGCGTAGGCTTCTTCGTGTGGTCCACGGTGCTGGCCTACAACGCCGACAAACTCCAGACCGCGCCCACCAGTTGGGCCGATTTCTGGGACACCAAGAAATTCCCGGGCAAGCGTGGCCTGCGCAAGGGCGCCAAGTACACCTTGGAATTCGCCCTGATGGCCGACGGCGTAGCGCCCAAGGATGTGTACTCGGTGCTGCAGACCAAAGCCGGTGTAGACCGCGCCTTCAAGAAGCTCGACGAGCTCAAGCCGAACATCCAGTGGTGGGAAGCCGGCGCCCAGCCGCCGCAGTACCTGGCCTCGGGTGACGTGGTCATGAGCTCGGCCTACAACGGCCGGATCGCTGCGGTACAGAAGGACAGCAACCTGAAGGTGGTGTGGAACGGCGGGATCTACGACTTCGACGCCTGGGCCATTCCGAAGGGTGCGAAGAACGTGGAAGAGGCGAAGAAGTTCATCGCCTATACCGTGCAACCGGCACAGCAGAAGATCTACTCCGAGAACATCGCCTACGGGCCTGCCAACTCCAAGGCCATCGAACTGCTGTCGGACGATGTGAAGAAGGACATGCCGACCACGCCCGAGAACATCGCCAACCAGGTGCAGATCGACGTGGCCTTCTGGGCCGACAACAGCGAGCAGTTGGAGCAACGCTTCAACGCCTGGGCTGCGAAGAAGTAACGCGCCTCAAAGGAGCGCCGGGGTTTGACCGGCGCTCCCTCGTTTTCTGTGTTTTTCGGAGTTCGCCATGGCCATTGCAGTGCCCCTGAATGAAGGCGCAGGTCCAAGTCTCAAACAGCGCCTCAAGCGCGCCGAACGGGTCAACCGCTGGAAGGCCCAGGCGTTGATCGCGCCGCTGGCGCTGTTCCTGCTGCTGGTGTTCCTCGTACCGATCGCCGCACTTTTGTACAAGAGCGTCGAAAACCCCGAGGTGGTCGCAGGCCTGCCGCGCACCGTTGAAGCCGTGTTGCAGTGGGACGGCAAGAGCCTGCCCGACGAGGCGGTATACAAGGCCCTCAGCGAGGACCTGGCCGAATCGCGCAAGAACCAGACCCTGGGCGAGCTTTCCAAGCGCCTGAACATGGAACTGGCCGGCTACCGCAGCCTGCTGTCCAAGACAGCACGTGCACTGCCGTTCAAGACCGAACCGGCTTCCTATAAAGAAGCCCTGCAAACCCTTGATGAGCGCTGGGGCGACCCGGCCTACTGGCAGGCAATTCGCCGTAACACCAGCGAGGTGACACCTTTCTACCTGCTGGCCTCGCTGGATCACCGCATCGATGATCTGGGCGAACTGGCCAAGACCACCCCTGACCAGGCCATTTATCTGGACATTTTTGCCCGCACCCTGTGGATGGGGGTGGTGATCACCGTGATCTGCCTGGTGCTGGCCTATCCGCTCGCCTACCTGCTGGCCAACCTGCCGACCCGGCAGAGCAACCTGTTGATGATCCTGGTGCTGCTGCCGTTCTGGACTTCGATCCTGGTGCGGGTGGCGGCGTGGATCGTGCTGTTGCAGTCTGGCGGCCTGATCAATAGCGCGCTGATGGCCATTGGCATCATCGATCAGCCGCTGGAGCTGGTGTTCAACCGCACCGGGGTCTACATCTCCATGGTGCACATCCTGTTGCCGTTCATGATCCTGCCGTTGTACAGCGTGATGAAGGGCATTTCGCCGAGCTACATGCGGGCGGCGATTTCGCTGGGCTGTCATCCGTTCGCCAGCTTCTGGCGAGTGTATTTCCCGCAGACCTACGCTGGTGTCGGCGCCGGCTGCCTATTGGTGTTCATCCTTGCCATCGGCTACTACATCACCCCGGCCCTGCTGGGCAGCCCGAACGACCAGATGGTCAGCTATTTCGTCGCCTTCTATACCAACACCAGCATCAACTGGGGCATGGCCACGGCCCTGGGCGGCTTGCTGTTGCTGGCAACCGTGCTGCTGTACCTGATCTATAGCTGGCTGGTCGGCGCCAGCCGCCTGCGCCTGAGCTGAGGAGCCTTGTCATGCTGAGCCCTTACATGTCGCCCGTGGAGCGGGTCTGGTTCTACAGCCTGCGCATTCTCTGCGGCCTGATCCTGTTGTTCCTGGTCTTGCCGGTGCTGGTGATCATTCCGCTGTCGTTCAACAGCGGCAGCTTCCTGGTGTACCCGCTGCAAGGCTTTTCGCTGCAGTGGTACCAGGACTTCTTCGCCTCTGCCGAATGGATGCGCGCGCTGAAGAACAGCATCATCGTCGCTCCGGCGGCCACGGTACTGGCCATGGTGTTCGGCACCCTGGCCGCGATCGGCCTGACCCGCGGCGACTTCCCCGGCAAGTCGCTGGTGATGGCGCTGGTGATTTCGCCGATGGTGGTGCCGGTGGTGATCATCGGTGTGGCCAGCTACTTGTTCTTCGCGCCGCTGGGGATGGGTAACAGCTTCATTTCGTTGATCCTGGTGCACGCGGTGCTCGGTGTGCCGTTCGTGATCATCACCGTGTCGGCGACGCTTCAGGGCTTCAACTACAACCTGGTGCGCGCCGCAGCCAGCCTCGGCGCCTCGCCCTTGCTGACCTTCCGTCGGGTGACCTTGCCGCTGATTGCACCGGGAGTGATCTCCGGGGCGCTGTTCGCCTTCGCCACCTCGTTCGATGAGGTGGTGGTGACGTTGTTCCTCGCCGGGCCCGAGCAGGCGACCCTGCCGCGGCAGATGTTCAGCGGTATCCGCGAGAACCTCAGCCCGACCATTGCGGCGGCGGCCACGTTGCTGATTGCGTTTTCGGTGATCCTGCTGCTGACCCTGGAGTGGTTGCGCGGACGCAGCGAGAAGTTGCGGACCCAGCAGCCGGCCTGATCCTGCGGCGGCTGCACCGGCCTCATCGCGGGACAAGCCCGCTCCCACGGTTGCCCCGCTGCTCATGAGGGCAGCGTTGTACTGGTAGGAGCGGGCTTGCCCGCGAAGAGGCCAGTGCAACCGTAGCCGATTTCGGGCACTGCTCGACACCAATTGATACCAATCAGCCCCCGTCCACTTCCCTGAGTTACAATGCGCGCCACCGTGATTTCCACCACATAGGTGCGCCATGCAGCCCTACGCTATTGCCCCCTCCATTCTTTCCGCCGATTTCGCCCGCCTGGGTGAGGACGTCGACAAGGTTCTGGCCGCCGGGGCCGACATCGTCCACTTCGATGTCATGGACAACCACTACGTGCCTAACCTGACCATCGGCCCGATGGTCTGCACGGCACTGCGCAAGTACGGCGTGACCGCGCCGATCGATGTGCACCTGATGGTCAGCCCGGTCGACCGCATCATCGGCGACTTCATCGAGGCCGGCGCGACCTACATCACCTTCCACCCGGAAGCGTCGCAACACATCGACCGTTCGCTGCAACTGATCAAGGACGGCGGCTGCAAGGCCGGCCTGGTATTCAACCCGGCCACCAGCCTGGACGCACTGAAATACGTGATGGACAAGGTCGACATGGTCCTGCTGATGAGCGTCAACCCAGGCTTCGGCGGGCAGAAGTTCATCCCCGGCACCCTCGACAAGCTGCGCGAGGCCCGCGCCCTGATCGATGCCAGCGGACGTGATATCCGCCTGGAGATCGATGGCGGCGTCAACGTCGGCAACATCCGCGAAATCGCCGCTGCTGGCGCCGACACCTTCGTGGCCGGTTCGGCGATCTTCAACGCCCCGGACTACCAGGAAGTGATCGCCAAGATGCGTGCCGAACTGGCCCAGGCCCGCCCATGAGTGGCTTCGAGCAGCTGTTCCCGGGGACGCTGCCCAGGCTGGTGATGTTCGATCTGGACGGTACGTTGATCGATTCGGTACCGGACCTGGCCGCCGCCGTGGACCGCATGCTGCTCGAACTCGGGCGCCCGCCCGCAGGGCTGGACGCCGTGCGCCAGTGGGTGGGCAACGGTGCCGAGGTGCTGGTGCGCCGCGCCCTGGCCGGCGGCATCGAGCACGACGCAGTCGATGCGCAACTGGCCGAGCGTGCGCTGGCACTGTTCATGGAAGCTTATGGTGAAAGCCATGAGCTGACCGTGGTCTACCCGGGCGTGCGCGACACCTTGCGCTGGTTGCGCAAGCAGGGCGTGGAGATGGCCCTGATCACCAACAAGCCCGAACGCTTTGTCGGGCCGTTGCTGGACCAGATGAAGATTGGTCGCTATTTCCGCTGGATCATCGGTGGCGACACCCTGCCACAGAAAAAGCCCGACCCGGCGGCGCTGCTGTTCGTCATGAAGATGGCCGGCATCGCACCCGAGCAGTCGCTGTTCGTCGGCGACTCGCGCAGTGACGTGCAGGCGGCCAGGGCCGCGGGGGTCAAGAGCGTCGGCCTGACCTACGGCTACAACCACGGCCGGCCGATCGACGAGGAATCACCGAGCCTGGTACTCGACGATCTGCGCCTGCTGCTGCCCGGTTGCTTAGTCACCGACACTGGGATAACGTGGGCGGACCTTCAAGCCTCCCAAGACAGAGACTCCACTGTGGGTGTTACCGGCAAATTCTGGATGAAAGTCATCAAGGCCTTGGCCCGTTGGCGCTGGCGCGCCTGACTCCCGCTCGCCGGCGCCTGCCGGCCCGTCCGCTTGCCCGAACCCATTGCTGCTTGCCACGAGGCTACCCATGACCCGCGAAGAATTCCTGCGCCTGGCCGCTGCCGGCTACAACCGCATTCCCCTGGCCTGTGAAACCCTGGCCGACTTCGATACGCCGCTGTCGATCTACCTGAAGCTTGCCGACCAGGCCAACTCTTATCTGCTCGAGTCCGTGCAGGGCGGGGAGAAGTGGGGGCGCTACTCGATGATCGGTTTGCCTTCGCGCACGGTGATGCGCGTGCACGGCTACCGTGTGAGCATCCTGCACGATGGCGTCGAGGTAGAGAGCCACGAGGTCGAAGATCCACTGGCATTCGTCGAGTCGTTCAAGGACCGCTACAAGGTCGCCGACATTCCAGGCCTGCCGCGCTTCAATGGTGGCCTGGTCGGCTATTTCGGCTATGACTGCGTGCGCTATGTCGAGAAGCGCCTGGGCGCCTGCCCGAACCCGGATCCGCTGGGGGTGCCGGACATCCTGCTGATGGTCTCCGACGCCGTGGTGGTGTTCGACAACCTGGCCGGCAAGATGCATGCGATCGTGCTGGTCGACCCGTCTGAGGAGCAGGCCTTCGAGCAGGGCAAGGCGCGTCTGGAGGGCTTGCTCGACACGCTGCGTCAGCCGATCACTCCGCGTCGGGGACTGGACCTCAGCGGGCCGATGGCCGCTGAGCCTGAATTCCGCTCCAGCTACACCCGGGACGACTACGAGAATGCGGTCGGGCGGATCAAGGAATATATCCTCGCTGGCGACTGCATGCAGGTCGTGCCGTCGCAGCGCATGTCCATCGACTTCAAGGCTGCGCCCATCGACCTGTACCGGGCACTGCGCTGCTTCAACCCGACGCCCTACATGTACTTCTTCAACTTCGGCGACTTCCATGTGGTCGGCAGCTCGCCGGAAGTGCTTGTGCGGGTCGAGGATAATCTGGTCACCGTACGTCCGATCGCCGGCACCCGCCCACGCGGCGCCAACGAAGAGGCCGACCGCGCCCTGGAAGACGACCTGCTGTCGGACGACAAGGAAATCGCCGAGCACCTGATGCTGATAGACCTGGGGCGCAACGATGTGGGGCGTGTGTCGTCCACGGGCAGCGTGCGCCTGACCGAGAAAATGGTGATCGAGCGTTATTCGAACGTCATGCATATCGTCTCGAACGTCACCGGCGAGTTGGCCGAGGGGCTGACGGCGATGGACGCCCTGCGTGCGATCCTGCCGGCCGGCACCTTGTCGGGCGCGCCGAAGATCCGGGCGATGGAGATCATCGACGAGCTGGAGCCGGTCAAGCGCGGTGTCTATGGTGGTGCAGTGGGTTACTTTGCCTGGAACGGCAACATGGACACCGCCATTGCCATCCGCACTGCGGTGATCAAGGACGGCGAGCTGCACGTACAAGCCGGTGGCGGCATCGTTGCCGACTCGGTGCCGGCACTGGAGTGGGAAGAGACCATCAACAAGCGGCGGGCGATGTTCCGGGCCGTGGCGCTTGCCGAGCAGACGCCGCGCGGCTGATGGATGAAGAAACGGCGCTCTGGTGAGCGCCGTTTTTTTGGTGGTGTGAGGGGGCTGCTGTGCAGCCCATTGCGGGGCCAGCCCGCTCCTACAGGTTCACTGCTATTTCTGTAGGAGCGGGCTGGCCACGCGATGGGTTAACCCTCAAAAGTCCAGGCTCACCGCCAGGCTGACGCCCTGCTGACGCAGCTCATCACTCTTGCGCCAGTTGTAGTTCCCCCGCAGGTTCACCCCCGGCACCAGTTCATGGCTGAGGCCCAGGCTTGCCCGGGTCAGGTTGCTGTGCGGCGTGTAGCCGGCCAGGGTGAAGTCGTTGCCCGGCAGGGTGGTCAGGTGCATGGTCAGGTCCTGGCGGTCATCCTCGAACTCGTGCTCGCGCGCGACCTCGGCGAACAACCGCGTGCTTGGCAGCACCTGCACAGTGCCCAGCAGGCCCGCGCCCAGTCGGCGGGACTTGCGCTCCTGATCATCGAAGCTCAGGGCCGTCGAGCGACCGCTCTTCTCGTCATAACCATCGACCTTGACCCGTGCATAGTCGGCGCTGATGAACGGAGCCAGTTGCCAACGGCTCTCGTCGGCGGCCAGGTTGTAGCCCAGCCGTCCACTGATGGCCCAGGCCTCGCCATCGGTGTCGCCTTTCTCGGTGCGTTCGCTGGCGCCGAGGGCAAAGCTGCGCTTGAGGTCGCTGTAGTCCAGGTGGCCGGCAGTCAGCGTCGTATCGGCCCACCAGCGGTTCTGGCGGAACTGGGCGAAGGCACTGGCCAGGTAGCTGTCGAGCTTGTAGTCCGAGTCCTGTTGGCCTGCCTCCAGTTTCTGTCTGTAGACGCCCGCTGCGAGACCGACGCGCCAGGCATCATCGAGCCGGTAGCTGCCGCCGAGGGTCAGGTTGTAGCCGCGGCCATCGCCACTTGCCGAACTGCGCTGGCTGCCGAAATCCAGGTCCTGGGCGCCGGTGGCGACGAAGGCTTGCCACTGGCCGACCGCCTGCCAGGGTGTCTGCCACTGGTTGCGCAGCTCATCCTGGTGAGCACGCAAGCTGGCGTGGGCCATTTCCGGAAGCAGCGTCAGTTCCCAAGGGGCGGCGAGGATGGAGTAGGCGTAGTCGGCGATCAGTTGCTGGCCAGCAATGGTTGGATGTACCGAGTCGTTGAACAGCAGCCGGGTTGGGTCGGGGTTGGTGCCGTTGGCGCCATAGACCGGGTTTTGCACGCAGCTGTCGCCGCTGTAGCAAGTGCCGACCAGATTCTGGTCGGCGGCCAGGCCGAACTCCGCCGGGCTGCGCAGTGCTTCGCCGAGCAGGGTGGGGATGTTCAGCGGGATGATTTCAGCGTCGATCTGGCGCAATTGGTTGAGCAGCGACTGGTTGAACACGCCCGAGAGCTGCGACAGCGGCCCCTGCTGTGGTGTCCCGCTGAAGTTCGGGGTCTGCCCCAGGTCGGGCAGCAGCCACACCATGATGTAGCGCGCCCCGCCCTGTTGCAGGGCCTGGGCGCTGGCGGCGAGGCGCGCACCTGCGGCGGCGGCATCGGCGGCGCTGTTGACCTGCCCCTGCAGGAAGTCGTTACCGCCACCGGTGATGTAGTAGAGCGCATTCGGGTCGGCCCGCAGACCGTTGGCCAGGTAGCCGGGACGCTCACGCAGGACGGCACCTGCGCCAGGGCGCCCGGGCGGAATAACCGCCTCGGAGGTGTCGGTGATCGAGTCGAGGATCTGCTGTGTCGTGTAGCCGCCGACGGCCCAGTTGTTGCCGTCGGGGCGACCCTGCACAAGATTGACCAGCGAAGTGGATGGGCCCAGTTCCGTATCGGAAAAGCCCAGCCGCCCGCCAAGGATCATTGGCGATACCGGGGCATAGTTGCCGTTCGCATCGCGATTGGTGAAGCGCATGCCCGGCGTGCCGCCGGTCAGGTCGGGGAACTGCCCGGCATCGCTCAGGCTGTCGCCGAACACGATCAGCGAAGAGTATGGCGAGGGCGCTGCCATGGCCTGGCTGCAGGCGAGGGTGAGCAGGCACAGGGCCGTGCGCAGGAAAGGTGGCTGTCGCATGTGTGAAGTTCCTTTTCATTGTTTTTATGGAGACAAGCCCGAAGACCTTAGCAAAAAAGCGCGCGGTCCGTTCGTTTCCCGATATTTACGGCGTATTGCGCCTCTCGTCGCGGTAGGCTACTGTGCCGGGACGTATGAGCGAGAACTACCCCGTGTTGATCGTCAGCAAACTCCTGATGCGCGTTATCAAGGCTCACGCCCGTTGGCGTTGGCGCGCCTGACTCTTTCTCCTGCCGGTCCTGTCCGGCCCGTCCCCGTTTGCCCTCCTGTCGTTCCAGTTTCGCCGTCGCGGCAGAACCGCGCCCATGGCCGACGCAGGAAGGTTCGAAAGCACAGTCAGTAGATTCAAGAGGTTGCCCCCAGATGTTACTGATGATCGACAATTACGACTCCTTCACCTACAACGTCGTCCAGTACCTCGGCGAGTTGGGTGCCGAGGTCAAGGTCATTCGCAACGACGAACTGACCATCGCCCAGATAGAAGCCCTCAACCCGGAGCGCATCGTCGTCTCGCCTGGCCCTTGCACGCCCAGTGAGGCAGGCGTTTCCATCGAGGCCATCCTGCACTTTGCCGGCAAGCTGCCGATCCTCGGCGTGTGCCTGGGTCACCAGTCCATCGGCCAGGCGTACGGCGGTGACGTGGTGCGGGCCCGCCAGGTAATGCACGGCAAGACCAGCCCAGTGTTCCACCGCGACCTGGGCGTGTTCGCCGGCCTGAACAACCCGTTGACCGTGACCCGCTACCATTCGCTGGTGGTCAAGCGCGAAACCCTGCCTGACTGCCTCGAAGTTACCGCCTGGACTGCCCATGAAGACGGTTCGGTCGACGAGATCATGGGCTTGCGTCACAAGACCCTGAACATCGAAGGGGTGCAGTTCCACCCCGAGTCCATCCTCACCGAGCAGGGTCACGAGCTGTTCGCCAATTTCCTCAAGCAGACCGGCGGCCGCCGCTAAGGACCGATCATGGATATCAAGAGCGCGCTGAGCCGCATCGTCGGCCACCTGGACCTGTCCACAGAAGAAATGCGCGATGTCATGCGTCAGATCATGACCGGACAATGCACCGAGGCGCAGATCGGCGCCTTCCTGATGGGCATGCGCATGAAGAGCGAGAGCATCGACGAGATCGTCGGTGCCGTTTCGGTCATGCGTGAGCTGGCCGACAAGGTCGAGCTCAAGAGCCTCGACGGCGTGGTCGACATTGTCGGCACCGGCGGCGACGGGGCCAACATCTTCAACGTATCCACGGCCTCGGCCTTTGTGCTCGCCGCGGCCGGTTGCCCGGTGGCCAAGCACGGCAACCGGGCGGTGTCCGGCAAGAGCGGCAGCGCCGACCTGCTGGAGGCGGCCGGTATCTACCTGAACCTTACGCCGGTACAGGTGGCCCGCTGCATCGATAGCCTGGGGATCGGTTTCATGTTCGCCCAGACTCACCACAGCGCAATGAAGCATGCCGCTGGCCCGCGCCGCGACCTGGGCCTGCGCACGCTCTTCAACATGCTCGGCCCGCTTACGAATCCGGCCGGTGTGAAGCACCAGGTGGTTGGCGTGTTCACCCAGGCCCTGTGCCGCCCGCTGGCCGAAGTGTTGCAGCGCCTGGGCAGCAAGCATGTGCTGGTGGTGCACTCCAAGGATGGCCTGGACGAATTCAGCCTGGCCGCACCGACCTTCGTCGCGGAACTGAAGAACGGTGAGATCACCGAATACTGGGTCGAACCGGAAGACCTTGGCATGAAGAGCCAGAGCCTGCACGGCCTGGCGGTCGAGGATCCGCAGGCTTCGCTGGCGCTGATCCGTGACGCCCTGGGCCGCCGCAAGACCGAAAATGGCCAGAAAGCTGCCGAAATGATCGTGCTCAACGCCGGCGCCGCGCTGTATGCCGCCGACCACGCGATGAGCCTGAAATCGGGCGTCGAACTCGCCCACGATGTACTGCACACCGGCCTTGCCTGGGAAAAACTCCAGGAGCTGGGCGCCTTTACCGCGGTATTCAAGCAGGAGAACGGAGCATGAGCGTACCGACGGTGCTGGAAAGAATCATCGCCCGCAAGTTTCAGGAAGTGGCCGAGCGCAGCGCGCGCGTGAGCCTCGCCGAGCTGGAGCGTCTGGCCAAGGTCGCCGATGCTCCGCGCGGCTTTGCCAACGCCTTGATCGAACAGGCCAAGCGCAAGCAGCCGGCGGTCATCGCTGAAATCAAGAAGGCCTCGCCGAGCAAGGGCGTGATCCGCGAGCACTTCGTGCCTGCGGAAATCGCGGTCAGCTACGAGAAGGGCGGGGCGACCTGCCTGTCGGTACTCACCGACGTGGATTACTTCCAGGGCGCTGACGAATACCTGCAACAGGCCCGCGCCGCCGTGTCGCTGCCGGTGATCCGCAAGGACTTCATGGTCGATCCCTACCAGATCGTCGAAGCCCGCGCCCTGGGCGCCGACTGCGTGCTGCTGATCGTCTCGGCACTGGACGATGTGAAGATGGCCGAGCTTGCCGCCACTGCCAAGGATGTCGGTCTCGATGTGCTGGTGGAGGTGCACGATGGCGATGAGCTGGAGCGCGCGCTGAAAACCCTCGACACGCCGCTGGTGGGGGTCAACAACCGCAACCTGCACACCTTCGAGGTCAGCCTGGATACCACACTCGACCTGCTGCCGCGCATTCCGCGTGACCGCCTGGCGATCACCGAGAGCGGTATCCTCAACCGCGCCGACGTGGAGCTGATGGAAATCAACGAAGTGTATTCGTTCCTGGTGGGCGAGGCCTTCATGCGGGCCGAGCAGCCGGGCTTGGAACTGCAGCGGCTGTTCTTCCCGGATCAGGTGAAGAAGACTGTTCAGCCTCTGGACTGATCAAGATAAGGAAGCCGGCTTGATGCCGGCTTTTTTGTATGCCTGTTCTGGCCCTTTCGTGGGCAAGTGGACCTAACTTCCAAGGTGGATCAATGACCGATCAACCCCTGGCCCTCACCGTCGAGCAGGGCCTGCACGCCGAACAGGAGCTGCTCGCCGCCGTCTGCCGTGGCGAGCGTGAATCTGGTGTGCTCTTCTGGCGCCCCACCGACCATGCGCTGGTCATGCCACGGCGCATGAGCCGGCTCGATAATTTCGAAGCTGCCTGTGCGGAGCTGGCGATTGCCGGCTGGCCCGTGCTGCTGCGTGAAACCGGTGGTGAACCCGTGCCGCAATCCCATTCGACGGTGAACGTGGCGCTGGTCTACGTCGCACCGCGCAGCGAAGGCGATCACGGACGCATCGAGAACGCATACGAGCGCTTGTGCCTGCCGCTGTGCGATGTCTTGCGCGAATGGGGTGGTGTGGCGTCGGTCGGGGAGATCGACGGTGCGTTCTGCGATGGTCGCTACAACGTCAATCTCAACGGCCGCAAGCTGGTCGGCACTGCCCAGCGCTGGCGCCAGGGGCTGGGCGGCAAGCGCCCGGTGGTGCTGGTGCATGGGGCGCTGCTGCTGGACAACGAGCGTGAGTCGATGGTGGCGGCGGTCAATCGTTTCAACGAATGTTGTGGGCTGGAGCAACGCTGCCGTGCCGACAGCCATATTGCCTTGCATGAAGTGGCGCCCGCAGTTCCTTGGTTCGAACGGCTGTCCCAGGCCTACGCCGAGGTGATCGCGGCGCTGCCCAAGGATTAACGGGTGCCGTAGACCACCATGGTCTTGCCCTTGACCTGCACCAGGCTGCGTTCCTCGAGATCCTTGAGCACGCGGCCGACCATCTCGCGCGAGCAGCCGACGATCCGACCGATTTCCTGACGGGTGATCTTGATCTGCATACCGTCGGGGTGGGTCATGGCATCTGGCTGCTTGCACAGGTCGAGCAGGCAACGAGCGACGCGGCCGGTGACGTCGAAGAAGGCCAGGTCGCCGACCTTGCGCGTGGTGTTGCGCAGGCGCTGGGCCATCTGGCTGCCAAGGGCGTAGAGAATGTCCGGATCGTGGCGGGCCAGCTCGCGGAACTTGTCGTAGCTGATCTCGGCCACTTCGCATTCGGTCTTGGCCCGTACCCAGGCACTGCGCTGCTGTTCGGGGCCCGCCGGTTCGAACAACCCCAGCTCACCGAAGAAATCACCATTGTTGAGGTAGGCGATGATCATCTCATGACCTTCGTCGTCCTCGATCAGGATGGTCACCGAACCCTTGACGATGAACGACAGCGTCTCGGCTCGGTCGCCGGCGCAGATGATGTTGCTCTTGGCGGCATAGCGGCGGCGTTGGCAGTGCACCAGCAGCTTGTCGATATTCTTGATCTTGGCAGGGAGTGCTGAGGCTACCATCACGAAATCCTGTTCGAGCGACGCAGAGGCATTTTGTAGGAGGTTACTGACAGGGGCGCCAGTGATTTGGCGTCAGCTTATCAGACACTTTGGGTTTATCGGCATGAAACCCTAACGTCTTGAGCTTTTCCGACGGCGCTACAAGGTCTAAGCTGACGGCCTTTTACGAAATCAGGAGTCCGGATAGATGAAGGCGCGCATCCAGTGGGCCGGTGAGGCCATGTTCCTCGGTGAGTCGGGGAGTGGGCATGTCGTGGTCATGGACGGTCCTCCCGAGGCTGGCGGTCGTAACCTGGGCGTACGCCCGATGGAGATGCTGCTGCTCGGCCTGGGTGGCTGCAGCAGTTTCGATGTGGTCAGCATCCTGAAGAAGTCCCGACAGGCGGTGGAAAGCTGCGAAGCCTTCCTTGAGGCCGAGCGAGCCAGCGAAGATCCGAAGGTGTTCACCAAGATCCACCTGAATTTCGTGGTCAAAGGCCGCGGGCTGAAGGAAGCGCAGGTCAAGCGGGCAGTGGAGCTGTCGGCCGAGAAATATTGCTCGGCCTCGATCATGCTTGATCGGGCGGGCGTGGAAATCACCCATGGCTACGAGATCGTGGAGCTGGGTTGAGACTGTGGGGCCGCCTGGCGGCCCCGGTTTTCAGTCACGCAGGGCTGGCAGCGCGTCCAGTAGCCATTGCGGCAGTTTTGCCCGCAACGATTGACTCAGTCGTTCACGACGCTTCTGGTAGGCCAGGCCTAGGCCGATCACGCCAAGCCCGATCAATGTGATCACCACCGGGAACAGCAGCGACTCGGCGAACACGTCATACGACAGGTAGCCCAGGTACGCAGCCACGCCCATGGCACCGAATACCATGAACATCGGGCGGCGCAGCAGCACTGCACATCCCATCAGGCCAAGGTTGATCAGGCAATAGAGCGCCTTGCCCACTTCACTGTCGCTGTTCATCGAAGTCAGCCCGCCCCAGAAGGCCAGAAGCCCTGCCAGGTAACCCCAGTAGGCGTAGTCGCGGCGCGTGCGACCGTCCACTGCCAGGAACGCGGCCAGCAACAGCAGGCCGAACCACACCGAGACGTTCTGGCGCTGCTCCCAACTGAACACTTCGCCGTAGAACCATTCGCTGAGGTCCATGGACATGAACCACAGGGCCACCGCGATTGGCATCACGATGAAGGGGAAAGGCACCAGGCGCAGCATCGCCAGCCCGGCGACGACGGTTGCCGCTTCCATCAGCAGCCAGCCGCCTTGCACGTAGGTGTAGTACTGGTGGTAGTCGAACTGCACGTCATCCAGCGGCCACCAGCCGAGCAGGCGTTCGAGGGCGAACACTGCCAGCGGTACGATGCTCACGGCGACGGCGGCCAGAACCCCGGCGGCAATGGCCTGCCCGCGGCGCTGGAGTGACAGGGCGAACAGGGTAAGGCTGGCGATATAGAGCAGGGCGATGGCGAGCAGCGCCGAGTCACCAATGCGCATCCACGCCTCGGTGAGCAGCCAGCCCATGGCCGCCATGATCAGCAGTGCGCCGAAGTAGAAGGCGACATGGGCCAACTGGAACCGGCCCTGTTGCTGCGGTTGCTGGCGCAGGAATTCGAGCAGTGCCCGATCCTGGCCTGGCTGGAGGACGCCGGCGCTTACCGCGCTGGCCAGATCCTTGGCATCGAAGCGCTCGGTCATCGGTGGGTCCTAGATGCGGTAGGTGCTCTTGGTCATCACCTTGGCCAGCAGGCTCATGCCGAAACGCACCGGGGCCGGGAAACGATAGCCGCCGGCTTCCAGAGCGGATTCGGCGTGTTGCTCTTCATCGACGCGCATCTGTTCGAGAATGGCGCGGGATTTTTCGTCTTCTTCGGGGATCTGTTCGAGGTGCTCGTCCAGGTGCTTGCAGACCTGGTGCTCGGTGGCGGCGACGAAGCCCAGGCTGACCTTGTCGCTGACCAGGCCGGCGAGGGCACCGATGCCGAACGACATGCCGTAGAACAGCGGGTTGAGCACACTTGGGTGGCTGCCCAGTTGGCGGATGCGCTGCTCGCACCAGGCCAGGTGGTCGATTTCTTCCTCGGCGGCATGCTCCATGGCCTTGCGTACCTGCGGCAGCTTGGCGGTCAGGGCCTGACCTTGGTAGAGCGCCTGGGCGCAGACCTCACCGGTATGGTTGATGCGCATCAGGCCGGCAATATGGCGGGTCTGGGACTCGTCCAGCTCGGCATCCGGCTGGATGATCGCAGGCGAGGGACGGGAAGGTTGGCCGCTGAAGGGCAGCAGGGTGCGCATGGCGGTATCAGCCTGCAGCAACAAGCGGTCGAGCGGCGAATAGTGACGTTCGGTAGCCATCGGGCACCTCCACTAAAGTGATGCCCGACAGTTTAACTCAATCATGCCGGATGGGCTTGCCTTGGGTCAGCCCGGCGGCCAGTTCATCTGACGCTGGCCGAGCACGTGCATGTGAATGTGGTAGACCGTCTGCCCACCCTTGGGGTTGCAGTTCATGACCACACGGAAACCTTCCTCGCAGCCTTGCTCGACGGCCAGGCGCTGGGCGGTGAACAGGATGTGGCCAGCCAGGGCCTTGTCCTCTTCGGTCAGGTCGTTGAGGGTCCGGATGTGTTTTTTCGGGATGACCAGAAAATGTACCGGCGCTGCAGGGGCGATATCCTTGAAGGCCAGGATCTGGTCGTCTTCGTAGATGATATCCGCCGGGATTTCCCGGTTGATGATCTTGAGGAATAGATCGTCCACGTCACTTGCTCCTTGGTGAGGGTCGAAGCGCAGTGTACTCAGCGAGGCGCTGCTCGGACAGAGGTCATTCGGCGCCGATCGGGCAGTAGCGACGATGGATCACGCCCGCCAGCTTGCGGCTCAACCAGCGCGGCAGAAGGCGTGGGGCGAAGGCCAGCCAGCGATTGCGTCGGCCCGGCATGATCAGGGCGCGGTTCTTGTCCAGCGCGCGCACGGTGTAGAGCGCCACTTCTTCGGCGCTCAGGCAGCGCGAACTGCCCTCCAGGCGCGGGATGTGTCGTTTTGCCGAGTGGATCGGGCCCGGGCACAAAACCGACACCTTGACCCCGGTACGACGCAGTTCTTCGCGCAGGGCTTCCGAGAAATTCAGTACATAGGCCTTGCTGGCGCTGTAGCACGCCATCCACGGACCCGGCGCGGCGCTGGCCAGTGAGGCCACGTTGAGGATCTGGCCGCCACCGTGCACCGCCATCAGGTTGCCGATGGCGTGGCACAGGCGGGTGAGGGCGAGGATATTGACCTCCAGCAGGTCTTGTTCGTCGGCCCACTCATGGGCCAGGAAGGGCCCATAGGTGCGCTGCCCGGCACAGTTGACCAGCAGGTCGATGCGCCGCTCGCCCTCTTCCAGCTCGAGTACGAACCCCGAGAGGCGCAAAGGCTGGCTGAGGTCGCAGGCGCGCAGCAAGACCTCGACGCCGAAGCGCTGGGTCAGCTCGACCGCGATTGGCTCAAGGGTTTCGCGGTGGCGTGCCACCAGGATCAGGTTGCGCCCGCGCCGCGCCAGGGCCTCCGCCAGGGCCAGGCCCAGGCCGCTGGAAGCTCCGGTGATCATGGCGTAACGGGTCATGCAAGGCTCCTGGGGGCGGAAGAGGGCGCCTAGTGTACAGCTTGGCTGGGGCTGTTGTGGTCTTTTGCAGGGCTTCAGCGCGCCAGTTCAGCGGTGCGAAGCTGGGCGGCTCGGTATTCGTCACGCAGGCGCTCGATCAGCGCTGCCGTATCGGGCAGGTCATGGATACCGCCCGCGCCCTGGCCTGCCGACCACACGGTTTTCCAGGCCTTGGCTTCTTCATCCAGCGGTTTGAGCTTGACCTCACCCGGGTTGTGCTTGAGCGCGGCCATGTCGTAACCGGCCTGCTCGAGGCTCTGGCGCAGGAAACTGGCCGGCACACCCGAGACCGCCGGGGTGTGGACGATGTCGGCGGCGTGAGCATCGAGCAGCATTTGTTTGTAGGCACCTTGGGCTTGGCTCTCGCGAGTGGCGATGAAGCGTGTGCCCATGTAGGCGAGGTCCGCGCCGAGCAGACGTGCCGCGAGGATTTCGTGACCGTGGTTGATGCAACCGGCCAACAGCAGGGTCTTGTCGAAGAACTGGCGAATCTCCGCGACCAGGGCGAAGGGGCTCCAGGTCCCGGCATGACCGCCGGCACCCGCAGCCACGGCGATCAGGCCATCAACGCCGGCCTCGGCGGCTTTCTCGGCGTGACGACGGGTGGTGACATCGTGGAACACCAGGCCGCCATAGCCGTGCACCGCGTCTACCACCTCCTTCGCAGCGCCCAGGCTGGTGATCACGATCGGCACCCGGTGCTCCGCGCACAGGGCGAGGTCGGCCTGCAGGCGCGGGTTGCTCGGGTGCACGATCAGGTTCACGGCATAAGGCGCAGGTGCCTGCAATTGCGCAAGGCCCGCCTCGATCTCCTCCAGCCAGGCCTTGAAGCCGGCGCTGTCGCGCTGGTTCAGCGCCGGAAAGCTACCCACCACACCGTTGGCGCAGCAAGCCAGTACCAGCTGCGGATTGGAGATCAGGAACATCGGCGCGGCGACCACGGGCAGTCGCAGGCGGTGTTCGAGTGTTGCAGGCAGGGACATGGCAAGGCTCCTTCGCTCAGGGGTTATGCTCAGAACGGTTTGACCACCACCAGAATTACGATGGCCAGCAGGATCAGCACCGGTACTTCGTTGAACCAGCGGTAGTACACATGGCTGCGGGTGTTCTGTCCGGCGGCGAAGCGTTTGCGCTGTGCGCCGCATACGTGATGGTAGCCGGTCAGCAGGATCACCAGGGTCAGCTTGGCGTGCAGCCAGCCCTGGCTCAGCCAGCCGGGCGTCAGGTAGAGCATCCAGATACCGAACACGTAGGTTGCGATCATCGCCGGGTTCATGATGCCGCGGTACAGCTTGCGCTCCATGGTGACGAAGCGTTCCTGGCTGATGCTGTCCTGGCTCTGGGCGTGGTAGACGAACAGGCGCGGCAGGTAGAACAGGCCGGCGAACCAGCAGACCACGCTGACGATATGCAGCGCCTTGATCCAGAGATAGAGCATGGGGGAGTTCCTTCAGGTTTTCACGGTGGTCAGATAGTAGTGGTCCGGCACTGCGAAGGGGTACCCAAGAGTTGTTACAGGCGTCACGTAACCCTATTATCGTGCGCTTTCCAGTGGTCTCGTTGATGAGGGGCAAGCGTTATGATCAAGGTCGGTATCGTCGGCGGCACGGGTTACACCGGTGTCGAACTGTTGCGCCTGCTGGCACAGCACCCACAGGCCGAGGTAGCGGTCATCACGTCGCGCTCCGAGGCGGGTGTCGCGGTGGCCGACATGTACCCGAACCTGCGCGGCCACTATGACGGCCTGCAGTTCAGCGTCCCGGACAGCAAGACTCTCGGTGCCTGTGATGTGGTGTTCTTCGCCACACCGCATGGCGTTGCCCATGCCCTGGCCGGCGAGCTGCTGGCCGCCGGGACCAAAGTCATCGACCTGTCTGCCGACTTCCGTCTGCAGGACGCCGTCGAGTGGGGCAAGTGGTACGGCCAGCCGCATGGCGCGCCGGAACTGCTCAAGGATGCCGTCTACGGCCTGCCTGAAGTGAACCGCGAGAAGATCCGCCAGGCGCGTCTGATCGCCGTGCCAGGCTGCTACCCGACCGCGACCCAGCTTGGTTTCCTGCCACTGCTCGAAGCGGGTCTGGCCGATCCGTCGCGCCTGATTGCCGACTGCAAGTCGGGTGTCAGTGGCGCAGGCCGCGGTGCTGCAGTGGGCTCGCTGTTCTGCGAGGCTGGCGAAAGCATGAAGGCCTATGCGGTCAAAGGCCACCGTCACCTGCCGGAAATCAGCCAGGGCCTGCGCCTGGCGGCGGGCAAGGATATCGGCCTGACCTTCGTACCTCACCTGACCCCGATGATCCGCGGTATTCACGCCACCCTCTACGCGAATGTGGTCGACACCTCGGTTGACCTGCAGGCGCTGTTCGAAAAGCGCTACGCGAACGAGCCGTTCGTCGACGTGATGCCGGCCGGCAGCCACCCAGAGACGCGCAGCGTGCGCGGCGCCAACGTCTGCCGTATTGCCGTTCATCGCCCGCAGGGTGGTGATCTGGTGGTGGTGCTGTCGGTGATCGACAATCTGGTCAAGGGCGCGTCCGGCCAGGCAGTGCAGAACCTGAACATCCTGTTCGGGCTGGATGAGCGCATGGGCCTTTCCCACGCGGGGCTGCTGCCTTAATCGTCAAGCAGGTGAAAAGGCCCGCCCCGTGCGGGCCTTTTGGTTTGTCTCGACCAAAGCCGCACAATTCTTGACCAATTTTCTCGGAGAAGCGGATAATGCGCGTCATCGAGTTTTATGGCGGCTTACGCCGGGAGAACCAACATGAGCGTCGAAACCTTCACCCCCACCGCTTTGGAGTTTACCCAAGGGGCTGCGCACAAGGTGAAGACCCTGGTATCCGAGGAAGGCAATGATCGCCTCAAGCTGCGTGTGTTCGTCACAGGCGGCGGTTGCTCGGGTTTCCAGTACGGCTTCACTTTCGATGAAGACGTGGCCGATGACGACACCATTGTCGAGCGCGAAGGCGTTTCGCTGGTCGTCGATCCAATGAGCTTCCAGTACCTGGCCGGTGCTGAAGTGGACTACCAGGAAGGTCTGGAAGGCTCGCGCTTCGTGATCAAGAACCCGAATGCCGCCACCACCTGCGGGTGCGGTTCGTCGTTCTCGATCTGAGTCCGGCTTCAACGAAAACGCCGCGCAATTGCGCGGCGTTTTCGTTTCTGTCGATCAGGACGGGTAGATCGCGCCCAGCACTCGCAGCCCTCTGGCCGCCGTGACGCTTGGGCGGTTCGCCGGGATGCCTTCGAGGCAGCAATGAGCCAGCCATGCGAATGCCATCGCCTCGACCCAGTCCGGGTCAATACCTTGGGCATCGGTGCTGGTCACTTTCGCGGCCGGCAGCAGGGCGGCCAGCCTATTCATCAGGGTGCCATTGCGTGCGCCGCCGCCACAGACCATCAGGGCTTCGGTGCCTTGCTGGGCATTGCGCAAGGCATCGGTGATGCTGCGGGCGGTCAGTTCCAGCAGGGTGGCCTGAACGTCTTCGTCGCGATAACGCGGCAGCCTTGCCAGGTGAGCGTCGAGCCAGGGCAGGTTGAATACCTCGCGCCCGGTGCTCTTGGGGCCATTGCCGGCGAAGAACGGATCGCTCAGCAGCGCTGCCAGCAATTCGTCCTGCACCTTGCCGCTTGCCGCCCATGCGCCATCGGCGTCGAAGGTCTGGCCGCGCTTGCGCTCGATCCACGCATCCAGCAGCACATTGCCCGGGCCGCAGTCGAAGCCATGCACTGGCGTGTCTTGGGCAATGAGGCTCAGGTTGCTGAAGCCACCGACGTTGAGTACTGCCAGGCGCTGCCCCAGGTGGGCGAACAAGGCTTCGTGGAAGGCCGGGACCAGTGGTGCGCCCTGGCCGCCTGCGGCCACGTCGCGGCGACGGAAGTCACCCACCACGCAGATGCCGGTCAGCTCGGCGAGCAATGCCGGGTTGCCGATCTGCACGGTAAAGCCGCGGGCTGGTTCGTGGCGGATGGTCTGGCCGTGGCTGCCGATGGCGCGGATGGCGCTGGGCTCGAGTTTCTGCTCGGCCAGCAATTGCCGGATGCCCTCTGCAGCAAGGCTGGCCCAGCGATTTTCGGCCAGCGCTGCCCGTGCGATCTCGTCGGGGCCACTGGCACAGAGGCTCAGCAGGTCCTGGCGAAGGTCGGAGGGCATGGGCAGGTAGCAGGTGGCGAGCAACCGTGGCTGCTCGCACTGTTCGATCAGGGCAATGTCCAGGCCGTCAAGGCTGGTGCCGGACATCACCCCCAGGTAGAACGCCATGGATCAGCGCTTGTTGGCGGCGAGCAGCGTGGCCTTTTCCTGATCCATGCGAGCGATCAGGGGTTGGCTTTGCTGCATGAAGCGTTGGCGCTCGGCCTTGGCGATCGGATCGGCCATCGGCACCTTCTGGCTCAGCGGGTCGACATGGACACCGTTGACCTGGAACTCGTAGTGCAGGTGCGGGCCAGTGGAGAGACCGGTGGTGCCGATATAGCCGATGATCTGGCCCTGCTTGACGTTGCTGCCGGTCTTGATGCCTTTGGCGAAGCCTTGCATGTGGCCATACAGGGTCTTGTAGGTGTTGCCGTGGGCGATGATCACTGTGTTGCCGTAGCCGCCGCGGCGGCCGGCCAGTTCGATGCGGCCATCACCGGCTGCCTTGATCGGCGTGCCGCGAGGCGCTGCATAGTCGACACCTTTATGGGCGCGAATCTTGTTCAGGATCGGGTGCTTGCGCCCGGCGGAGAAGCGCGAGCTGATGCGGGCGAAGTCCACCGGTGTGCGGATGAACGCCTTTCGCAGGCTGTTGCCGTCAGCGGTGTAGTAGCTGGTATTGCCCTGCTTGTTGGTGTAGCGCACGGCGGTGTAGGTCTTGCCGCGATTGGTGAAACGCGCCGAGAGGATGTTGCCGGTGCCGACCACCTTGCCATCCATGACCTTTTGTTCGTAGACCACGTCGAATTCGTCGCCAGGGCGGATGTCCTGGGCGAAGTCGATGTCGTAGCCCAGCACGCGGGCCATATCCATGGTCAGGCTGTGGGAAAGGCCGGCACGTTGGGCCGAGGCCGAGAGCGAGCTCTTGATGACGCCATGGGCGTAGGCGGTTCGCACCAGGGGCTTGGTGATTTCGCGTTCGAACGCGTAGCCCTTGTCGGTCTTGTTCAGGCGGATGCTTTCGAGGTTGCTGACCTGGCTGTGCAAGCTGGCCAGTTGGCCGTCCTTGTCCAGTTCGAACTGTAGCACCTGGCCGTGTTTCAGCTGGCTGAACTGCTTGGCTTGCTTGTCGCTGGCCAGAACGTCATGCACGACGTTGGCGGGCAGGCCCACTTTGGCGAACAGTGTGGAGAGGGTGTCGCCACGGGCGACCACGACTTCGCGATGACCGGGGGCCTTGTCTTGCGCCTTCTCCTGCGCGACGGGCTGCGGCTGTCCGGCGGCCTGTTCTGTAGCGGGTTCATCCCCTTCGATCTGGGCGAAGGGCGAGCCGGCGGATTCGGTGGACTGCACCAGCGGTGCGGCCTTGGATTCGTCTTTGAGTTGCTCGGCCGGGGTTTCGAGCTCGAGGTTGAGGGTGGTCTTCTTCGCTTCTACGTCGCTGGAAGGAAATACCAGCAAGGCCAGGCTGAGCAGGGCGGCGATGCCGCTGGCGGCCAACAGATGGCTTTTCGGATAAAGCGGGGGCGCTTTAGGCGTGTCGTTGGTCATAGATGAGGTGACTTTGAAAAAGTGAATGAAAAAGGTGACTGAATACGCTGAAAAACACGGTGGAAAAGATGAATGACATGATGAAGATGAAATAACTGTATAAAATATAACCAAATCCATTTTCGCGCAAGGGCGCGTAGACGCCGCAAGGCGCCTTCCGGGTCACATTCCGTTGCGAAACTTGTATTTGACGGCCGATCTTGTATGGTTGGTCCCCTTTGAATCTGAGCCTTGCGGGTCTGTCTATGAAGTCGGTTGAAGAGCAGCTGGCGCTTATCAAGCGCGGTGCGGAAGAGGTGTTGGTCGAGTCGGAACTGGTGGAGAAGCTCAAGCGCGGCCAGCCGCTGCGTATCAAGGCTGGCTTCGATCCGACGGCTCCTGACCTGCATCTGGGTCACACCGTGCTGATCAACAAGCTGCGGCAGTTCCAGGAATTGGGGCATCAGGTGATCTTCCTGATCGGTGACTTCACCGGCATGATCGGTGACCCTAGCGGCAAGAGTGCCACGCGCCCGCCGCTGACCCGCGAGCAGGTTCTGGACAACGCCGAAACCTATAAGCAGCAAGTGTTCAAGATTCTCGACCCGGCCAAGACCGAGGTCGCGTTCAATTCTACCTGGATGGATAAGCTGACCCCGGCCGACTTCATTCGTCTGGCGTCCCAGTACACCGTCGCGCGCATGCTCGAGCGTGACGACTTCGACAAGCGCTACACCAGCCAGCAACCGATCGCCATCCATGAGTTCCTCTATCCGCTGGTGCAGGGTTACGACTCGGTTGCGCTCAAGGCGGATGTCGAGCTCGGTGGTACCGATCAGAAGTTCAACCTGTTGATGGGGCGTGAGCTGCAGCGCGCCTATGGCCAGGAAGCTCAGAACATCGTGACCATGCCGTTGCTCGAAGGGCTCGATGGCGTGAAGAAGATGTCCAAGTCGCTGGGTAACTATGTGGGTATCCAGGAAGCGCCTGGGGTGATGTACAGCAAGCTGGTCTCGATTCCGGATACGCTGATGTGGCGCTACTTCGAGCTGCTGAGCTTCCGCTCGATGGACGAGATCGATCAGTTCCGCGCCGATGTCGAGAAGGGTGCGAACCCGCGCGACATCAAGATCAAGCTGGCCGAAGAGATCGTGGCGCGCTTCCATGGTGAAGAGGCTGCGGCGAATGCTCACCGTGCTGCGGGTAACCGCATGAAGGAGGGTGAGCTGCCTGAGGATCTGCCGGAGATCGAAGTCGCTGCGGCTGAAGACCTGCCGATCGCTGCGGTGCTGAACCGCGCGGGTCTGGTGAAGAACTCGGCCCAGGCGCGTGATCTGCTCGGTAGCGGCGCGGTCAAGGTTGATGGTGCAGTCGTCGACAAGGACTTCTTGTTTGTCCTGGGTGCTACCCATGTGTGCCAGGCGGGTAAGAAGTCGTTTGGCCGGGTTACCTTGAAGGCCGAGTGATTGGTTGCGGGTGTCGCTATATATAGAAGCGGGGAGGCCGACAGGCCTCCCCGTTTTGGTTTGTGGGGTGGGTGAGGCCTGGTTTGGATTAATGGGTGGCTGCAAGGTGCCTGCCTTGGGGTTTCTGGCGCCCTTAAAATCGAGCGCCGCCCGCGCGGCGCTCGATCTTGTAGGCGCAGCAGAGTTTGAGGCAGGCACTTGGTGGCCTATATAAGGTCTGCGCCGAGGATCTTTCAAATAACTGAAATAAAAGGTTGACGCCCTCTCAGATCCCCTTATAATGCGCCCCACTTCCGCAGCAAACGGAACGCAAAACTCCTTGTTAATCAACGAGTTAA
>NZ_JABWRM010000049.1:0-362 GCF_014268955.1 Pseudomonas sp. RW3S2 | reverse complement strand
GCGGATGGCTCGCGGCTGTACCGCACCGGCGACCTGGCGCGCTACCGCGAAGACGGCGTGCTGGAGTACGCCGGGCGAGTGGACCTTCAGGTGAAAGTGCGCGGCCTGCGTATCGAGCTGGGTGAAATCGAAGCGCGCCTGCAGGCCCAGGGCCTGTTGCGTGAATCGGCGGTGTTGGCCGTCGAGCTCAATGGCGTTCAGCAACTGGTGGCCTACGTGGTGGCCCAGGACCATGGCGCGGACGAAAGCGAATTGCGCAGTGTGTTGAAAGCCAACCTGCAGCAAACCCTGCCGGACTACATGGTGCCGACCCACTGGCTGTTCCTCGAACGCCTGCCGCTGACCCCCAACGGCAAGCTCGA
>NZ_JABWRM010000048.1:0-379 GCF_014268955.1 Pseudomonas sp. RW3S2 | reverse complement strand
GTTGCCCGCGCCCTTGGGCTTGCCGGTGGAGCCGGAGGTGTAGATCACGTAGGCCAGGTTCTCGCCAGTGACCTCGACTTTCGGCGCCTGCTCGGCATAGCCGCTCAGTGGCTGGTCGAGCAGCAGGCACTCCAGGCCCTGCGGCAACGGCAACTGCTCGCGCAGGTGCGATTGGGTCAGCAGCAGTTCGATACCGCTGTCCTCGATCATGTAGGCCAGGCGCTCGCGCGGGTATTCCGGGTCCAGCGGCACATAGGCGCCACCGGCCTTGATCACCGCCAGCAGCGCCACGACCATTTCCACGCTGCGCTCGGCCGCCACCCCCACCAGCACATCCGGGCCCACGCCTGCCGCCTGCAGGCGGTGCGCCCACTGGTTG
>NZ_JABWRM010000047.1:0-418 GCF_014268955.1 Pseudomonas sp. RW3S2 | reverse complement strand
CAAGCCTTCACACCTCAATTCGAAGGGCTGACCCGCTACTTTCGTACCTCCTCTCGAATCACCAAGCTCGGCCTGGTCTTGATCTCGCCCGCCTTCCTGATCATCGGAACCGGTCACTGGCTGAGCCTCATGCTGTGCTGGAAACCGCGCTGGCCCAAGATCATTCGTGAAGCCGGCCTGCCCGGAAAGCCCGTTCCGCCATTCACCACCCTTGACGACTATCCCCCGGCTATCCAGGAACGCTTGCGCGAAAACGCGTACCTCTGGGCTGCGCGTCCAGGCAAGCGACCGGAGAGAAAGAAACGCACCTCTACGCGTCAGCGAAATACCGAAGTGGAAACCTCGACCGTCGAAAAGGATATCCCCTGTGAAACCCATCGTGCTGATCGGCCATAAACATGATTGCCCCCTTCATGGT
>NZ_JABWRM010000046.1:0-425 GCF_014268955.1 Pseudomonas sp. RW3S2 | reverse complement strand
CTCGGTGGTTCGGCCACCGTGCAGATCACCGACACCATCAGCGAAGTCGTTGCAACGCTGTCTGCTGACAAGACCACCGTCACCGAAGGCGGCCAGGTGACCTACACCGTCACCCTGACCAACGCCCAGGGCCTGTCGGTTACCGGCCACAACGGCTTGGTGTTCACCCTGAGCGACGGCACCAAAGTCACCGTGCCGGCGGGCAGCGCCACTGGCACCTTCACCATCACCGCGAAAGACGACGTGTACGTCGGTGGCCAGCCGAACATCGTCAACAAGATCGAGTCCGTCACCGGAGGCGACAACTTCGAGAAGCTGACCCTCGGCAGCAACACCGTCACCACCTCCGTCACCGACGAACCTGGTGTGGGCACGCCGGGCTCCGGCAACCAGGGCGACAAGGTCTCGGTCACCATCGTCAGCAA
>NZ_JABWRM010000045.1:0-427 GCF_014268955.1 Pseudomonas sp. RW3S2 | reverse complement strand
AGGCACTGCCAGCGCCGCAGGCCAGTGCTCCGGCACGCCAGGTGGCACCGCGCAGCGTGCTGGAAAAACGCCTGGTGGCGATTTGGGAGGAAGTCTTGAAGGTTTCGCCGATTGGTGTGACCGACAACTTCTTCGAGCTGGGCGGCGATTCGATCATCTCGATCCAAGTGGTCAGCCGGGCGCGTCAGGCGGGCATTCGCTTCACGCCCAAGGCGCTGTTCCAGCACCAGACCGTTCAAGGGCTGGCGACCGTGGCCCAGGAAGGCGAGGGCGCGCAACTGATCGAGCAGGGCCCGTTGACTGGCGAGATGCCGCTGCTGCCGATCCAGCAGGCGTTCTTCGACACCGATATCCCCGAGCGTCACCACTGGAACCAGTCGGTGCTGCTCAAGCCTGCCCAGCCGCTGCACGCGGGTTACCTGGAGCA
>NZ_JABWRM010000044.1:0-437 GCF_014268955.1 Pseudomonas sp. RW3S2 | reverse complement strand
TGACGCTCGGGGATGTCGGTATCGAAGAACGCCTGCTGGATCGGCAGCAGCGGCATCTCGCCACTGAGCGGGCCCTGTTCGATCAGTTGCGCGCCCTCGCCTTCCTGGGCCACGGTTGCCAGCCCTTGAACGGTCTGGTGCTGGAACAGCGCCTTGGGCGTGAAGCGGATGCCCGCTTGGCGCGCACGGCTGACCACCTGGATCGAGATGATCGAATCGCCGCCCAGCTCGAAGAAGTTGTCGGTCACGCCAATCGGCGCAACCTTCAGCACCTCCTCCCAGATCGCCACCAGGCGCTTTTCCAGCACGCTGCGCGGTGCCACCTGACGTGCCGGAGCAGTTGCCTGCGGCGCAGGCAGCGCCTTGCGGTCGAGCTTGCCGTTGGGGGTCAGCGGCAGGCGTTCGAGGAACAGCCAGTGGGTCGGCACCATGTAGTC
>NZ_JABWRM010000043.1:0-578 GCF_014268955.1 Pseudomonas sp. RW3S2 | reverse complement strand
CGCCCGGCGTACTCCAGCACGCCGTCTTCGCGGTAGCGCGCCAGGTCGCCGGTGCGGTACAGCCGCGAGCCATCCGCCGCGAACGGGTCCGGCAGGTACTTCTCGGCGGTCAGGCCCGGACGCAGCAGGTAGCCGCGGGTGATGCCTTCGCCTGCCAGGTACAGCTCCGCCGTCGCCCCGACCGGCACCGATTGCAGCTCGCCGTCCAGCAGGTAGCTGGCGGTGTTGTGCAGTGGGCGGCCGATGTTGGCCTGCCCGCCCGCTTCACGGCGGGTCCAGGTCGAATAGGTGGTGTCTTCCGAAGGGCCGTAGAGGTCGTAGACGTGCTGGATGTGCTCCAGCGCGTAGAGCGCCTCGACCACCGACTGCTTCAGCGGCTCGCCCGCCAGATTGACGATGCGCACGCTCGCCGGTATCTGTCCGGCGCGCAGCAGCGCACTGGCTGCCGACGGCACGCTGTTGATCAGGCGCACCCGATCCCGCGCTGCCAGCTCCGGCAGCTCCAGGGCGTTGCGCGCCCCCACGATGAAACCGCCACCGGCCAGGGTCACGAACAGCTCCCACACCGACAGGTCGAA
>NZ_JABWRM010000042.1:0-611 GCF_014268955.1 Pseudomonas sp. RW3S2 | reverse complement strand
TCGAGGTCACTGGCGAGAACCTGGCCTACGTGATCTACACCTCCGGCTCCACCGGCAAGCCCAAGGGCGCGGGCAACCGCCACCGGGCGCTGACCAACCGCTTGTGCTGGATGCAACAGGCCTATGGCCTGACTGCCGGGGACCGGGTGCTGCAGAAGACCCCGTTCAGCTTCGACGTGTCGGTGTGGGAGTTCTTCTGGCCGCTGATGACCGGCGCTTGCCTCGTAGTTGCTGCACCGGGGCTGCACCGCGACCCGGCGCAACTGATCGAAATGATTCGCCGCGAGCGCATCACCACGCTGCACTTCGTGCCGTCGATGCTGCAGGCCTTCGTGGCTGATCCTGCGGTGGCGGGCTGCGACAGCCTGACCCGTATCGTCTGCAGCGGCGAGGCGCTGCCGGTGGATGCCCAGCGCCAGGTGTTCGACAAGCTGCCGAACGCCGGGCTGTACAACCTGTATGGCCCGACCGAAGCGGCCATCGACGTGACCCACTGGACCTGCCGCGAAGAAGGCCGCGACAGCGTGCCGATCGGCGAGCCGATCGCCAACTTGCAAACCTACGTGCTGGACGCCGGTCTCGGTCCGGTGGCGGTGGGCGTGGTGGGCGAG
>NZ_JABWRM010000041.1:0-849 GCF_014268955.1 Pseudomonas sp. RW3S2 | reverse complement strand
TACGCCAAGGATGCAGAAGAACTTGAGGCTTTGTTCAGTGCGATAAGTGAGGTCATATAATGTATTTTGTTGAATGGATCATGTGGCTCTCCTACATTGACCCAAAAGATGAGCGTGATGCTTTTGAAAAGCAGCACAAGAAAGTCAAAAGAAAATTTGCATATGAAAGCGACGACCAAGAAGAAATCGAAGCCGCCAAGAAGCCCGCTAGCACCACACCCAAAAGTCGCGGACCAGTTTATGCTTACAACGAGCACATATTAGAAATGCGTTACGGTATGTGGGAAGACAAACGAGGACTGATAAGCATACTATCCCTTACGACTATAATTTACTCATCAGTAAATATAGCAATTGTTTTAGAGGACATAAAATTTCTATTCAGCCTAGCGCTCAACTATAATGGCGAGCCCTATGGCGAGCAGCTTCTCATGGTGTCATTCTTCCTCACCATGGGCTTAGGTACATTATGGCTTTACTTAAAATTTGGGCTCCGCTTCACGCGATTCGAGATGTTCACATCCCGCCACTTACTAATACGTTTCAACCGCACTACCCAGCAAGTCTACCTGCATCGCCCATCGTACTGTGGCGGCATCGTCACACTTCCTTGGCACGGTGTCACGTCCAGTGGCTCGGATAAAAAATACGCGACTGCCGGTGGCGTGGGCCTTCCTTTGGAACTCATGTGGCCACCCTCGTTCGCCGGCGCACTTCATCCCGAACTCGTCCACGTAGGCAAGGCCGCCAACAACTTCGCGGAACTGCAAGACGAATGGGAGTTCATCCGCCGCTTCATGGATGAGGGACCAGAGGGTTTACCGCGCCCTCGCATCACCTCGCACTTCC
>NZ_JABWRM010000040.1:0-1199 GCF_014268955.1 Pseudomonas sp. RW3S2 | reverse complement strand
TTTTCTTCAGCTTTCGCCGGAGCCAGTCCATCGTTGAACTGATGAGGTCGGATCCAGTTGTAGTGGCTCATCAGGTACTGGCCGATGTCTCGTTGAGCTTGTTGCCCGGTCAGGTAGCCCGTGGTCGGTATCCACTCTGATTTCAAACTGCGAAATACACGCTCCACCGGTGCATTATCCCAGCAGTTGCCTCGGCGGCTCATGCTCTGGCGAATGCGGTAGCGCCACAGTCTCTGGCGGAACTGACGGCTGCCATATTGCGATCCCTGGTCGGAGTGGAACAGTAATCCGTGAGGCTTTCCACGTTGTTCGTAAGCGACGTCCAGCGCTTTGACCACCAGGTCTGCATCCGGTTTTTCTGATAAGGCCCAGCCAACCACTCTGCGTGCATAGAGGTCCAGGACAACTGCCAGGTAGTGCCATTTTCCCTGTGCCCAGACGTAAGTGATGTCTCCACACCAGACCTGATTTGGCGCTTCCACATCAAACGCTCGGTTCAAGGTGTTCGGAATATCTGGCCGCTCCACTGTGGCCTTTTTGTACGCATGTGATCCTGGCTGCTTGCTGATCAACGCCAGCTCACGCATCAGACGGCGTACCTTGAACCGCCCGATTTGCTCACCCTCTTCTTGCATCATTGCCATGATGGTACGGCTGCCGGGCGCACTTCGATATCGGGTGAACAACTCACTCACTCGACTGCGCAACCGCAGTCGTTCAACGTCCGGAGTTCGCCTTCTGTGACGATGTGCGTAGTAACTTGAGCGAGTGACTTCGAACACTTCGCACAAACAATCAACGGGCTCATGGTCGCTGAGCTGGCGGATCAGCGCGTACGCTCGAGATCTTCCGACATCAAGAGCGCGGTAGCCTTTTTTAGTATCGATTTCTCACGTTCAAGGCGCGCGATCCGGGCTTCCAATTCTTGAATTTTTTGCTGCTCTGGCGTCAGCGCTTTGCTGGCCGGCGTAACGCCGCTGCGCTCCTGCTGAAGCTGATTAACCCATCGGCGCAGTGCTGGTTCGACCAAGCCGAGCGAACGGGCCGCTTCGGCATGGCTGTAGCCTTGATCGAGCACCAGGCATGCAGCTTCGCGCTTGAACTCAGGGGTAAAAGTACGGCGTTGCTTGGTCATCGGACACCTCTCTGTGGCGAGCATTCTCGCCTAAATGGGTGTCCGGGGTTAGTAGACCACTACA